>JAZKEV010000541.1:0-7032 GCA_040386765.1 Verrucomicrobiota bacterium | reverse complement strand
GTCGCGGAAACGACTCAGCCCATACCCGCCGCCCCGCCGGTCGGGAGAGGCGGTGGCGACGACCGTCTCGAGCTTGCCCCGACGCTCGACGAAGTGATCGAGCCCCAATGACGGGTCGTCGAGCGCGGGCTCGGTGCGCGGAAGAAAGAGGACCTCGGCGGTTTTACCCGGCAGCTCGAGTTGCCAGAACTCGGCGTGCTTTTCCAAATAGGCCAGACGCTCGCGGAGGGTGCGCACGTACCCGACGATATCCGCGCCGATCTCGCGCATGAGCTCCCAGAGCGGCTCCCCTGGCTCGAACCGCGCGCTGGCGGAGAAGCGGCGCAGCAGCGCCCCATCGATGGGAGAGGCGAGCCGCCCCAATGTGTCGCGGTCGACCCCGAGCCAGTCGGCGGTCGCAAACGGTCCCCGGGCATCGAACCACTCCGCGACTTCGAGCCACGGACAGAATTCGCGCGCGTCGTCATAGAGCCCGAGCGCCTGCAGCACGAGCGAGAGCGCGCACGTGGGCGGGTGATCCTTGGGCAGCTGGTGGTGATCGAAATTATTCAGCGCCGGGTCATGCGCATGCCCGACATCCACCACGCACACCGCCGCATCGGCCAGCTCCGCCACGCCCGGCTCCCGCCGCACAATCGGCACCGCCTGCACGGTGAGGAGAACGCAGCACGCCAGAAATTCATCCTTATGCGCACCGCCCGGATGCGTGAGGAGAGTGTGGAAGGGAGTCATGGTGAGCCGCCATCCTGCCCTACCCGCCCGCAGACTACACGGAAAATGGGAGGGCGGCGGAGCGCGAGGGCGTCGAACCCTCGGTGCCCCTTGCCGGTACACGTGATTTTCAATCACACACATTTGCCCGCTGTACACGACGTCTATCCCGATCCTGGCGTAAGCCCGCCTCAACAGCGTCGAACACGCTCTCCCCTTAGCCTTTCGGCCCCCGGCGATCGGGCAATACCGCAAGCACGCGCTTTCTGGCACGCTGGTGGAGTCATGCAACTTGTCTCCTCTTCAAACTCCTCGCGTCCCACGTGGACGCGCCTCTTCGCGACGCTCACGCTCGGCGCGATCATTGTGTTCTGCTCGGTTGCGGCCTTTGCGGCGCAGCCCGCTCACCTCGCGAAAGGCCTTCAGCTCTTCGACGAAATCTCCGGCGCGCAGGATGCCGGCGTCTTTAACGATGCCGGGGGCGTTTCGCTCAATCGATACGGCGGCAGCTGGAACAGCGCAACCGATGCCTCGTTCATCCGCTTCGCCAATCTTCCGGCCGGCATCCTCGCCGCCAACAACACCAAGTGCTCCCCGCTGGTCACCCATCTCCTCAAGAACGTCTACAACTGGAACTGGAGCGCGCACTCCTTTTACGACCCGCTGCTCAAGACCACGAAGACCAGCGTGAGCCCCGCGCCTTATCAATACATCGCGCTCCTCAAGGCCGGCAAAGGCTTCGCCTCGCAGGTTACGCGGCTCGACCTGGCGCTCCCCGGCGATCTCCTCTTCTGGTGGCAGGTGGGGACCGACGACAAGGACCACGCGATGATCATCACCCACGTGAATCTCGCCTCGGCCAAAGCCTATCCGACCACTCACGCCAACTCGCTCGCCGCCCACGCTGGCACCACCTATTACGAGGTCGAGGTGCTCGATAGCTCGAGCAGCCTGCACACCAACGATTCCCGGCTCCTTCCGATCAATGGCATCGAGACCCACGTCCCCGGTATCGGCATGGGCACGATCGGCGTGCTCGTGCGGGCGAACTTCGAGATCGTCGGTGTCACGTGGAGCCTGCCGACCTCCGATTACACCACGCAGCGCGGTGGCTGGCTCAATGGACTGCACTCCCGCCTGAAGCTCGTCCCCGCCTACGAAGTCGCCATCGGCCGCTGGCCAGCTCAGCCGTAACCTAAAACCGGATACGCTAAAGGAGGGCGGACTAAAAATCCGCACTCCTTTCAATCCGCCTCGTACTCGATCGTTGTGATTTCCAGTTCGCGCGTGCCGCGGGGGGCTTTGAAGATCACGCGGTCCCCGTGCTTCGCATTCATGAGGCAGCGGGCGATGGGTGAGAGCCAGCTCACGTGGTTGCGCTCGAGATCGGTTTCGTCGACGCCGACGATGCGATACTTCGTTTCCACGTCGGCTGACCGCACGGTAACCGTCGTGCCGAAGCGCACCACATCCGTCGGCCCCGGGGTTACGTCGGCCACCTCCGCGATGCGGAGGCTTTCCTGCAAGTAGCGGATTCGCTGATCGAGGATCTGCAGCTCCCGTTTCGCATCGGTGTCTTCGGTCGGCGCGCTCGCGAGCCGCGGCCGTTCCACTTCCAGCAGCCGCTGCAATTCGTCGCGCAGCCGCCGCGCCCCGCCTGGGGTCAGATAATTCTTCGCCCCTGGTGGCAACGGCGAGACCTGGGCCGGCAAATCCAAAAGCTGCGGTACATCCGACTCACGAACAAACGCTCGACTCATATCCGCACCGTAGTCCCTTTTCCCCTACAAACAACTCCGAGGCGACTTCTGTAGATGTGGCCCTGCGCGTGAGCGCGGGGATCGGGGGATGGGATGCGCCGGTCACCTCTATCGTTGCGGACGTGCCCTCCTGCTGAAATCGGCCCGCGAGAGGGGCCCGGCACATTTTTAGGTGTCTTTCCGCCTTGGTTTCCCGCCAAGCTGGCGGGTGATGGCACCCTCACGCTCCGGTTCGATCCGTCTCTTCCGCCTCGCGGGGGTGGACGTGTTTCTGCATTGGAGCTGGTTCCTTGTCGCCTGGTATTTCCTCTCCGGGTCGTCGCAGGCGATGTTGCCGCTGAACATCGCGGTGTATGTCTCGCTGTTCCTCATCGTTTTGATCCACGAGTTTGGACACGTGCTGGCCAGCCGGCAGGTCGGAGGTGAGTCGCGCGAGATTCTGTTGTGGCCGTTTGGCGGTATCGCGTTTGTGAAAACGCCGCCACGCCCCGGCGCCGAACTGTGGGCAATCGCAGCCGGCCCGCTCGTCAACGTGGTGCTCTACCCGATTTTATATTGGGTAATCCAGTTGGGAGACGCCCAAGGCTGGTGGCGTGAAAACCCGGAAATCGGCTTCTATTTCGTCCAAGTCTTCGCGATCAACCAACGCCTGCTGCTTTTCAATCTCCTGCCCATCTTCCCCTTGGATGGCGGCCAGATGCTGCGGGCGCTCCTCTGGTTCAAGCTGGGCCGGGCGCAAAGCCTGCGGATAGCCACCACCGTGGGGCTGATCGGCATCCCCGTGGTGCTGGCGGGTGCTGTATATTGGGGCTGGATCCGGGTCAGGAGCTGGCAGGATCTCATTTTCCCCGGCAGCATGGCTGCGCTCCTGGCTTACGAGTGCTATCGTTCCTACAAGCACGCTCACGCGCTGAAACAACTGGCCGCACTTCCGCGTCACACCTCCGTAGCCTGTCCCACTTGTCACGAGCAGCCGCCGGGCGGACCGCTCTGGGCATGTGGGAGTTGTGGCAATCGTTTCGATCCCTTTTCCACTCGCTCAGTCTGCCCGCACTGCAACACCTTGCAGCCCAATATACCGTGTGTACATTGCGGTTCATCGCATCCTATTGAGCGCTGGGACGTCTCGCCACCACGTCGGCCGGGCGACCCTCCCGTGATCGAAATGTAGTTGCTTCCGAAACCCAAAACCCAACTTCGGCGGAACAAACACCTTGGCTTGCCCGTCGCTGCCCCTCCTTGATTCTTCCAACCGTGATCTCATTCCGCTGCTCCGTCCTCCTAGTCGCCTTGCTCGCTGGCGCCCAGGCTCTTCTCGCGCAAACGACGCCTACGCTGACCCAGGCGATGCCCGAGCGCTCGCTCTCCCTGGGTGGCGCCGGCGTGACCGTCGATCTCCGTTCGCACTTCGGGCTGCCCGACGTCACCGGCACCGTGGTGCAGTTCGACTCCGTTTTCGGCCGCTATAATTTCGAGCTTTTCGACGATACGCCGCTCACGAAGGCCAACTTCCTCGAGTACGTTAACGGCGGTCGCTACAATAACACCATCGTACACCGCGCACCTCCTGATTTTGTGGTGCAGGCGGGCGGCTATCTGTCGAAACTGCCGTTGGAGCACATCGCGACCTTCGCTGCCGTGCGCAACGAGTTCCGTCGCTCCAATCTGCGCGGTACTGTGGCGATGGCGAAGATCGGCGGCAATCCCGATAGCGCGACGAGCGAGTGGTTTGTGAATCTCGGCAATAATGCCGGCAATCTCGATAATCAGAACGGCGGCTTCACTGTCTTTGCTCGTGTGATCGGCAACGGCATGAGCGTGATCGAAGCGATCTCCCGCGTCCCACGCTTTACGGTGGATGGGATGGGTGACTTCCCGCTGCGCGATGTCGCGGCGGGTCAAGCTAACGTGCAGGTGAGCAATTTCGTGACGATCAACTCCGCAAGCGTCGTCCCGATCTATCCTGCGGGCGGTGCACGCTCCGTGATCGCCTTCACCGCGCAGAGCTCGAATCCCGGGGTGGCCACGCTGGCGGTCGTCGACTCCACGCTCCTGCTTACGCCCGTTTCCGTCGGCTCCACCACGATTACGGTGCGCGCCACGGACACCAACAGCGTTAATGCCGAGACGAGTTTCACGGTCACCGTGACGGGAGGCATCGCGATCGTGGCGCCTCCGCAATCTCAATTTGTCCAGCTCGGTTCCACTGCCACCCTCAGCGTCACTGCGCAGTCCCTGCAGGGCGCGCTCACGTATCAGTGGCTCAAGGACGGCACGCCCATCGCAGGCGCGACAGCGGCCTCTTACACGATTCCGAGCGTGCCCGCCAGCGCCAGCGGCTTCTACGCCGTGCGGGTCACCGACGGCATCAACACTGAGACGAGCAGCTACGCCATCCTCACGGTAAATGTCCCGGGCGGCAGCCGCATCATCAACGTCTCCACGCGCGGCGGCGCGAGCAGCGGTGAGGCGCTCACGCCCGGCTTCGTGATGCGCGGCAACGGCACCAAGAATCTTCTCGTCCGCGCCGTCGGCCCGACGCTCGGCATCTTCGGCGTGACGGGTACCTTGAGCGATCCGAAGATGGATCTGATTCCGAGCGGTCAGACCTCGATACTGATTGCCAACGACGATTGGGGCACGCCGGCCTCGCAAGTGGCGGCGCTGACCACGACGGCCACGAATGTGGGTGCCTTCGCTCTCCCGGCCGGCTCGAAGGATTCTGCTGCCCTGGCTGCGCTGCCCGTGACGGGGATCAGCGCTTACACGGTAAGCATCACCCCGGCGGGCGGAGTAGCGGGCGGTGTGGCGCTGGCCGAGATCTACGATGCCGATGCGCTGACCTCGCCCACGCGGCTGATCAACGTATCGACGCGCGGCACGGTGACGGCCGATGGTCTCACGCCCGGTTTTGTTATCACGGGTACCTCGCCCAAGCAGCTGCTCATTCGCGCGGTCGGCCCGGGCCTGACGGCGTTCGGGGTCGGCGGCGTGCTGGCCGATCCGACGTTGACCATTATCCCGCTCAGCCGCGATTTCTCGATCAGCTCGAACAACGATTGGAGCGACAGCGGCCGCGCCGCCATCGAGGCCGCGGCTGTTTCGGCCGGTGCCTTCCCGCTGACCGCGGGCAGCAAGGACGCGGCTGTGTTGGTGCGTCTGCCCCCTGGCGGCTACACCGCCGTCGTCACTGGCGTGGGTGGCACCACTGGCGTCGCGCTCGTGGAGGTCTACGATCTCGATCCGTGAGTTCGATATAGTTTCCGAGCCCCGCGTGTAAGCGCGGGGGCGGAGATGCAGAAAGAAAAAAAGGCGGGCTTTTCAGCCCGCCTTTTCCGTATCCGAAAATAAACTACGACTTACGGGAGATCGGTGTAGCCCATCAGGTAGCGGTCGCACTCGCGGGCCGCACCGCGGCCTTCGTTGATTGCCCACACCACGAGGCTCTGACCGCGGCGGCAGTCGCCGGCGGCGAAGACACCCTTGATGCTCGTGGTGTACTTCTCGTGCTCGGCTTTGATATTGGAGCGGGGATCGGTCTCGAGCTTCAGCTCCTTGAGGAGCGGCTGCTCGGGCCCGAGGAAGCCCATGGCCAGCAGCACGAGCTGCGCGGGGCGAGTCTTCTCGGTGCCGGGAACTTCCTTCGGGATGAACTGACCCTTGTCGTTCTTCTCCCACTTGATCTCGACGGTCACGAGCTCCTTCACGGCGCCGTTCTCGTCGCTGACGAATTTCTTCACGGTCGTGAGATACACGCGCGGATCGGCGCCGAATTTCGCGGCGGCTTCCTCCTGGCCGTAGTCCATCTTGTAGGTCTTGGGCCACTCCGGCCACGGATTATCCGCAGCGCGCTCAAGCGGGGGCTTGGGCAGGATTTCGATCTGGACGAGGCTCTTGCAGCCGTGGCGCACGGAGGTGCCGACGCAGTCGGTGCCGGTGTCGCCGCCGCCGATGACGACGACGTCCTTGCCCTTCGCATTGATCGGGCAGTGCTCGGCGCCGCCGTTGAGGACGGCCTTGGTGTTCTCGGTGAGGAACTCCATCGCGAAGTGCACGCCCTTCAGGCTGCGGCCCTCGATCGGGAGATCGCGGGGCTGCGTGGCGCCGGTGCAGATGACGGTGGCGTCGTATTCCTTGAGGAAGATCTGCGGCTCCACGTTGTCGCCGACGTTGGCGTTGCAGATGAACTTGATGCCCTCCTGCTCCATCAACTTGATGCGGCGCAGCACGACTTCCTTCTTGTCGAGCTTCATGTTCGGGATGCCGTACATCAGCAGGCCGCCCGGACGATCCGCGCGCTCGAAGACGGTGACGGTGTGGCCCGCGAGATTAAGCTGCGCGGCGGCGGAGAGACCCGCGGGGCCGGAGCCGATGACGGCGACCTTTTTGCCGGTGCGCACCTTGGGCGTCTCGGGGTTGACCCAGCCTTCTTCCCAACCCTTGTCGGTGATTGCGGCCTCGATGTTCTTGATCGTGACGGGCGGGTTGTTGATGCCGAGCACGCACGAGCCTTCGCACGGCGCCGGGCACACGCGGCCGGTGAACTCGGGGAAGTTGTTCG
>JAZKEV010000540.1:9812-10297 GCA_040386765.1 Verrucomicrobiota bacterium | reverse complement strand
ATCGCGCTCACCGGCAGCCCGACGGCGCTCGCGGTGCAGAATGTCGCGCTGAAGTTTGGCGATCCCACGGCAGAACCGGCGACGGTGCGGGCCAGCCTAGCGGCGGAGTTGCCGCGGATCGACCTGCGGAAGCTGGGCAACAAGACGCTCACCTCGCTTCAGGAGAACCTGAAGTCGCGCATCTGGTCGGGCGGTGCGATGTGGCTCACGGCCTTTTTCGTCGCGGGCTGGTTGTATGCGTTTCGCTCGGCGGTGGCGAACCGGCTGCGCTGGGTCGCCACAATCGCGCTGGCGGTGCTGCTGGCGGCGCAGGCTGCGCTCAACTCGGGCGAGAGTGACCGGCTCGTGACGGTCTGGCTGGCGCCGGTGCTGATGGTTTTTGGCGCGGGCTTCTTTTTCGTGCTGTTGGGCAGCAATGCCCGGCTCTCGCAGTGGCCGCGGACGGTGGCGGCGCTGCTGCTGGCGATCCAGGGTGTGCCGCTCCT
>JAZKEV010000540.1:1486-9802 GCA_040386765.1 Verrucomicrobiota bacterium | reverse complement strand
ACTTCTCCTATCCGCCGTATTTCCCGAGCTTTTTCCGCAATGTGAGCGAGGATTTCAGCCGCCGGGGCCAGCCGGGGCGCTATGGAATCATGGCCGATGTGCCGGCGGGCGTCGCGTGGTACGGCGACACGCGCGCATGGTCGCAGCCGCCGAAGCTGCGGGATTTTTATGCGATCACGCTGGAGCAGCCGGTCGGTGAGCTGCTGCTGACACCGCGGACACTGGACCGGCCGTTTTTCAGCGAGCTGAATGCGAAAGTGATCAGCCGTGGGGCGTTGAGCACGGTGGCGAATCGTTTCGGCGAATGGGGGGAGGTCTACGCAGGCCTGCTCACGGGCGAAATGCCCAAGCCCTTTCCGCTTGGGAGGGCGGAGAAGTTTGCGGAGAATTTCTATGTGCTGCTGAACCCGGCGCTGCCGGAGGGCCGGCCGAGATAGGGCGGGTATGCCGGATGCCGTGTCTCCACGGTGGCGCGGGGAAATGTAATTGCGTCGTAGGGGTGATTGCCTAGGGTCCGCGCCGCTCAACGGCTTCTGATGATTACCTTTCCGCGTGTGCTTCTCATTGGCGGACTCCTGCTGGCGGCCTTGCCGCTCCGCGCGGTCTACGCGCCCGTGCCCGAGCAGGAGCAGGGCAAGGACCTCACCGTCACCGTAAAGGGAGGCATCTCCTACGACAGCAATCTCTTCGGTGCGGCCACCGACGAGGTGGATTCGATGATTTTTTCGCTGTCGCCCCGGGTGGCGTACAATCGCTCGCTCTCCCCTCAGACTTTTTTCGCGGCGGCTTACAGCCCGACGCTCGACTACTTCGTGGACCGGCCGGGCGACAAGCTGCTCGATAGCCACGAAGCCATGCTGCGGCTCGCGCACGCCTTTTCGCAGGCTACGACGATCGATGTGACCGACACGCTGCTGCTCTCGCGCAATCCCGAGTCGGCCCTGCCCGGCATCGGCACGATCCCCGGTGCCGCGCTGAATCCCGACCAATCGTTCACACGCAACCAGTTCGACGGGCGCGTCACCACGCCGGTGCATCCCAAGGTGGCGCTCACGCTCAAGGGCCGTTCGGTGTACTACAAGTATCGCAACGACATCGTGGGCCGCAGCCTCGACCGGATGGAGAATCTGTACGGCATCTCGGCCGACTATGCGTTTCTCCCCGAGGTTAAGCTGGTGGGCGAGTATCGCCGGCAGGACGTGTTTTACCGGAAGTTCGGTGAAATCAAAAACAAGACGTCCGATTACCTGATGGCCGGTGCGGACTACTTTGTGGCGAAGAAGATGTCCCTCTCCGGACGGCTCGGTGCCGAGTGGCGCAGCCGCGACGCTGAGGCCGCCACGCGCTCGCCCTATGCGGAGTTTTCGGGTAAGTACGACTTCAGCGAGCGCTCGTTCCTCGTGGGCGGCTACGCTTACACACTCGAAGAGACGTCCGACACACTGCGCTTCACGGATTCGAAGGTGCACCGGCTCTTCACTAACGTGCAGCACGCGCTCACGGCGTTAATCGTGGCCTCCGGCTCCGTGACCTACGAGCAAGCGGTTCTGCAGGGCCGCCGTGGCGTGGCCGATCTCGACGAAGACACGGTGCGCACGGGTGCAGCGGTGAGCTACCTGCCGAACAAGAATTGGACGGTCTCGCTCAGCTACGACTACGACCGCGTCTTCTCCGAGGAGGGGCCGCGCGACCTCAAGCGCCACCGCGTGGGGCTGAGCGGCAGCTACAAGTTCTGACCGGCGCCTGCGCCGCGTCCTGCCATTCATGGCTTCCGTTTCCGCTGCCGCCAAAGACCACGCGTCTCTGGCCGATTTCCTCCAAGTCCTGCGTCTGCGCAAGGCGCTGATCGCGCTGATCCTCGCGCTGGTGATGGTGACGGCGCTGACGGTGACGGCCTTCCTCCCGCGCTGGTATCTCGCGACGACGAAGGTCCGCGTCGAGAAGCCCGAAGGCGAAGTGAAGCTCTTCCAGGCGCAGAGCCCCAGAACAGCAACGGTTTCGATCCCTACTTCCTGCAGGATCAGTTCAAGATCATGCAGTCGGAGAAGATTCTCTATCCGGTGATCGAACGGCTGGGGCTCAACTCGCGGCTGGCGCCAACGGCCTTCGGCGTCGCGGGACCGGTGCCCTCGGCCAACACTTACCGCTACCTCCTCGACAAGATGCTGCGCATCGAGTCGCAGCGCAGTTCGTCGCTGATCGAGATCAACGTCTTTGCGCAGGATCCGCAGCTCGGCTCGGACATTGCCAATGAGATTGCGCGCACCTACTCGACCGACCGCGTGGCGCTCGCGACCTCCGACCAGCGCGAAGGGCTCGCGCAGTTGAAACAGGAGCTGCTGAAGCAGGAACTGGTGGTCACGCAGCAGCGCGACGCCGTGGAAAAACTGCGCAAGGACCTGAACATCTCCGGCGTGGACCTGAGCGCGCGCTACTCCGACATGGAGATCGAAACGCTCCGCCAGATGCAGAATACCCTGATCGCGCTCCGCGTGGACTCGATCGGGCGAAAGACGCGTTGGGAGCGCTTCAAATCCATCCCGCCCGCCGACCGGATGAGCCTCGTAAACTCCGAGCTGATCCCCGATCAGAACATCCAGAACCTCCTCCAGGCCTATCTCATCGCAGATCAGAAAGTGACCCAGCTCAAGGGTCGGCTGGGCGAGGCGCACCCGGAGCTCATCTCGAGCGTCGATAATCGGGTAAAGATCAAGGAGCAGCTGGATAACCAGCTTCGTGGCTACGAAAGCTCCCTTGAGATTTCGTACAAAGAGGCCGAGGCGCGCGTGGCCGAGCTGGAGCGCCAGCTCGAGACGGCGAGGGTGGGGCAGATCCTTTCGGCGCGCGAGCGGATGCGGCCTTTCGAAGAGGCGGCGCAGCGGCTCGAGGACGAGACGCGGCTGCTCACCACGCTCAAGCTCACGCTTCGCCAGCGCGAAATCGATTTTCAGGTGCCGAAGAAGACGATCGAGATACTCAATACGGCCGAGCCCGCGCGCTTCCCGAGCAAGCCGAACTGGATGCTCAATACTGTCTTCGCGTTTCTCTTCGGCAGCGTCTTCGCCGTTGGCGTGGCGGTGTTGCTGGAGTATTTCGATACGAGCTTCCGCAATGTGGCCGACGTCGAGTCGCGGCTGCGGCTGCCGGTCCTCGGCGTGATTCCGTACACGCGCGCGACCGTGGGCGGGACGACGGAGGATAACCCGGCCGAGCTGGAGCCCTTCCGCGTGCTGTACACGAATATCAATCTGACGCTGAAGAGCGGTCAGCCGCAGTCGCTGGTGATTTTCTCGGCCGGCCCGGGCGAGGGTAAATCGACCACGCTACACCGGCTCGCGATGCTGATGGGCACGGGCGGTGAGCGCGTGGTGCTCATCGACTCCGACGTGCGCCGGCCGACGCAGCACCGCCTCGCGGGGCGCAGCAAGGAGCCCGGCCTGAGCGATCTGCTCCAAGGCCAGAAGTCGCTCGACGAGGTGGTGCAGAAATCCATTTCCCCCGGCCTCGATTTCATCCCGAGCGGTAGCGCGAGCGGCTTCACGCTGAGCCTGATCTACGGCAACCGCCTGCGCGAAGTGATCGCGACGCTGAAGGGCCGCTACGACAAGATCGTCTTCGACTCACCGCCGATCATCGGCGTGAGCGATACGAGTGTGCTGGTAAGCGCGGTCGATGCCTCGATTCTCCTGATCCAGCACAGGCGGAATCCGCAGAGCATGGTGCTGCGGGCACAGCAGATCGTGGAAAGCCTCAAGACCCCGCTGATCGGCGTCGTGCTCAATCAAGTGCCGCTGAACGCCGGTGGCGACTACGGTTACTACACGAACAACTACTCCTATTACAGTGAGTCAGGCGGCGGAAAATCCCGACGCTCCGGAACTTCGAAAGAAAAGGGTGAAGCGAAGCAGCGTGAAGGCAGCGCGGGGGCTGGCGGCAATGCGGGAAAAAGCAGCGGAGAGAGGGATCGGTTGATTTTGGGCGAGTAGGACGGGTTGGTGGCGGTCTCCGCGAGAGACCAGACCGTTGCCCTTGAGCGGGGGCTGCGCGGCGATGCGCTGGGCCTGCGGCGCGGGCCTACCTGCAGTCCGAGCTTAGTCTCCACCGTTTGAACCCCCCCCATGAAAGTCCCCTCCTTGTCTCGTTGTCTGTTCGCGCCGCTCTCGATCGCGGCGGCCAGTCTGTCGTGTCCGGCGCTTTTCGCGCAAGCGGTGCCCGCGAAGCCCGCTGCCGATGAATCCGCGATCGTAACTCACGCCTTTCAGCGTCGAAGCTAATTCTGAGGCGTCCGAGGTAGGGGGGAAACGCTCTACTTCAGCCACGTAAAGGCGCCGCGAGGGAACCACCGGCGATGAATTTGGGCTCGATGCGATGCAGCGTGTGCCCGCCTTCACCTTCGAAACAGAGCTGGAGCTGCATCAGGAGGCGTTTCGCGAAGACCTTCGGGTTGCAGGAGTAGCGCGCGGGAGCGGGTTTCAAGTAGGCCAGGAACGTGTCGTCGTCGCGGCTCACGAGTGAGACGCGGCTGGGCACGCGCAGGCCGCGTTCGGCGAGGAAGGCGATGGTGGTGAGATAGAAGGCCGATTGCGCGACGAGCACGGCGGTGGGCGGGGCCGCGAGGCTGAAGAGCGAGCCGAGGGCGCGGTAGGCACCGTCGACGGTGCCGTCATGGCGGACGATGAGCGATTCGATCGCGTGCTGCGGCGAGGCGCGGACGCCGTCTTCGAAGCCGCGCTCGCTCTCGATGTCGCCGGCGCGCGAGGAGCGCTTGGCGAGGAGCGCCACGCGGCGGTGGCCGAGGCGGAGCATCTCGCCGACGGCGTGGCGGCAGACTGCGAAGTTATCGAGGTCGACGCTGGGCAGTGGGAGGCCGTTGTGCGACGAGCCGGCGACGACGCACGGGATGCGCCGGTCGTGGAACCAGCGCTGGTGATGCTCGTTGGAGTGGGCGAGGACCCAGCAGGTTTGGGGATTGTGCTCCACGAGCCGGGCGAGTGCCTTCTCGGGCTTGCTGCTGAAAAAGCGGTGGCCGGAAAACGTCGCGAGGCGCACGCCCTTGCCGAAGAGCAGCGTGCGCAGCTCATCCACCCAGAGGGCGGTGTAGGGGCGGAGATTTTCCAGCGACTCCGGCGTGATCAGGCCGACGGACATCTCCGTCGTGGCCTTCGTGGCGCGGCGGGGCTTGGCGGAGAGTATCTTGTGACCGAAACCGCGCTGGGTCTCGATCGTGCCCTCGCGGTGCAGCTGGGCGAGGGCCTTGCGCAGGGTTTTGCGGCTGGTCTGAAGCGTCTGGGTAAGGGTGCGTTCGCCGGGCAACCACTCGTCCCACGTGCCTTTTTGAATCTCGGCAATGAGGCGCGAGGCGACTTGCACCGACAACGATTGATAACGGGTGCGCGATTCGATCATGGGGTTACGAAAGGGAACCACATCGTGTTGGCGGGCGTTGGCAACGGCGATCCCGGCTGCTGGTTCCCTTGGGGGACCGCAAACGAGAGGTTGGCGCGGGGACCGAATGCCGCTTCGCTTTTCCTCTCTTCCACGCTTTTCGTAATGACGATGCCACTAACCCCCAATCGTGCCCTGGCGAAGCTGCGCGCCAGTGAGCTGGTGAAGCTCTATGTCACCGGTAATTTCGCGACGCCGCGCACGATCGACTTCATCTGCCGCTCCGGGCAATTCGACGCGTTGTGGCTCGATCTCGAGCACTTCGACATCCCCACACAGGAGCTCGCCGTGCTTAATCTGGTGGCACGGGCCCATCCGGTGACCACGATCGCGCGGTTCAAGGCGAGCGATTATCAGACTGTCATGCGCGTCCTCGAGACGGGCGTGGGCGGCATCATGTGCTCGATGGTGAACACCGCGGACGAGGCGCGGCAGATCATCCAATGGGCGAAGTTCAACAACCCGAAGCCGGAGCCCGGCGAGGCGACGGGCGTGCGTGGCTGGAATGCCGGCAATATCGACGCGGCGTACGCGACGATCCCGGCGCTGGAGTATATCCGCTATCAGAATACGCAGACCATGGTAATTGCGCAGATCGAGACCGAGGAGGCCGTGGCCAATGCGGCGGCGATCGCGGCGGTGCCGGGCATCGACGGCTTGTTTTTCGGGCCGGGCGATTACTCGGTGGCGCTGGGCCTGCCGGGCCAGATCGACCACGAGCAGGTGCGCGCGGGCATGGGCCGGGTGGCGGAGGCCGCGAAGGCCGCCGGCAAGTGGTGGGGCACCGTGGCGGTGGGCCCTGACATGATGGGGCGCGTGCACGCGCTCGGCGCGCGGCTGCTGTGCGGCGGCGGCGATGTGAAGGTGATGCAATTTGGGCTGCGCGAGCTGGCGAAGACCTTTGCCGGGATGCCGGCGAATGGCACTCCGGCGCCGGCGGCGGCGAATCCACGTTCCGCATACTAAGCCGAGCACCATGGAAACGTTGTATGCGGACGTCGCGATCATCGGCGGCGGAGTGGGTGGTTGCGCGGCGGCGCTGGCGCTGGCCGAGGCGGGCAGGAGCGTGGTGATGACGGAGGAGTTTGCCTGGATCGGCGGGCAATTCACGTCGCAGGCGGTGCCGCCGGATGAGCACGGCTGGATCGAGAAATTTGGCTGCACGCGGAACTACCGGCGATTTCGCGAAGGCGTGCGCGCGTACTACCGCGAGCACTACCCGCTGTTGCCGCAGCATCGTGACGACCCGCGGCTGAATCCGGGCAATGGCTGGGTGTCGCCGCTCTGCCACGAGCCACGTGTCGCGCTGGCCGTGCTGGAGTCGATGCTCGCGCAGTATGTCTCGAGCGGGCGCGTGCGGATTCTTCGGCAGCATCGGCCGATCGGCGCACGGCCGGATAGTGTGAATCGGATCGGCACGGTGACGGTGCGCGATCGGGTGAGCGGGGTGGACGTGGAGCTGCACGCCAAGTATTTCCTCGATGCGACGGAGAATGGCGATCTGCTGCCGCTGGCGGGTGTCGAACATGTGTCGGGCGCTGAAGCGCAGTCGGATACGGGTGAGGCGAGCGCGCCGCAGCAGGCCGCGCCATCGAACGTGCAGGCGTTTTCCGTGTGTTTCGTGCTGGAGGAGCGGGCAGGGGAGGATCACACGATCGCGAAGCCCGCACGTTATGACTACTGGCGCAGCTATGTGCCGAAGCTCACGCCGCCGTGGCCGGGGCCGCTGCTCGGCTGGGCCGGGCTGAATCCGCGCACGATGGAGCAGATGCGCTACAACTTTAACCCGCATCGCGAGAAGCCGGCGCTGTTCTCGGGGCTGTGGGCCTTCCGCCGGATCGTGGACCGCGCGCAGTTCGCACCGGGCGCCTACGCGAGCGACGTGTGCCTCGTGAACTGGCCGATGATCGACTACATGGAGGGCGATCTCCTCACCTGCGATGAGGCGACGCGCGAAGCGCGCCTGGCGGATGCGAAGCAGTTGAGTCTTTCGAAAGTTTACTGGCTGCAGACCGAGGCGCCCCGCCCCGATGGCGGCGTGGGCTGGCGCGGGTTGCGGCTGCGCGGCGACATGCTCGGCACGCGTGATGGGCTGGCGATGGCGCCGTATATCCGCGAATCGCGCCGCATCCGCGCGATGAAGACGATCGTGGAGCGCGATGTGTCGGCGACCTTCCGGCCCGGCGAGACGCTAGCCGAGCGCTACGAGGACTCGGTGGGCCTCGGCTACTACCGGATCGACCTGCATCCCTCGACGGGCGGCGACAACTACATCGACGTGCCGTCGCTGCCCTTCCGGATTCCGCTCGGCGCGCTCGTGCCGGTGCGGGTGGAAAACGTGCTGCCGGCCGCAAAAAATATCGGCACCACGCACATCACCAACGGCTGCTACCGGCTGCATCCGGTGGAGTGGAATATCGGCGAGGCGGCCGGAGCGCTGGCGGCTTATTGCCTCGATAACGGCGGCACACCGCAGGCGGTGCAGGCGAGCAAGGAGAAGACGAAGGCGTTTCAGGCCCGGCTCGAAGCGCGTGGCGTGGAGCTCGCGTGGCCGGAAAATCTCGTGCTCGACGATGGCGACCCGCATGCGCATGCGCGCTGAGGCGAGACGCAGAAGGCGTAGGACGAAAAATGAGACTATGATTTAGCCGCAAAGAGGCGCAGAAGGCGCAAAAAATAACCCTCACCCCAATGAACCCCACTTCTTCGATTGCGTGTGCAGGCTACGGTCGTGCCGTCTTTAACCGGTTCGGATTCCGCCTGAAGGCGGAA
The DNA here is from genome assembly GCA_040386765.1 of Verrucomicrobiota bacterium. GTDB lineage: Bacteria > Verrucomicrobiota > Verrucomicrobiia > Opitutales > Opitutaceae > ER46. Next base: position 1,585 of record JAZKEV010000540.1, on the reverse strand, counting down.
CTACGAACAGGTGCGCTGGCGATCGTTTGCGGCGTGTCGGCGGTTGTGTCGCAGGCGGCTTCGTTTAATCGGGATTCGCTAGCGGTGGCGGAATCGGCG
>JAZKEV010000540.1:0-1476 GCA_040386765.1 Verrucomicrobiota bacterium | reverse complement strand
GCGCGGGTGGTATTACAAATGCGCCAATGTGGTGCTGGCGAAGGATGGGTCGCTGGTGGCGTGCTGGCAGGCTTCGGATAACCATACGTCGCTCTCGAGCTACATCGTGGTGGCGCGCTCGCGCGACGCCGGGCGGACGTGGGGCGAGTATCAGGCGATCTCGCACGCCAGCGTGTGGGAGCACCACGCGATCTGGGTGGTGCCACAGATGAGCGTGCTGCGCGACGGGCGGATCGTGATCGTGGTCGACCGCGGACAGCGGACGACGAGCCAGAATTTTCCGATGCTCAGCGATTGGCAGAAGCCGGATCGCGGGATGTCGAACTGGATGTTCTGGAGCGCGGACAATGGCGCGACGTGGACCAAGGGCGAAAAAGTCGACGACGTGGGCGGCGAGCCGGGTTACGTGATTGAGACGGCAGATGGCACGCTCGCGTATACGCGCACCTCGTCGAAGAAGACCGACCAGCTCAAAAATCCGCCCGCGCCATGGAATGACATCTATTACCGTAACGAAATCGTGTTCTCCGACGACAAGGGGAAGACGTGGTCGCGCAAGGGGTGGCTGGCGGACAGCCCTTTTCATGGGGATTGCGAAGTCGGCCTCGCCGAGCTCGCGCCCGGAAAGCTGCTCGCGGCATCGCGGATCGGGCTGGGCAATGGGCGCTTTGGGCATCCGAGCCGGATCTTATTTAGTGACGACAATGGGAAGACGTGGCCGCGCGCGGAGCTGGCGCCATTCTACGGGCAGCGCGTGCACATCCGAAAGCTACAGTCGGGAAAGATCCTCGCGACGTATCGCAATGTCTGGGGCACGCCGGGCACGCGGGCGATCGTGCTCGATCAAGCGGAGTTGACGGGTTTTCAGCCCAACTCGCATATCCTCGACGAGTCGCGCTGCGAGCTTACGGCCGACGCGCTGACGCTGCGGACGGAGCGAGGCAAGCGCGGGGCAGTGGAGTTTAATTTTTATCCGGCGCAGGACGATCGTGCGCGGGTGGAGATCGAGGCGACGCTCAAGATCGACGAGACGGAAAAACAAGGCGTGGCGATCAGCGCTGGGTGCTGGGTGCGGTTTGAGGTCAATAGGATCTCGCTGGGCGACCGGCCGGCGACGGGTTTTGATTTCGATACGCGGGGCTGGCACACGTACCGGATCGTGCGCGAGAACGGGGAGATCGTGATCCACGCCGACGGCGCCGAGAAGCTGCGCGCGAAGATCGACGATATCTGGGTGCGGCTGGTCCACGTCGGGAACCGCTCGGTGCCGCGCAGTGGCGACTCGTATTCGGAGAATCGCAGCGTGAGCCACTGGCGCGCGCTGTCAGTGAAAGTGAAGAACGACGCGCGCGACCATTCGATTGACTGGAGCTGGACGCCGGCGCGCGGGTATCCGGACCAGTTTCGCCGCGACCATGTGGCCGTGCTCGATATCGCGAGCTCGAAGAAAGCGGCGCGGTTCGTGCGCTTCTGCGA
>JAZKEV010000539.1:6078-12795 GCA_040386765.1 Verrucomicrobiota bacterium | reverse complement strand
GGATAAAGGGGCCGACTTTCACCTGACGCAGGCGCTCGAGGATGGCCGGGATTTGCTCGACCGCGACATCGCCCAGGAAGCGGATGGTGACGTGTAGTTTCTCCGGCCGGGACCAGGTGACGCCGGGCAGTGGATGCGCCTCACGCGCCAGCGTCGCGCGCACGGGCTCGGGCAGAGTGAGAGCGATGAAGAGGCGTTTGGCGTCCATGGCGGGCCGATACGGGAATGCGAGTGCGCGGGGACTGCAAGCGCACGCGGCCTGCGCTATGGTTGGTCTGGTGCGTGAGCGGAGGGAGGTTCAATACGGAGCGCGGCTTCAGTCCTGCCTCACGCGCAAGGCTACAAAAACGCTTCGGCTATCACCGCCGCGACCGCGTTCACCGCTGCTGCGACCCCAACCAGGCCCGCGGCGATTGCCCCGTTTGCCGCCGAAACCAGCGCGCGAAATAATTAGGATCGTCGAACCCGCTTTGCCCCGCCGCCTCGGCCACCGTGGGCGCGCTACGAAGTGCCGCTTGTGCTGCTTCCAGCCGCACGCGGTCGCGCAAGGCGCGCAGTCCCAGCCCCGCCTCGCGTTTCAATTTCCGCGTGAGGTGGTCGGGATGGTAGCCCGCGTGTTGCGCGATCTGGGCGAGGGGAGTGGGTGTGCGCAGGAGGTCGCGCACGCGGTCGAAGATCCGCCGCGGTGCCGGCGGCTCCGCATCGGTCGCGGAGGGCCCGAGCAATTGCGCGACCACGGCGAGGATCGCCGAATAGTCGGTGAGCGTGAGCTTCCCCTTGGCGGGCACGCGTGCGAGGAGGGCGTGAAGCTCGTTGAGCGTGGGCAGCGGGAGCCGCCGGTGCGCCGCGCGCACGCGAGTCGGTCCCTCGAGCTCGTAGTCGAGCACGAGGCAGAGCGGCCGGCTGCGGCCGCGCACCGCGAAGCCATGCGGCACCTCGGCCGGGATCACAAAGAGGTCGCCGGTGCGCGCCGTCCGCTGTCGCGCGCCCACGCTCTGCACGCCCTCGCCAGAGAGATAGAGGATCAACTGCGCGTAACTGTGCTGATGCGGAGTGATCTCGATGGCGCGGTGGCGATTCAGCTGGAGCTTTCGCAGCACGAAGCCGAGCGCGTGAATCTCGATTTTTTGGACGAGGACTGGACTCCAGGCGAGCATTAGGTCGGGTTTGTGCTAGCAAAAGTCGGAGCCGTCCTAACGCAAGATCGCGCTCCTCTCTAAACTGGACGCCTCCTCAACCCCCTCTTCCTCGATACTTCGATACAATGACCACGCATAAAGTCGGCATCATCATGAACGGCGTCACCGGACGCATGGGCACGAACCAGCACCTGTTGCGCTCCGTCAAAGCGATCATCGATCAGGGCGGCATCAAGCTCGGCGATGCCGAGACGATCATGCCCGATCCGATCCTCGTCGGCCGCAGCGAGTCGAAGCTCGCCGCGCTCGCCGCCCGTGCCGGCGTGAAGCGCTACACCACCAATCTCGACAGCGCCCTCGCCGACCCGGCGAACCAGGTCTACTTCGACGCCACGCTCACCGGCCAGCGCCCCATCGGCATCCGCAAGGCCATTGCCGCCAAGAAACACATCTACTGCGAGAAGCCCACCGCGACCTCGTCGCAGGAGGCGCTTGCCCTCGCCAAGGAAGTCACTGCCGCTGGCCTGAAGAATGGCGTGGTGCAGGACAAGCTCTGGCTCCCCGGCCTGCTCAAGCTGAAGTACCTCATCGATACCGGTTTCTTCGGCAAGATCCTCTCCGTGCGCGGCGAGTTCGGCTACTGGGTCTTCACCGGCGAGCACGAGAAGCTGCAGCGCCCCTCCTGGAACTACCGCAAGGAAGAGGATGGCGGCATCATCGTCGACATGCTCTGCCACTGGCAGTACGTGATCCAGAATCTCTTCGGCGAGGTGAAGTCGCTCACCTGCCTCGGCGCCACGCACCTCCCCACGCGCTGGGACGAGAGCGGCAAGCCCTACAAGGCCACCGCGGACGACGCGGCCTACGCCACCTTCGAACTGGAGAACGGCATCATCTGCAATTTCAACTCCTCCTGGTGCGTCCGCGTGCGCCGCGACGACCTGCTCACGCTGCAGGTCGATGGCACCCACGGCACGGCCGTCGCGGGCCTCCGCGATTGCACCGCCCAGCACCTATCGGCCACGCCCCGCTGCACGTGGAATCCCGATATCGATAGCCCCATCAAGTATTTCGAGAGCTGGCCCACCGTCCCCTCGCAGGGCAACTACGACAACGCCTTCAAGGTCCAGTGGGAGCTCTTCCTGAAGCACGTGGTAAAGGGCGACCCCTTCCCGTGGTCGCTCCTCGAAGGCGCCAAGGGCGTGCAGCTCGCGGAACTCGGCCTCAAGTCTTGGGCCGAACGCCGCTGGGTCGACGTGCCGAAGCTGGCGTAAGGGGCGCGGCGGCGCCGCCGCCGTTGAGTTGATTTTACGAAGCCGATTGGAATACGGTGGACCGTTTCCAATCGGCTTCTTTTTCACTGGCAAATCGAAGCCAGTGGATAAGTTCCGCATTGCCGGGGCTTGCGCCCGGCGATCCAAACAACTCCAACCTTCATCCTTCCTACCATGCTTATCTGGATTGTTCTCATCATCGTTCCCATGCTTTTCGGCCTGTATGCGCAGTTCAAAATCCGCAGCGCCTACAGCAAGAACGTGCAGATCCCGTCGCGTGGCCACATCACGGGCCGTGAAGCGGCGCGGGCGGTCATGGATTCCGCCGGTATCAGCGATGTCGAGATCGTGGAGGTCCCTGGCGAGCTGTCCGACCACTACGACCCGATGAACAAGCGGCTCGCGCTTTCGCACGACAACTATCACGGCACCAGCCTCGCCGCGCTCGGCGTCGCCGCCCACGAGGCCGGCCATGCCATCCAGCACAAGGTCGGCTACTCGATGATGACGGTCCGCCAGACGCTCGCCCCCGCGACGCAAATCGCCTCGGGCGTGGCAAACCTGGTCCTCATCCTCGGCATCTTCCTCTTCAGCTCTGCCATTGGCGGCACGATGCTCATGATCGGCGCTGTCGCCCTCGGCGTGATCTGCCTGTTCCAGTTCGTGACGCTCCCCGTCGAGTTCGACGCGACCCGTCGCGCCAAGGCGCAGCTCGTGAACCTCGGCATCGTCGACCAGGACGAAATGCCCGGCGTGCACGAGACCCTCGACGCCGCCGCGCTGACCTACGTCGCCGCCTTCGTGGCCTCGCTGGGCACGCTGCTGCACATCCTCCTGATGCTCTCCGGCCGCCGCAGCGACGACTGAGCGATTGGAAACGGAAGGGGTAAGGAGAGAAATCTTTCAGGCGGGAAGCTCAGCGAGCTTCCCGCCTTTTTTGTGCCGCAAATGGGCGTTTAGCGCGTGCGGAGATAGAGCAGGATGGAAATGGGCGGAGCGTGAGACATCCTAACACGAAGGGTCATTGCTCTTTCGCGAAGGCTATTCCTTCGGCGCCATGGCGATGCAAGCTTCTGCAAAATAGCAGTTTATCCGGGTATCGAGGAGTGGTCGTTCATCGCCGGAGGCTCCTTGGCGTGACCTTTTGAAAAAGGAGCTTTGACATGAGCCCCCGCACCCGTGTCTTTTAACCCTTCATGGCGCGACACAGGTCGCGCCAGCCACTGCCCGATAGCTCAGTGGCAGAGCAGGTGACTGTTAATCACTTGGTCGTAGGTTCGACCCCTACTCGGGCAGCCATTTGCACCTGTCGCGCGGCGTAGCCGCTGGCCGGTCCTACGACCTGATCCAGGTGCCGGCGACGTTTCCCTGCTGTTTCACCTTGGCCACGCTTTCGCCGCTTCGGGGGATTCACGAGAGCTTCTATCGGGCTGAGCGAAGACGAATATCCCGCACGCAATAAAGCTCGCCGCCGGGTCCGCGTTCGGTCGGACGGATTCCGGAGAAGGTGCCGTCGCTTCCGTGCTTTTGATAGTCCTCCGGTGTCAGGTTGGGATCGTTGGCGAACTGGAAGGTGGCATTGTGATCCGCCCTGCCAGGTGCCGTCACCATGATGTGGATATGTCGCGGCGTTTTTCCTCCAGGATACGGGCCCGGGAAGATCGTCAGAATCTCGAAGCGGCCCTGTTTGTCCGTCTCGAGGCGGCATTGCAGGCGGGGGTTTCGCTCGTCGCCGACACCTGCTTCGGTAAGCGAGTATTTTCCTGAGGCGTCGGTGTGATAGACGTAGAGCTTGGCGCCGGGCACCGGCGTTTTGCCATCGGCCTCGAAAACCGTCCCGCGCAACCGGAGGCGCTCGCCGGGCTCGTCCGGCGAAACCATCGTTGCTAGTACGGCGGCCTCAGTGGGGGCTGGGGATGCTGCCGGAACGGCTTTCGCCTCGGCTGGGGCCAGGTTCGCGCGAGCGCTGGCAATAGATAGCCCCAGCACGATCCACCCGAAGAGTTGCATGCTCCGGAGATAGGGATGGTCGCTCATATTCCCGTTAGATGCCGGTCATAAACGAAGGGTTTAAGACGACATCGATGAGAGCGACGCGACGGTATGCGCGAGTTTCCACCTAGGGCTCCGCGGACCGGTCGATGCGCGCAGATAATGCAATGCACGGGCGAAGACGCTGGGCTTAAACCCCGATCGCTTATTGGCCTATATGGAACCGGCGCGCTCGGAGTATTTTTGACGATCCTTGAAAGAACGTCGGCATGACATGCGTTCCGTGTTGCAGCGACGATTCTGTCTCAAGATGGGTTGGGAGAGGCCGATAGGTTACTCTTGGACTTACGGACGGAGACAGCTGAGTCGCTGTCGGTTCCCTCCTCTGCAGTCACACAACAACTGAAATTCGATTACCTCCGCCATGGCATCACCGAACGATAGGGATGAAGACGAGAAGAGCCCGCGAAACTACGACCACGCGCGATTGACGGAGCAGGAGACCGCCTGCATCCGCCGCTTCAAGGCCGAGGGCGCCGCATCGATCGAGGTGACGAGCACCTTGCTCACCCGGCAGGCGGCGGTGGAGAGCGGAGACGCGTTGCGCTGGTATCGCGTGGCGATTCGTCGGCTCGAAAACGTGGAACGGGGCACGCCCTACAGCCTCGCGAACATCGGGGTGCAGGCCAAGCACTGGAGCGTGGCGCTGCTGAGGGTCACGGGTTCTTCGGTGAAATTGATCCGGGAGTACGGCAAGGCCCAATTGGGGCCTTTCACGGGCGTGGAACAGACCGTCAATCAGCGGCTGCGTCGCGTGCAGCCGAAGGACTCGCCGGCCGATCCAGCGCTGGTGTGGTTGCTCAATTTCGAGGGCGATAGCTGTGAACTGGTGATCGCTTCGCGGCGGCCTCCTGTCGAATACGGCGAGGTCAAGCCGACTGAGTCAAAGGATGAAGTGTGCTCGATGAGCGAGCACGATGCCTGGCCGCCGCCGCCGGAAGGTGGCGGTGAGGAAGAGGAGGAGCCGGAGTGCGAGCCACCGGATAACTGCGACGAGGATGGCGAGGACGATGGCGAGTAAGCCGTCGCTGACGCCTCCTCCGCAGTCTCTACCGCGCCTGCAGTTCGCGTAGCAGGCCCGTTTTGGTCAGGATCGCGATCGCCGCGCCATTGGGCGCGACGGTCGCGAACCGCAGGGGATCGGCCGTGCCGGTTTGCAGGCGGGTGAGATAGAGCCCGCTCTCGGCGGCGATCACGTGCAACTCGCCCTCGATGCCCGCTGCGACGAGACGGGTTTCATCCTGGGTTTTCGCGAGCGCCTGGGCGGCGGTGCTGCCGGAGGAAATGCTGGAGATACGCTGGCCGTCGCGCTCGTTGTGGAACTGAATTTCCCCATTCAGCAGCGCCACGGCGATCTGGCCGCGCCCGCCGAAGTGGCAGACGCTGGTGGGGCGGGCGTCGAGGGCCTTGCGCCAGAGCAGCCGGCCGCCCGGCAGTTCGTGGCAGGTGAGGTCATTGAGCCGGCTGATCGACCAGAGGCGCGTGCCGCTATCGTCGATCACCTGCGGCGAGCGATCCGGCAGGGGGCGCTCCACGCGGATAGGCTGCTGCGGCTGGGCGCTGTGCAGATCGAAAAGGAACAGGGCGCCGGTGCTGTTGAGCGCGGCCAGCCAGCGGCAATTGGCCGAGGCGATCGCGTGGGTGATGTTGCCGCTTTCGAGACCGAGGTCCCGCACGAGCTTTCGGTCGCGCAGGCTCCACTGGAGGATGCGGTCGCTCTGATGCGTCAGCACCCAGGCATCGGTGGCGGAGGCGGCAATGGGGCGCTGGCCGCCGGGGATGCGACTGACCGGCTTCAGCGTGCCGGTTTCGAGGACGGCGACGTCGTCTTCGAGCGGTGCGAGGAGGTATTTTCCGTCCGCGCTATAAACTGCGTTGGTAACACCGAAGCCCGAGCCGGCATGCTGCAGGCTGGGATTCGCGAGATCTTGTTGCTGATGGCTCCAGGCACGGAGCTCACCGCTCTGGCTGGCGGAAAAGAGGTAACTGCAGCGCGGATCGGCGACGACCTGCGTCACGAGACTTTCGTGGCCGCGGAACCGCCGCGCTGTGCCTGCGGAGGCGAGGACGAGGGCGGTATTGTGGGCTTGGACAAGCTGGGTCGCCGTGCCGCTGGTTAGGGTCGTCGCGGCTTGCAGGCCGAGTTCCTCCCGGGCCGGTTCGTGTTCCCAGCGTTTGCTGTCGGGTCGATAGGTCATTCGCCGGCCGCTCGATGGCCCAGGTGCTGGGGCAGGCCAAGAAGCGCAAAGAGA
>JAZKEV010000539.1:0-6068 GCA_040386765.1 Verrucomicrobiota bacterium | reverse complement strand
AATCGCCGATGACGTAGGGCAGGAAGTTCTCCAACACGTGATGCTCGACGCTGGGCTGCGCCCCGAGGCGTACCAAGGTGAGGCGGCTGCGGATCTGGCCACCGCGGCCCTTGACGGAGGCGAGGAGGATTTCCTCGCTGCCCGGGCGAATCGAGGCGCGGAAAAACTCCCACGGTTCCGCGTCGTTGCCCGGGTCGAGCGGCAACCGCACGATCGGCCGGCCCGCGCTAAAATCCCACAGCACCATCTCCAGCGGGCGGCCGGAGGCTCGCGAAGTCGGGTTGGCGGGCCGCGCGTCGATGACGGCAAGCATGCGATCGTTGCCCGAGGCTCCGATCGGCCGCATGCCGAGCGTGGTCGTCGCTTCGGGGGCGGGAGTCCCGGTCGCCACGGCCCAACGCTGAGGCTTGCCTTGCGGAGTGGCGGCAGTGCCGACCAGCCAGGTGCCATCCGCGGAAAATCCTCCCAGCCGCTGCACGCCGGCAATCCGCCGGACTTCCGTGAGGGTGGCGGTGGTGTAGAGCGTGAGGCCTTTGTCTTCGTCGTGCACGGCGAGCAGGCTGCCATCCGGGGAGAGGGCCATGCGGTCAATCGCAGGGCCGCGCTCGCGGAGCACGCGGCAGGGATCTCCCTGGGCTTGAAACGAGAGGACGTGCCATTCCAGCCCGCGCAGGTCCGGCTGGTCTCCCTCCGGCTTGGTCTGGGCGAGCAGGCGGCGGGCGCGGCCGAACTCCTCCCGCTCGATGGCGCGCTGGGCCTGGCTCACGGTCGCCGCATAGACGCTCCGCTGGGCGAGGGCGGCGCGGGCCTTTTCGGTGTCGGCGGCACGGCGATGCTCGATCCAGGCGCCCGCTCCGGCGACGGTGGCAAAGATCGTCAGCACCGCCGCCGCCCGCAGCGCGCGCGTCAGCCGCCGCTCGATGGCCCTCAGGCGGCGCACGGATTTGCCGGCTTGCAGCAGCAGCAGGTCGTCGAGCAATGCGGAGGCGTCGCGGTAACGCTTTTCCGGATGCGGCTCGCAGGCGCGGATGAGGATTTCGTTGAGCTCGAGCAGCTCTTTGCGATCGGCGATCTTGGCGAGATTGGGTGGGAGGCGCGGGTAGTCGTTGCGATCAAGGCCCGTGGCCAGCTCGTAGAGCACCTTGCCGAGGCTGAACACATCGGCGGTCGTGGCCCCCGGCCCCTCTGGCGGCACGAAACCTTCCGTGCCGACAAACGTGAGGCCGGCGCTGGCGGCGGCGACGAGGCCGACATCGGCGAGCTTGGGCACGCCGCCGATCAGGACCACGTTGGAGGGCTTGATATCGCGGTGGACGAGATTGGCCGCATGCAGCGAGGCGAGGGCGCGGCACATGGCCACGCCGAGCGACAATACTTCGCTCGCGGGCAGGCGGCCGCGGCGGGCGTGCAGCTCGCGCAGTGTGAGCGGAACGTAGGTCTCCGGGTCGACGGTGCGGCCATGCTCCGCATCGTCGGCCAGCTCCATCACATAGTAGAAAAACCCCGCGTCGTCGCTGCGCCCCGCATGCAGCAACGCCAGCTGGGAAGGCTCGCGCAGGGAGATCGAGGCAAAGCGCGTGACGCCTTCGAACTCGCGGGCGTACGGTCGAATATCGGGAAAGCGATTGCGCCAGACGACCTTTACCGCGCGAAACACCCCCGTCACCCCGCGCGCCAGCCACACGTCGCCGTAGCTGCCGCGACCGATGAGTTTTATCAACTCATAGTCGGACAGGGAAGGGCGCTCGGGCTGGACCGCGGGAGACGACACACATCCAGCAAGGCAGTTTCCGCGCCAGCGTCCAGTCACCAAGAAAAGAACGCGAACGGCGCAGGCGGACTGTGGGAAAGGCGATCCAAACGAAGTAAACAGAAAGAGCCTTCCCGCTCTTCAACTGGAGCCGCAGCCGCTCGACCTCGATCTTGAGCTGCTTGGTGAGGCGGTGGCTGACGACGTAGACGGTCGCGGGGTTGACGCCGAGCTCACGGCTTACACGCAGCACCGGCCAGTTTTGCCGCGCGTAAAGATCGAAGAGCTGGAAATGCTTCGCCGGCACCCGGGTCGCGAGGCGGTTGAGGGCGACTTGGAGCACATGCTGCTGCCACTCGGCCTCCTCCACGGTGGCATCGCCCCACGGATTGGCGCTGTCGGAGGTGTCGGGCAGCCGCTCGATGGTCCGCGTGCGGTCCGACTCCTTTTCCTCGGGGCGGCCGACGCCGCCGCGCTGGTCGGGGCGGCGGGCGCGCTGCTTGTCGATGATCCGCCAGCGCGTGAGCTTGGCGAGCCATCCGCGAAACGTGCCCCGGGCGGGATCGCTCTCGAAATCGCGGATCGTCTCCGCCACGCGCTTAAAGACATCCTGCGTCACCTCTTCGGCATCGGCGTGCGGGAGCCCCGCGCGGCGGGCGAGGCCGAAGATGAAGGCGTGGTAGAGGCGGTAGAATTCCGTCCAGCTGGCCTCATCCTCCCAATCGCGCAGGCGAAAGAGGAGGGTGGGCCGGGTGCGCAGCGGAGAGTGCGTCGACGAATCCAATGAGAAGAGCATACCGCTGAAACGCGGCTGATCGACGCAAACTTTCAGCAAAAAGATGGTTTTACAGCCGCCAGCAGCTGTCGGTGGCTACTTCTTTCCCGCCTCTCCGCGCTCGAGCGTGACATTCGTCACGACGGAAAAGTCGCCCGGAAACTGAAAGCTCAGGCTCTTCACCGAGGCCTGGTTCTCCAGGTCGGCGGCAATGCTCGGCTCGATCCGATCCTGTCCCTCGGCCGTGCGCAGGAGCACCCAGGTGTTTTCCTTCGGGTCCCAATGGGCGAGGGTGGCCACGATTTTGTCGCCCGCGCGGGTGGCCGTCAGGCGAAACCGCTCGGGGGTCTCGGGGTTGCCAAACAGCTTGGGCGGAGGCTGCACGGTGCGATAGTGTTTGTTCTGCATCTCCCAGCCCGGATCCACGTAAAGCATATACCAGCGGTCGCTGGGCCGTACGGTCACATTGATGCTGACTTGCTCACGCCGGGCCGGGTCCTTGGTGAAATGCAGCTTCGTATACACGGCGCCGGCGTCCTCGCCCCGCGCGCGATCGGTCTGCACACTATAGGTGAGCACGATGCCGGTGGCGTCGACCTCGACGGGTCGGCTGAAGTGAATCCAGCCCTCGGTCCATTTTTCGCCCTTCTTGGGGTGAAGCTTCACGGCCTCGCCCTCAGTGCGGTCGAGCGTCCAGCGTTGGCCCTCCAGCAGCGATTTCTTTGGTTGGGCAAATGCCGATGATGCCGCGGCGCAAAGCAGAAGGGCCGGCAGAGCGCATCCCACGCTCAGTCGCCTTGGGATTGAATACTTCGCGCGGGAGCCCGATGTGAGCGAAAGACTCATGGTGAAAGCTGTGCAGAAGGCATTCCTGAGAGGCAACGCCCTACCGAGCTAAAGGCCGTAGCATTATCACGTAGATCACGACGTCGTCGCAGTAAGCACGTGGCGCCCGCCAACGCACTGAGAACCTTATTGTTCATAGCGCTCCGAAGCGCGGCTAGAACGTCAGTGTATTCGTCAGCGTCCAGCGCTGAGGTTCCTTGATCGTCCACTGAACGACGGTGCCGTCGGGCCAGACGGCGAGGGGGCGGAGTTCGTTGCCGACGCCGAGGTTGCGGACGTTGAGCTGGAGCTTCCAGCCGATCCGGCGGGAAAGCGCGCGCGTGTAGCTGAGCCAGGCGTCGGCGATGGTTTCGGAGGCGCCGTAGTAGGGCCGCGCAACATCCGAAATGGCGAGGGCGGTGCCGCCCGCGGTGGTGAGCTTGCCGGCGTAACCGATAAGGGGGGCGTCGGACCAACGCAGCGCGCCGCCGAAACCAAAGCCTTTCAGCCGGCCGCCGAAGGCCTCGCCGGGAAACGTGTAATTGGTCACGGCGCGGAAGCTCCATTTGCGCAGCTCGTCCGTGCGCGTGCCGGCTTGCGCAAAGGTGGTGACGATTCCGAGATTCAAGACGTTGCCGGCGACGAAGGCCTGCAACGGCATGGTCGTGCCGCCGATGGGCGTGCCGATGAGCTGGCCCGCCGGGGTGGGGGCACCGTTGGCGCTCTGCACAAGGCTCAGGAAACCGCCGTTGGGATTAAAAAGGAAATCGTAAAGCTCGGGCGCGAGGTGGGTGCGCTCGGCTTCGGCGGTCGCGGCGTTGGCGGAGAGGCGCCAGTGGCGCGTGGGGTTGAACGCGAGTTCGAACTCGTAGCCGGTCGAGCGGAGCGTGGAGACGCCGCTGATCTGGCCACGGTCGCCGGTGGCATCGGAGTAGCGGCCGAACTGCGCGGCGGGCCGCACGGGGTCGGCATTGGGTGTGAGCTGGACGGCGAAGGCGTTGCGATACGTGCGCCCGTACGGGCTGTCGAGCCACGCCTCGAAGGCGGCGATGCCCGCGGGATTATCGGTGTTGTCGCCGAGGATGTTGTGGGTGACGACTTGTCCCACGACCATCGCGAGCTGATTGATCCCGGCGACGAAGCCATTGACGACGGCGTGGTCGGCGAGCGTTTCATAGCGCGCGATGCGGAGGTCCACCTTGCCTTTAAAAAATGCGAGCCGGACTCCGACCTCGCGGTGCCCGTCTCGGACGGGAGTGACTCGCCGGTGATTGTATAGCGCTGCGGTGCCACACGGAAATTCGTCGCGTAGTTGTAGAACGCACTCGCATCCGTGCCGAGCGGCAGACGGCGCTGCACCCTGTCGGGCAGATGGCCGACCACACCGAAGCTTCCCGAGCTTTCCGAGAGCGAGCGGGTGAGCTGCGGGGAGAACACATCCCAGCGCACATCGGCGGTGCCCTCGGGCGTCTGGCCCGGGATGCCCGCGTCGTAGCTCGAAACGCTGTCGCGACGCCAGCCGGCGGTCGTGACGACGTCGCCATCGAGCCAGTGGCTCTGCAGCACGGCGGAGGCGGAGCGGACTTTCTGGGCGAGGCGATCGGAGTAGCGCTGGGCGTTGCGGATCGTGTTGCTGACATCGTAGCGGCCATTGGTCACGAGGTCGAACGTCGCGGGCGTCCACGGCGCGAGCGCGGCGGGATCGTTGGTGATCGGGCGCTGATGGGTGAGGATCGTCATCGCCGGCGTGCCCGTGGGATCCTGCGGCGCGGTGAGTCCCTGGATGCGCGCGCCCGAGGGACTGGCGAGGTCGCGCACGGAAGCGCCGAGATAATGCGCGATCGGCACGATACGCGCGGTGCTGCTGGCGGTGCCCGGCAGCGGGAGACTCTCGAAGGCGCGCCAGTCGAGAGCGGTGTTGGCGATGGTGCCGCCGAACTGCTGATAGAGAAAATTCTGACGCGCGTAGTTGGCGTTGAGCAGATGGCGCCCGAGGAAGCGGCCAAGCGTATCCGAGCTGCCGATGTTCCGCAGATCGAGCGCGTAGTAGCCGGTTAGCCGGCCCGCCGTGCGATCCTGACTATACACGCGCTTGAAGCCGCCGCCGAGCGTGAGCGGGCGGAGGAAGTTGGGATTGGGCGCGCCATCGGGCAGCCGCTCGTTGGGATCGAGGTTGATCGCGTAGGTGAGGGGCGAGACGAACCCATTGTCGACGCGCTGGCGGTCGAGGGAGACTTCGAGGCCCGCGCGCTTTTCGAGGAAGGTTTGCTCGAGCGTGACGTTGTGCGCCTCCCACCGGGCCCACTCGTATTTCGTGGGACCGCCGAGCATGTGGTGGAAGAAATCGAAATTCGCCGGATCGCTGACCATCGGCTCGCGGCTGAAGAGCGAGCGCAGTGGGTTCGCAGCCTGGTCGACGTTCTGCGCGACGAGCACGCGAGAGTTGAGCCCCACCATGCCACTCGACACGAGGCCAGTGCCGAAGGGATTGAGCGCCGAATTCTCGGCAAAAGTCTTTACGCCGTCGACCGTCGCGCCCGAGCGCGTGCGAAGGCCACCGAGCGCGCTGGAATTGGGATCGAGGTAAAGAAGCAGCGGTTCGTTGGCCGCGGAGCCGCCCCAATTGGCCGTGAATAAATTCTGCGGCTGACGGGCGCCGTTGGGAGTGAAGACCGTGGTGGCGGTGAAGGGGGCCTGCGGAGTGGCGAGCAGGCGGCC
>JAZKEV010000538.1:0-5576 GCA_040386765.1 Verrucomicrobiota bacterium | reverse complement strand
CGAGGGCAAAAGCCTCTTCATAGATCCGCTGCCCGCCGCAGATATAGAGATGCTGGGCGAGCGTTTCGCCGATCGCGATGGCCTCGTGGAGACTGGCGGCGACACGGACGCCCGGCTGCTCTAGCGCGCGGTTGCGCGTGATCACGATCGGCCGCCGGCCATCGGCGCGCACCGCCGGCCACGTCTCGTAGCAGATGCGGCCGAGAATGCACACCTGCCCGGCGGTTTCGGCGTGGAAAAACTTCAGATCCTCGGGAATCCTCCACGGCAGCTTCCGGTCGCGGCCGATCACGCGATTCTCCGAGCAGGCGACGATGAGATGGAGCAGGGCGGGCATTGAGGTAAGAGTCGGTTGGCGACTCGCTTTCAGCAAGTTTTGCTATTTGCTCTACGCCATGACGCTCGGGGTTCCCAAGGAGATCAAGATTGGCGAGACGCGCGTATCGATGACGCCGAGTTTATGCCGGCGCTGCGTGTCTCTCGGTGCGAGAGTATTGATTCAAAAAGGCGCGGGCCTCACCGCTGGCTTCACCGACGCGGAGTATCGCGCCGCCGGAGCGACATTGGTAAGCGAGGCCGCGAAAGTGTGGCGCGGCGCCGACCTCATTCTCAAAGTGAAGGAGCCGCTGCCGAAGGAGTACGACCTGCTGCAGGACGGGCAGACGATCTTCACGTACCTCCATCTCGCGGCCGGCGCGGAGCTCGCGAAGGTACTCCTGAAGAAGCGCGTGCTCGGCATCGCTTACGAAACCGTGGAGGGCGTCGACGGCAGTTTCCCGCTGCTGAAGCCCATGTCGCAGATCGCAGGGCGGCTCTCGATCCAGGTGGGCGCGTATTTCCTCCAGTCGCAGCACGGCGGCTCGGGTGTGTTGCTTGGCGGCATCCCCGGTACGATGCCGGGTCATGTGGTCGTCGTCGGCGCGGGCAACTCCGGCGCGCATGCCGTGCAGATGGCGGTGGGCATGGGCGCGCGCGTGACGGTGCTCGATCTCGACACGCGAAAACTCGAGGCACTTGATTCCGAATATCGCGGTCGTGCGGTCACGCTGATGTCGAATCCCGCCAACATCGAGGAGCAAGTGGCCAAGGCCGACATGCTGATCGGCGCGGTGCTCATCCCGGCGGCCAAGGCACCCATCGTGGTGAACAAGAAGACCGTCGCGCGGATGCGGCCTGGCAGCGTGATCGTGGATATCGCCATCGACCAGGGCGGCTGCATCGAAAGCATCCGGCCCACCTCGCATGAGAAGCCGGTCTACAACGAGTACGGTGTGATCCACTACGCGGTGCCCAACATGCCCGCGCTCGTCGGCCGCACCTCGACGCTCGGCCTCACTCAAGCCACCGAGCCCTACGTCGCAATGCTGGTGAGCAAAGGCGTGGAGCGCGCCCTCGCCGAGCACCAAGGCCTGGCCCGCGGCGTGAACACGCAAGGCGGCAAGATCGTCTATCCTGCAGTGGCCAAGGCGCTCGGGTACGCGTAGCCCGACTCAGGGCAGCACGTAGGTCTCCACCAACGCCACGCCGGCTTCGCCGTTTTTGCCGGCCACCTGAACCGTATAGCTGCCGGGCGGTAGCGTGACGATCAGGGCCGAATCTCGGCTTGAATTCACCAGAGCAAAGGCTCCGATAGTTCTCGCGGCGGTGGCGAGCTCCGCAGCGCCGCCCCAATCATCATTGTCAGCGACCAATGCATCACCGCGGAAAACTTGCAGCCGGGGATCGCGCAGCGCGCCCGCTACCTGAAAGGCATCGAGTCCGGGCCCGACCGCGCGAATCAACAGTCGTTGCGGCACGGCTCCGTTGATAGCGAGGCCGGCGATCAAGGCGTTCTCTCCGCTGGCAGCGTAGCCGCGAATCGAGAGATTCGATATGCTGGGGCCGCTCTGCTCGGCGGAACTGGCGTCGTATAGCTCGACGAGCGCGATGCCTTCGCGATTTTCGCGATCGGCGACTTGTGCGGTATAGCTGCCACTGGAAAGAGACGGGAGGACTGCGGCATCTCGGCTGCCGCTGGCGAGAGCGAAAGCCCCGGCGGCTACAGCAGCGGCGGCAATAGCAGGGGCATCGGTGGAGGAGCCCCAGTCGTCGTTTTGCACCAGCCGGCGGGAATCTTGGAAAATGCTCAAGGTGGTATCGGGCACGGCGGAACCGACGCCGAAGCTTCCTAAGGTGGGCCCGATGCCCCGGAGCAGTAGCGGTTTTTGTCCTGCACCGGCCAGCGTGAAGCCGACAATCATTGTTCGGTCTGCCCCGCCCACGTAGCCTCGGCTGGCCACGTTGACCAGCCGTGTACGGAGGGATCCTTTCACGCGACTGGCTGTGAAGCCGCGGCCCACGCCTCTCACTTCAAGAAACCCGGACAGCTCCGCGGTGGAGGATTCGATGCCCAGAAACAGGGGTCTCACTGCGGACGGATTTTCGTCGATGCGGGAGTAGGCCGAAAAGACGAGCCCATCGGCTATCACGATAGCGCCCACGATGCCCTCGGGCGTGAGGATGGCGTGCACCTCGCTCGAGGCCACCCCAAGCACACTGCCGCGATAGTATCCTGAGCGTGCCTGCATCGGCCCGGCCACACTGCGGGAAATGCTCGTTACGGCGGCATCTCCGGAAGGCCGGAGTGATGCGGAGCCAGCTCCGGCGGAGAACGTGAGCTGTTTCCCGCTAGCGATCGACTCTGCCAAACGCGTGGGCGTGAACGCGGCTTCTCCGGCCTGGAGCTGCACATCGTTCATGACGAAAGGGCCTGTGATCCACGCGCCACTGCCGGTAACCACAGACCACGACCCTAGTGAAATAATTTGGGCAACATTATTGGCATCGATATAGGCGACCAGGCCGTTGTTCGCTTCGCCACGGCGAGGAAATAGCAGGTCTCGCGTGCCGGCATAGATGCCGCCTGCATCTGCCGGAGCCAGAGTCACCGTCATCGAGGCGCTCGTGCTGCTGCCGAACTGATTTCGGGCGACGAAGTGATAGGTGCCGGCCCCATTTATCAGCGCGACATTGGCTCCGTGGGTCAGCCGGATGTTAGGCGCGTTATTTGAGGTGATGGGCTGACCGTTTCGATACCACTGGACGCTAGGCGAAATGTCGGATTCCAGACGCGGAATAATGGTAATCGGTAGCCCGGGAAAGAGCTCAACTTTCGCAGGCAGCGGCTCGATCTGTATGGGAGCGACCGATCCCGCCCTTACTTGCACGCTATGAGCCAGGGCGTGAATTGCTCCGTGCGCATTTCGAGCGATCAGGACATAGGTGCCGGTATTTGCGATCAGCATGCTGGCAATCGAAAGCTCGGGACCGATAAATTGCGGCAGGAGGGTGCCGTTGTGATACCACTGATAGGTGATGGGCGTCGCGCTTACGATGCCCACGGCGATTGTAAGAGGCTGCCGCGGCATGAGCACCGGCTGTTCGCGTGGCAGGATATGGACGAAAGGGAGTGCGGGGGCGGGCTCGCCCGTAATCGTAACGTGCACGGCCGTACTCGTGTTCGCTCCTCGGCCCTCGTCGCGTGCGACCGTGTAATCCCCGGAATCCTGCCTGGTCGCGTAAGGTACAAAGTAGCTTACATCCGTCGCCCCAACGATGGGCGCCCCATCGCGGGACCATTGAAAACGAGGGAAGCCCGATGGGTAATCCACCGGCCCCGTAGCGCGGGAAGTAAGAGAAAACGAGGTGCCCGCACTTTGTTCAATAGGCCCTTTGGGATAGATTGGGTCGCTGGTCGGCGGGTTTACGGGAAGCACTACGACAACGGACCACGGCGACTGGGCCGTGCCGGCGGAATTTGAGATTTCGGCCCAATAGGTCCCCGCATCGCTCAAACTGGCGGGGACAATATCGAACGGCGCGACGCGAGCCGTGATGTTATCGGCTTGGCTGATGACGTGTCCATTACGCAGCCAGCGGATCGTGACCGGTGTGGCCGAATCGAAAGCGACCCCAAGGGAAATGCGCCCGCCTACTTCGGCATAGAGCGTCCGGGAACCGGTGGGAATGTCGAAACGTCGGTCAATACGCGGTGCAGATTGCTGTTGCGCGCATGCGAGCGAAACCAACAGCAGAAAAACACCAATGCAGAGTGCTGGAAGGCGAAGCATGGGCACACGAGGGTTGCGGGGCCATAAAAAGGCGGCGAGCGCAATATACTGCGATTACCTAACAGTCGGCATCCGCCCGCTTTCGAAAGGTCGCGCCCTAATTTCGAGGCGCTATGATTAAATGAGCGCTTGGTTACGGCACGAACTTCCGCTCCTTGAACCAATAAAGCAGCTGGTCAGCCCACGGCGGGGCTTCGCGGCCGGCGCGGCCGAAGCCGAGGCCGTGGGCGCCTTTTTCGTAGGTGTGCAGGGAGAAGGGGACGCCGGCTTTGCGGAGAGCGCTGGCGAAGAGGAGGGCGTTCTCGATGGGCACGACTTTGTCTTCCTGCGTGTGCCAGATGAAGGTGGGCGGGGTGTCCTTGCTCACCTGCAGCTCGTTGGAGAGCGCCTGCAGCAGCTCGGGCGTGGGGCTGTCGCCGAGGAGATTCTTGCGCGAGCCGGCGTGGCCGAGCTCGCTCATGGTGATCACGGGATAGCAGAGGATAGCGAGGTCGGGCCGCGAGGACTCGCGGTCGATGGGGTCCGCGGCATCGAGCGTCGGGCCGTGCGGGCGCGCGGGATCGAAGTGCGTAATGAGCGTGGAGGCGAGATGGCCGCCGGCGGAGGAACCGATGATGCCGATGCGCGCCGGATCGAGCCCATCGCGTTTCGCGAAGCTGCGCACCATGCGGAGCGCGCGCGCGGCGTCATTCAGCATCACGGGGTGCCGATAACCGTTGGAGCCGAGGCGATATTTGAGCACGTAGGCGGTGAAGCCGTGCCTGGTGAAAAATTCGGCGTAGCCTGGGCCCTCATGCTCCGCGAGACCGCCGTAGCCGCCGCCGGGGAAGATGAGGATCGTCGCGCCGTTTTTCTTTGCCGGATCGGGCGCGTAGGGTGTGAGCGTGGGAATGTCCTGCGGGCGTTGTCCCGTCGCGCCGGGCGCATCGCCGGCGTAGAGCCGGATCGGGCCAAGAATGGTGGCGTAGGAAGGGGCCTTCGCGGTGCGATCCGCAGTCTTGGCGGAGTCGAGGGCCTTGGCCGATTCGTCGAGCGTCTTTTTCTTTTTTGCCGTGCTATCGGCATCGGCGGCGTGCAGCGGGAGGAGCGCGCCAAGCGTCAACGAGAGGAGAAGGGTCAAGCGGGGTGAGGGCATGCGGCCCCAGTCCACGCGCAAGGTTTGGCGGGGACAAGAATGGTTTTGTGCGCGAGGAAGTGATTCTTCCTCAGCGGTGCTCGCTGCCTGACATCTTTTGACATAGAGCGCACAGAGGGAAGGAGCGAAGCCACGGAGCTGCTCACTTCGCAGCCTCTGTGACCTCTGTGCCATCTCCGCGGTCTGTGTGTCTATCGTCTATTTTCGGTTCGCAGTTGGCATGAGTCGCGATCTCGGAAAACAAAAAGGCCCCGAAAGTTTTTTAAGCTTCCGGGGCCAATTAGTGGGGGTGGGCAGGCGTCACGTGCTCTTTCCCGTCGGCACACGCTTGG
>JAZKEV010000537.1:15997-17430 GCA_040386765.1 Verrucomicrobiota bacterium | reverse complement strand
GCTCGAGGGGAACCTGGGTATCCTTTTCGCCCTGGAGGATCAGAAAGGGCGGGTCATCTTTGGAGACCTGATACAGGGTGCTCATCTGCTTCGCCTCCTCGGGGCGGTCGCGCGGAATGAAGCCAAGGAGCTTGGTCGCGTTGGAGGCGGCGAGATCGACGCCGGGCCCCGGGACATTCGGCGGCAGCGTGAAGACATCGGAGGCGCCGTAGAAATCGATCACCGCGCCGACGCGGCTCGAAGGCTTTTCGTCTGCAGGCGGTGTCAACGTGCCAAGGATGCCCGCGAGATTGGCGCCCGAGGAGCCGCCCGCGACGGCAATGCGCTGCGGGTCGAGGCCGTACTTTTCCGCGTTGGTCCGCAGCCAGCGGACGGCCGCGCGGGCATCGTCGATCTGCGCGGGCCACTTCGCGAGCCAGCTCAGGCGATAGCCGAGGCTGACGACCGCGTAGCCCTCGGGCGTGAGCCACGTAAGCGGACAGTTTTCCTTGGTTCCGTTCTTCCAGCCGCCGCCGTGAATCCAGATGACGACTGGGAGCGGCTTGGCCGGCGCCTGCACGGGCAGGTAGAGATCGAGGAGGAGGCCGCCGGTGTCGCGCTTCACGTACTCCACATTGGAGACGCGCTTCACCCCGGCGGGGAGCGCGCCGCGGACATCGCCGGCGGGGCGGATGTTCGTGCCCTTGGTCTTGGTCAGCGAATCGCCGAGGTCGGCTCGCGCGGCGGCGACAACTTTCTGCAGGCGGGCGACGATCTCGGGATGCTGCGCGGCAAGGTTCTTCGACTCGCCCGGATCGTCTTTGAGATTGAAGAGCGAGAGCTCGAGCTTCTCCACGCGGTAGCCGTGGCGGCTCGCGATGCCGCGGATGCCGGAATTCTCGATCGATTCCGGCTTCATGTTGGCATAGTTCGAGGGCTTGCCTCCGCGGCCGGGCTCGGCGGCGGTGGTGAGGTACTCGTGCGGCACGTGGAACTTCCAATCCCCTTGGCGCACGGCGTGCAGCTCGTCGCCGGAGTAGAACCAGAATTCGTCGCGTCCCTTGGCACCGGCCTGGCCGGTGAGGAGCGGGAGGACGTCGGAGCCGTCGAGCTTAACCGTGACGGGTTGGGCGCCGATGAGCTTCGTCACGGTCACGTGGAAATCCATCATGCTCCACGGCGCATCGCTCACGCGGCCGGCGGGGACTTTGCCCGGCCAGCGTACGAGGCAGGGCGTGCGATGGCCGCCCTCGAAGGTCGTGAGCTTGCCCTCGCGCAGCGGGCCGGCGACGCCGGCGTGCTCGCCATAGGAGAGGAAGGGGCCGTTGTCGGAACTGAAAACCACGAGCGTGTTTTCCTCGAGGCCGAGCCGCTTGAGCGTGTTGAGAATCTCACCGACGCCCCAGTCGAGCTCCTGCACGACGTCGCCGTAGCGGCCGCGGCCGCTTTTGCCC
>JAZKEV010000537.1:0-15982 GCA_040386765.1 Verrucomicrobiota bacterium | reverse complement strand
GCATCACGTGCGGCAGGTAGAGGAAGAACGGCTTCTCCTTGTTGCGCTCGATGAAGGCCACCGCGGCCTCGGTGAAGCGTTGGGTGAACTTCGACTGGTCGGGATCGGTCTCGATCACGTCCTCGTTTTTATAGAGCGGGAGCGCGGGGATGCCGCGCGTCACGGGATGGAGCGGGCCATTGTCGTTGGAGTAGGGGATGCCGATCCACTCGTCGAAACCGCGGCGCGTGGGGAGAAACGCCGACTGGTGACCGAGGTGCCACTTGCCGTACATGCCGGTCGCGTAGCCCTGCTCCTTGAAATGCTGGCTGAGCAGCTTTTCGCGCGTATGCAGGCCGGTGGGGCTCGTGTGATTGAGCGCGCCGCTCATGCTCACGCGATTCGGATAGCTGCCGGTCATGAGCGCCGCGCGCGACGCCGTGCAGACCGCCTGTGCGACGTAGAAGCTGGTGAACTTTGTGCCGGCGGCGGCGAGCGAGTCGATATGCGGGGTCTTGATATCCTTGGCGCCGTAACAGCCGACATCTCCATAGCCGAGGTCATCGGCGAGGATGAGAACGATGTTGGGTTTCGCCGGCGTGGCCGCAGTCGCAGTCGTGGATGCAGCGGTGAAGAGCGCAGCAATAGCAAGGATAAGGACCGGCAGGGGAGCGCGGAATCGGATACTCATAAGAGTGGGGTGATGGAAATCCGTGCCGTGCGGGGGCGCAGGGCGCAAGCACTTCGGGGGTGGGGGAAGCTGAGAGCTAAGAGCGGAGAGTCTAGAGCTCGAACCCAGAAAACGACGCCTTGCTCTTAGCTCTAGGCTCTCAGCTGCCTTTCTCCTTTCCTCTCCTACGGCGTCCACGCTTCCATCGCGAGGCTCGCGGCGCCGAGCGCACCGGCATCGTCCCCGAGCGTCGACGGCAGAACGCGAAACGGACGCGCGGCGAGGACGGGCGCGGCGGCCCGTACGGCCTGCTCGACGGCGGTGCAGAAACGCGGACCAAGCGCAGTGAGCGGTCCATGCAAAAAGAAGGCTTCCGGATCGACCATCAGCTCGAGCGAGACCACCACGTGGGCGAAATCGGCCACGACTCCCTCCCACCGCGGCCCGGTCGCGGCGGCATACTCTCCGAGCGCAGCACGGAGATCCGCCGGCACGCGCGCGCGCGAGGTGACACCGGCGAGCCGCCGCCACACCGCGGGGGCCGAAATCGCATCCTGCAATTCGCCGGAACCTGAGCCGGTGCCGGTGCGACCCGGCGGCCAGGGCCACGCGCCGATCTCACCGGCCGCATGATGCGCCCCGCGTGCGAGCTGGCCGGCCTGCACGAGCGCGACACCGAAGCCGCTGCGCGGCCCGAGGATGATGTAGTGGCTCAGGTGGCGACCGCCGCCAAACCACCGCTCGGCGAGCGCGATGGCCCGGAGATTGTTCTCCACCGTCACGGGCACGCCGAAGCGCTTGCGGAGCGTCGCGGCGATGGGGACGTTTTTCCAATCGGGGATGAGCGAGTAGTGCGAGCTGACGCCCGCGACGGGGTCGACGATGCCCGGCGCGCCAACGCCGATGGCGAGCAGCGGACCCTCGGCGCCGCGCGCGAGAGCGGCGACCGTGGCCTTGATCTCCTGAAGCATTGCACGGGTGCCGGTATCGACGGCGAAAGGTTTCTCGCGCGCGGCCACCTGGCGTCCTGCGAAATCCACGCGCACCGCCTGGAGACGGCCGGCATTGAATTCCACGCCCGCGAACCAGCCGGCGGCGGGGCGCGGGGCGAGCGTGCGTTGAGGGCGGCCGATCGCGCCGCGGACGAGGCCCGACTCGTCGATGTAGCCATCGTCGATCAATTGATCGGCATAGAGCCCGACGGTCGAAGGCGCGAGGCCGAGTGCGGCGGCGAGCGTGCTGCGCGAGGTCGCGCGGCCGCTGCGCACGTGGAGGATCGCGGCGCCCAATAAATCGCGCAGGAGGGCGGGATTGGTTCGCATGCGAAGAAGGCGCTTGAGGTGCGTCCCGCAGGCTCGCAAGTTAATTCGAAACCGTAGTAAGCTGTCGCTTCACCCTGCTAGCGCGGACGGCTCTGCCGTCCCTTTTAATTTAGCCAATGCTCCCTCGCTTCAAACTCGCTCCGAATGCTCCCGAAGTTTCCGCTCTCGCCTATGGCGTCTGGCGGCTGGCCGCCGACCCGCTGGGCTCGGCCCCGGCTCGCATCCGCGCCAAGATCGACGCCTGCCTCGAAGTGGGGATGACGACTTTCGACCACGCGGATATTTACGGGCAGTACACCTGCGAGGGCCTCTTCGGCCGCGCCCTGGCCGAGGCGCCCGGCCTTCGCGACCGGATGGAAATCATCACGAAGTGCGGCATCAACGCCGCCTGCGCGAATCGTCCCGGCGTGACCGTGAATCACTACGATGCGACCGCGCCCGCGATTGAGCGCTGCGTGGAGCGGTCGTTGCGGGAATTGAAGACGGATCGGATCGACGTGCTGCTGATCCATCGGCCTGACTGGCTGACGAGCGCGGAAGAAACCGCGAAAGGCCTCCAGAGCGTGATGCAGTCGGGCAAGGTCCGTAGCGTGGGCGTCTCGAACTACAGCACGCACCAGTCTGCGCTCCTCACCCGCTATCTCGGTTACGCCCCGGTGACGAACCAGGTGGAGGTGAGCCTGCTGCGGATGGAGGGAATTTACGATGGCACGCTGGACCAGTGCCAGGCGGCCGATGTGCACCCGATGGCATGGTCGCCGCTCGGCGGCGGCCGGTTGATGTCGGGCGCGGACGAAGTCACCACGCGCACGCGCACGGCTTTGACAAAGCTCGGTGCGCACTACGGCGCGACTGCCGAGCAGATGGCGCTGGCCTGGGTGGCGATGCTGCCCTCCCGCCCGCAGGTCGTGATCGGCACGAACCAGATCGACCGCATCAAGGCCGCGGCGGCGAGCGCGACGATCAAGATCGAGCGCCAGCACTGGTATGAATTGTGGAGTGCCGCCCAAGGCCGCTCGGTGCCGTGATGACAGCGCCTGTCGCCAAATCCACCGATGCACCGGCGGCGCAGAGCATTCCGCCGGCCATCCGCACCACCGAGCGCAAGGCCGAGGTCGCCTGGTTTTCCGCGCTCTGCAGCGACGACTACGAATTCCTCGGCGTGCCCGACGGCGCGCTGCGGAGCAGCTACGAGCACTGCGGCGATATCGTGCGCAAGGCCGATGCGCTGGGTTTTCAGAATATACTGCTCCCCTCCGGCTGGATTGCCGGGCAGGACCCCATGGCCTTCGCCTCGGCGCTGGCTGCGCAGACCAACCAGATCACGCAGCTCGTGGCGCTCCGGATGGGCGAAGTGTGGCCGCCAATGCTCGCGCGGGCGATCTCGACCGTCGACCACATCGCCAAAGGCCGGCTGACGATCAACATCATTTCCTCCGATCTGCCGGGGATGAAGGAATCGAACGAGGACCGCTACGAAAGGAGCAGCGAGATCATCCAGATCCTGCAGAAGCTGTGGACGACCGACGGCCCGCTGCAGTGGCGCGGGCGTTTCTACAATTTCGACCTCGCCACGTGCGAGCCTGCGAAACCGTACCAGCAGAACGGCGGACCGCTGCTCTACTTCGGCGGGATCTCGCCCCTCGCGCAGGAACTCTGCGCAAAACACTGCGACGTATTCCTCATGTGGCCCGAGACCGAGGATCGCCTCGCCGCGACGATGCAGGGCATGAGTGAGAAGGCCGCGCGCCACGGCCGTGTGATCGATTACGGCCTGCGCATTCATATGATCGTGCGCGAGACGGAGGCCGAGGCGCGCGATGCGGCGAAGAGGCTGATCTCGCGGCTCGATCTCGAGAAAGGCCAGGCGATCAAGGCCCGCTCGCAGGATAGCAAGAGCGCGGGCGTGATGCGGCAGGATGAGCTGCGCGCGCGCGCCGATTCCGACCTCTTCATCGAGCCGCACGTCTGGTCCGGCATCGGCCTCGCGCGCAGCGGCTGCGGCAGCGCCCTCGTGGGCGACCCCGATCAGGTGCTCGCGAAGATCAATCGCTACATGGATATGGGTATGCGGGCCTTCATCTTTAGCGGCTATCCGCACAGCGACGAGTGCGACCTCTTCGCCAAGTACGTGCTGCCGAAGCTGCCGACCTGCCGGCTCAACGAGGTCCAAAATCGGCGTATCGCAAATCCGGTGACACCCCTCACCACAGGAGAGCGGAAATGACTCCCACCGCAGCGACGGCCTTCGTTTGTAGTCCCGTCTTCAGGCGGAAGGTTTTTCGGATTCCGCCTAAAGGCGGAACTACAAACCTCCTTGGTTTCGGCCGCGCGGCCAAATCCTGATTTTTCACATGGCACGTTCACCTGTTCGTTTCGGTTTGGTGGGATATGGCGCATGGGGGCAATTCCACGCGCAATCGATCGCGGGGAATCCGGAGGCGGAACTCGTGGCCATCGTGGTGCCCTCCGAAGCTTCGCGCGCGGCGGCGGCCAAAGCCTACCCGCAGGCGCAGATTTTTTCGGACCACCGGCAGATGCTGGCCGCGACGAAGCTCGATATCGTCGATATCGTCACGCCGAGCCACACGCACCTCGAGATAGCGACGGATGCGCTCAAAGCCGGCTGCCACCTGCTGCTCGAAAAACCGATGGCGCTCACCGTGCCGGATTGCCATGCGATGATCGCACTCGCGGCGAAGTGCGGCAAGAAGATCGCCGTCGGCCACGAGTTGCGGCTCTCGTCGCAGTGGGGCGAGATCAAGCGGATCATAGATCGCGGCACGATCGGCGCTCCGCTGTACGTCTTGGTCGAACTGCTCCGCAAGCCGTATCGGCTGGGCGCCTCAGGCTGGCGCTACGACCAGAAGCGGGTGGGGAGCTGGGTGCTGGAGGAGCCGATCCACTTCTTCGACCTCGCGCGCTGGTACCTCTCGAGCGCGGGCGATCCCGTGGAGCTTCACGCCTATGCCAACTCCCGCGATCCGCAGCGCCCCGAGCTTTTCGACAATTTCTCCGCGATGTTCAAATACGCCAACGGCGCCTACGCCGTGGTGTCGCAGACCCTCGCTGCTTTCGAGCATCACCAGACCGTGAAGGTGACGGGGACGAAGGGCGCGATCTGGGCCGGCTGGAGCGGCGCGATGGACCGCACGTTGGAGCCTAGCTTCTTCCTCAAAGTATTCGACGGCGAAAAACTGGAGACGGTCGATCTCGCAAAACGCAGCGGCGAGGTCTTCGAACTGCGCCAGGAGATCGTGCGCTGCGTGGAGATGGTCCGTGGCGAGAGCGAACCGCCGGCGGACGGTCGTGATGGACTATGGTCAACGGGACTGTGCCTGCTCGCCGAGGAATCGATCCGGCAGAAGAAACCGCTCCCTGTGGGTGAATTGCTCAAGGGCTGAACCAAAGTACAGCCCCAGCCAGCCCAACCCACGCTCGCGTCTAGTCATGCTCATCGCTCATACGTCTTCGCAGGCAACGCTGGATGTCGGTCCGCACGAGGGCGTGGCGGGAATCACTCACTTTTTCACCCGTAACGCGCGACGGCTCGGCGGGGACGCCTCGCCCTACCTTCTCCAGACATGATCACATCCTCGCCTGCGGTAAACGACGGCAAATGGTATCGCGGCGTGACGCGGTATCAGTGGCTCGTGCTGGTGATCGCGTCGCTCGGCTGGGTCTTCGATGCCTTCGAGGGGCAGCTCTACAATATCACGCGCGGCGACATGCTGCCGGACCTGTTGCGCGCGGCCGATCCGAGCCTGACGCCCGAGCAGGTCGGGACCGCGACACGCGCTTGGGGCGAGAAATTTCTCGGGATATTCCTGATCGGCGGCACGATCGGCGGCTGGGTCTTCTCCTCGCTGGCGGATCGCTGGGGCCGGATGCCGGTGATGGCGCTGACGATCCTGTTCTACAGCATCTTCTCGGGGCTCACGGCGTTTGTCACCGAGCTGTGGCAGGTGGGCGCGCTGCGGTTTCTTGTGGCGATGGGCGTCGCGGGCGAATGGGCCGTGGGCGCTTCGCTCGTCGCGGAAGTTTTTCCGAAGCACGCACGCGAGCGCGCCAGCGGCATCTTCCACGCGACGAGCGTGGCCGGCCTCTGGCTCGCCACCGGCGTTGGGCTGTGGGTGGGCACCGAGTGGCGGATGGCCTATCTCGTCGGAGTGCTTCCCGCGCTGCTCGTCCTGTGGGTGCGGATGAGCGTGAAGGAGCCCGACTCGTGGAAGGAAGCGAAGGAGACGAAACCGGAGCGAATGGGCAGCTTCCGCGAATTGCTCGGCGACCCCCGTTGGCGGTCGCGGGCGATTTTCGGTGCCCTGCTCGCGATGATGGGCCTCGCAACGTTTTGGGGCGTGGTGGTGGCAGGGCAAAACATCGCGGAAGATCTGCTGCGCAAACTCGGCGCGCCGGCCGGCGAGATTTCCAACCGCGCGAAGATCGCCTTTGGCTTTGTGCAGACCGCCGGAGCGGCGGTGGGCATGCTGGCCTTCGGTCCGCTGAGCGTGCGCTGGGGCCGGCGGCGAACCTTCGCCGTCATGCACGTCGCGGCGCTGGTCATGACGCTCGCGGTGTGCTGGATTCCTGGATACTTCGGCAGCTACACGCTGCTGTTGTGCCTGCTGCCGCTTTTTGGGTTTTTCGCGCAAGGCATCCACGCGGGCTATGCGGTGTATTTCCCGGAACTCTTCCCCACGCACCTGCGCGCGACGGGCGCGGGCTTCTGCTTCAATACTGGCCGCATCCTCGCTTCGCCGGTGCTGATCTGGCTCTCGGCCTGGATGAAAGCGGTGTTCCCGCTGTCGGTCGCGATCTCCGTGCTGGCCGGCTTTTTCCTGCTGGGCCTGATCATCCTCGCGTTCCTGCCCGAGACCAAGGGCCAGGATTTGCCGGAGTGACGGCGGCGGGGATTTCTGGCATAGCCGCGTGATCCCGTCCTGGCTGGCTCGAAGCCAGCCGTGCCACCCAGCGGCAGTTTTTTTACCCCAACATGAAACGAATCCTGGCTCTCCTTTGCATCGTCGCGTGCGTGCGGCTCGCAGGCGCGGTCGACCCGGCGGCGCGGCCCAATTTCATTTTCATCCTCGCGGATGACCTCGGGTGGGGCGACCTCGGCTGCTACGGCAATCAATTCCTCCCCACGCCCCATCTCGACCAGCTGGCGCGGGACGGCGTCTTGTTTACGCAGTTCTATGTAAACGGCTCGGTATGCTCGCCAAGCCGCTCGGCCTTTTTCACCGGCCAGTATCCGGCGCGCAATCGCGTGCACGGCCACTTCGCGACCGCCGAGATGAATACCATGCGCGGCATGCAGCAGTTCCTCGACCCGAAAGTGCCCAACATCGCCTCCACGCTGAAGGCCGCGGGCTACGCGACCGCGCACGTCGGCAAGTGGCATCTCGGCGCCGACAAGGCGACGGAGAAGCCGCCGATCTCGGCCTACGGCTTCGACTACGTCGGCTCGGGCGAGGGCGCGCTGGGCGCCAATATCATCAAGAACGACCCTCACTACCGCGCGAAGTCCTCGGCGCTCTTTGTCGACGAAGGACTGAAATTCATCCGCGAGCGCGGCGACAAGCCCTTCTTTCTCCATCTGTGGATGCTCGTCCCGCACGCGACGCTGAACCCGACGCCGGAGCAGATGAAGCCCTTCGAGCGTTTCAGCAATCCCGACCTGCCGCATAAGAGCGCGCGAACCGTCTTCTACTCCAGTGTATCTGACCTCGACAAGCAGGTGGGCCGCCTAATGGACGAACTCAAGAAACTGGGCCTCGCGGAAAATACCGTCATCGTCTTCTCCAGCGACAATGGCCCGGAGGATATCTTCATCCAGAATGCCGGGCACAATGGCGTGGGCTCGCCCGGCCCCTTCCGCGGACGGAAGCGCAGCCTCTATGAAGGCGGCGTGCGCGTGCCCTTCATCGTGCGCTGGCCGGCCAAAGTTCCCGCGGGCCGGATCGACGACACCTCCATCGTCGCGGGCGTCGATTTCCTGCCGACCCTCTGCAAACTCGCTAATGTCCCGGTGCCCGCCGGCCACGCGCTCGATGGCGAGGACGTGAGCGACGTCCTCCTGGGAAATCCGCGCGGGCGCACGAATCCGCTCCTGTGGGAATGGCGCTTCAATATCGCGGGTCACGTCTCCTCGCGCAGTCCGCAACTCGCGATCCGCGACGGCGACTGGAAGCTGCTGCTCAACCCCGACCGGAGCCGCGTGGAACTCTACGACATCGTGCGCGACCCCATGCAGGTGGACAACGTCGCCGTGCAGCACACCGATATCGTCGCGCGCCTCTCCGACCGCGCGCTCGCCTGGCAGAAGACGCTCCCCGAGGGTCCTCGCGATGCCAATGCGGGTGAGATCGGTTACCCGTGGCCGGGAAAAGGGACGGGGAAGAAAGCCGAAGGCGCCGCCAAGGGTAACGCCGCAGCGAAGCAGAAAAACAAGAAGGCGAAGTAGTATCCTGCTAGGCCCCCGGTTTCGGCTCACTCTCGACCGGAGGCAGCACGCGCAGCGTAGCGGTCTTGGGGACTTCGATCTCGAGCGTCTCCGAGTGCGCGTTGACGGAACCCCAGCTGCGGCGAATCGGCCAGGCGGGCATGGCCGCATCTTCCACGGACGGGCAAATCGCGAAGGACCAGTTTCCGCTGAAGATCGGGTGGATGTGAATCCCGACCTCCACCCCGGGCTCCTCGATACACAATACGCCGAAATAGCCGTGTTCGCGCAGGAGGGGATTCGTCAGGGCGTTCAACTCGCCGCCGGCATCGGAGGGAATCCCGCCTTCGACGATGACCATATAATCCTGAGCGCCAAAGATGCGGAGGGTGCGGGTTTTTCCAAACATGTCTTTAGGGGATGGGCGGACGGAACCCTTCATTGGGGCGACATTAGGTGCTATATAAGAGCCTTTAGCTCGCTTGGGTTCAAGGTTTTCGCGGACCCTGCGACGCCAAGTCGAGGAGCGCCGAGTCGGGGCTTCCGGGTCATGAAGTCTTTCCGCTGGCGGCGCCGTCCATCTGCGCCAGCAACTTTTTCGGCGCGGTGGCGCGGTAGGCATCCGTCACGATCGCGCGAACTTCGTCCCAGTCGATCTTCGGCAGATCGAGCCAGTAGCCCACCCAGCCATGCTGGCCGACGTATCTGGGAATATGATACGCGGCGGAACGGCTATGCGCGAGCTCCCGGCCGATGCTGCGCGGGGCGCGGCAGTGGAGGGCGAGGCGGCCGTCGCCGTGATGGTCGCGCAGGAGCCAGCCGAAGCGTTTGCGGCGGACTTCGAGGCTGAGGTGCGGGTCGCCGCGCGCGGTCGCTTCGGGCAGCGCCTCCACCAAGGCGAGGAGCCGGGTTTGGCGTTTATCGGCTTCCGCTTCGCTTAGCTGGAGCATGCAGGGTTGATGGCCGCTGCGCCGGGCTCCTCGCAAGCGCAGTTTTGGTGGCGCGCTTAGTCTAACGTCCAGTTATATGAATTAATCAGGAGCGACGCTTTGTTGCCCAGGTGATCGCGGGCGCTTTTCGGCAGCGTTATGCGGGCCTGGCGGCCTTTGAATTCGATGGGCTCCAGTTCCACCGGACGCGGTGCGATCTCGCCGTCCGCGAGCAGCCAGCGATACTCCAGGCGCGGGCGCGTGCCGAAGACGACGTCGACGATCAGCGTATCGCTCCAGTTGGGGATCCCGTGCAGCAAGCCGTCATAGTCGATCTCGCCCTTTTTCACCGGCAGTCGCTTCAGCGCGAGGGCCACGGCGAAGCGCGATTTGCCCCCTTTCGGCGCGAATTGCGAATTCATGAATTGAGTGAAGAGCGGTTGGCTCGGCACGGGCTCGTCGTCGGTGTCGTTGAGCACGATGGGGCAGAAGCGATCACGCGTCTGCTCGTTCATGAAGACCGGCAGGCCGCGGACGGAGATCCGCACGTCCAGTTGGAGAGACTCGACTTGCGGCGAGGGGAGTGCACCGAGGCCATCCAGCTGGATCTCGGCCTGAATATTGCCGAAGAGGAAGCGCTCGAGATTTTGGAACGCCTCCTCGGAATTGACGATGCCGTAGCGGCCGCTGTGGCTGCGATGGACGTAGGCGCGGTGCGAGCCCTTCACGTAGGCAGCGCCGATCTGCACGAGCCCGTCGCTCTGCGGTCCGACGCCCTTCCGGGAGAGGCCCGCGGCGGCATCGTAGTCGGGCGCGTTGGTCCCGATCATGGAGAAGACGTTGTCGAGATTGAAGCTGGAGGGCGGGATCTGGTGCTGGAGGAAGTGGTCCGGTGCGTCCGTTCCTGGGCGGACGCCCGGGGCGAGGTACGCGTACATGCGATCGCGACCGAAGTCGTCCGAGTTCATTGCGCCCAGCGCGTCGCGCAGCCATTCGGCCCAGCCCAGGCCGGCGCGGAACTGAATGCCGCCATGCGGCGTGCCGAAGGTGAAGAAGCGGGCGATATGGTCGTTCGCGTGTTCGTCGTTCTCGGGATAGATTTTTTGGATGAGGGAGCGGCACACGAGGCCGCCCATGGAGTGGGCGACGAGATGCACCCGGGGCGCACCGGTCTGCTTCTTGATCTCCGCAATCAACGTCCTGAGTTCTCCCGCTGACTCCTCGATGGTCCAGCGCCGTGGTTTATGCTGAAACGTGTCGGACGTCGCATCGTAGTAGCGGAAGATCCAGATTGTCTTGAGCGGATCGGAAACGTCGTGGGGTAGCGACTGCTTCTCGCCCTGATAGACGTCGCGGTAGCCGTAGTCGGAGATCAAGCGCACGAGCGGGCTCTCGAAGAAATACTGGACGGGGTCGCCGCGCGCACCGACCCGGACGTGCGTGGACCCAATATTAAAGCCGTAGAACGGATCGTCTACCGTGGAGTTGATTTCCCCCTGCGTGGCGGCATAGCCGCGAAGGTAGACGATGGGGAGATGGGCCGGATTCCTCTTTTTGGCGGAGGGCATGATAAAGCGAGCGAGAGGTCCAAGCCTCCCTGCTTTATCTGGCAGGATGCGTTGCGACGTTTTTGGCAATCGCCAACGCCGCTTCACGCCTCGCCGATGCCGATTTTCAGGGTTTCCCCGAAGGTGGAATCAGGGCGCCCGGAGTTTTGCGAACCGATCGGCTGGCCACCTCCACGCGCGAAGTCGCCCGTCTGGATCCTTCGCGGCGAAAGCCAGAGCCCGGGCCGGGCTACACCACTGCAACTACGACTGCGGCCGCGCGGCGCGGCTCCGCTTCGACCGGCTGCCCCGCCTCACTTCACGATGATCGGACCCGTCGTGGCCGTGCTGCTCGCGCGCTCCTTGAGGGCCTTGGGGAGGGCGTCCATGAGGGCGACGATGCGCTCGGGGTGGGATGGATGCGTGGAGAGGATCGCGGGAGGCACGGGGTCATTGGCGGACTCGGCTTCGAGCCGCTCC
Organism: Verrucomicrobiota bacterium; assembly: GCA_040386765.1. GTDB lineage: Bacteria > Verrucomicrobiota > Verrucomicrobiia > Opitutales > Opitutaceae > ER46. Next base: position 4,613 of record JAZKEV010000537.1, on the reverse strand, counting down.
ATCACAGTGATGGAGGCCTGCGGATCGTAGCCGGCGCGGGCCATGTACATCATGCCGATGTAGTCGGCTTCCTTTTCCTTTTTGCGGTCGAAGGCGAGGGTGCTCACGCCGGTGCCGAGACCGTAGGCGCTTTCGAGCGCGGCGGCGGTGAGAAAGGGAGTGCCGGCGACGCCCATGCCGATCGAGCCGACGACGCCGACGGTATTCACCGCCATCTCCGCCGAGAGCTTCTCATGGATGTGCTTCGCGGTCACGTGAGCGATCTCGTGCGCGATGACGGAGGCGACCTCGTCGTCGGTCTTGGCGACCTTGAAGAGGCCGGTGAAGACGCCGACCTTGCCGCCGGCCATGGCGAAGGCGTTGATCTTCTTGTTTTCGAAGACGACGAACTCCCACTCGGCGTCGGGCATATCCCAGAAGACGACCTTGGCGATGCGGTCGCCGACGCGCTGGAGTTGCGCGATGCGATCGCGGTCGCGCGAGATTTTTTGGCGCCGCTTCATGTCGTCGAACATGATGATGCTCATTTTGGTGACGTCCTTGTCGTCGACGATGTTGACGGCGCGGCGGCCCGTGACGGGGACTTGGTAGCAGCCGGCGATGACGGCGGCGAGAAGGGCAAAAACGACGAGGCGCGAAAGGCGTGACATGGCGGGAGCCCGGGGAGGGGAGATCGGCTGGAGGGGAGTGATAATTCAGCCTGCTGAAATGGCAAGTTTGCCGCGGGAGGAAAGTGCGACCATATTGTTACAGAAAAGGTCCCCCGCAAAGTGCAAACCCCTTTGCATTTTGGCACGATCCCCGCATTATCCTGCATCCAGACAGACCCCGATGAACGAACAGCCTTACCTGTTCGTCTAACCTGTTTCGATTTCAATACCTGTCCGCCCACTCACATACCATGGCTGAGGAAAACGAAAACAACGCCGGTAAGAAGCGTCGCGTAATTCATTGGGACCCCAACGCGGGCCGAGAACAGGAAGGGAAGCGTTGGACGTGGACGCGCATGCTCCTGTGGGGCGTCGGCGGCTTTATCGGCCTGCTCGTCGTCGCGGGGATCGTGATCCGGGGGATCAAGTTTATCGCGGGGCCGGATGTCTTCACCCGCAAGCCTGCCGTCGAGGCGGGGGCGCCCAACCTCGCGCAGGCGAATTCGGCCTTCATCAACCAGGCCAAGGCGGCGCAGCTGCACGATATGGCGACCAAGTCGCTCAACGAGCTGCGCAAAATGCCGACGGATCACCCGACCCAGCTCGAGCACCTGATCCTGATGCAGAAGGCCTATAACGAGGCCGAGACGGTCCTCCACGACCGCGAATGGGGCCGGGCGTATGGGATGTTTGAGAACCTGAACAAGGAGATCGCCGCTTACAGCACCAATGTGAAGCTGAAGGGTGAGGCGCGGAAGGGCTACGATGCGATTTTGCTGAAGATCAAGGACCTGGAGATGGCTCGGTCCCTCGCGCCGGGCGCGCTGGAGGCGGCCTTCGAGTCCGCCGGCGCAGGCCGACAGCTGCTGACGGATGGCAATTTCACGGGCGCCAAGAACACCTTCGACCGCGGTTTTCTGGAGCTGAAGAAGGCGGAGGAAGCGCTGGGAGATTATGTCCGCGAGAACCTGCTCGCGGGGCAGAAGAACCTTTCGATGGGCGAGAAGGAAGCGGCACGGAAGTCGTTCCAAGCCGCCATGGAGAAATCGCCGGGCAATGAGGTGGCGGTGGCGGGGCTGAAGCGGGCGGAGAATATCGACCGGGTGTACGCTTTGCTCCAACAGGGCGCCAAGCTGGAGGCCGACAAACAATACGCGCAGGCGGCGGAATCGTACCAGAAGGCGTTTGCGCTGGATGCGTTCTCGGCGGCGGCGCAGGAAGGCCAGGCAAGGGCCGCGCGGCTGGAGAAGGAGACCAAGTTTGCGGCGGCGAAAAATGCGGCCGATGCGGCCTTCCAGGCCAAGGACTGGGGCAAGGCGATCAGCGAGTTTGAGAGCGCGTTGAAGGTGTATCCGAAGAAGCCGGATGTGACGGCCTCGTTGAAGAGCGCGCGGGAGAGTGCGCACAAAGAGGCCGTGCAGAAGGCGCTGACGAAAGCCTTCGACTACGAGAAAAACTACCAGTGGAAGGAAGCGCGGGAAGCCTTCAACGAGGTGGTGCAGCTCCAGCCGGATCAGGCCGAGGCGAAGGAGGGCTACACCCGGGTGGGCACGATCATCCGGGCGCTCCTCAACTACGAGCGCTACGTGGAGGCTGCCGAGCAGCTGGCCAACAAGGCGGACTTTCAGGGCGCGATCAAACGCTTCAATGAGGCGATGGCAGTGAAGCCCTCGTATCTCGTGAATAGCGAGCGTGTGAACCAGTTGCACAATACGCTGATGGCGCAGAACAAGCCGGTTGAGGTGACCTTCAATTCCGACGGCAATACCTGGGTCGTGATCAGCAGCTTCCGGCAGCCGGAGAAGTTCGCTTCCAAAGTGATCAAGATCCTGCCGGGTGACTATGAGGTCATCGGACGCCGCTCCGGTTACAACGATGTCCAGATGCTCCTCCAAGTGCGCAATGGCACCCCGCCGCCGGTGGTGACTGTGGCGTGTACCGTACAGCGCGGCCGGCCCTAACCCCTTACTTTCATGCGCTCCTCAATCATCCGTGGTGGCCTCGTGTCGGTCCTCGTTACCGGGCTGGCACTGGCCGCCGATTCGACTGCGACCAAGGGTTCCAGCTCCTCATCGTCGAAGTCTGCATCGACCAAGGGCGGAGCCGCGAAGGGCAACCTGCCCGATCCCGCGATCCTCGACGGCTCGGCTCTGCCGGCGGAGAAGCGCTCCGAGCACGGCATGATCGGCGACTTTGAGCTGCCGGGTGACGACAATGCGCGCACCGGCAAAGTGGGTGGCCCGCAGAATCCCAATGGCCCCGGCCAGCCGGGCGGCGTGAATGTGAATCTGCCGATCCCCGGTATTCCCATCCCCTCGGCGGGTGGGTTGCCGGGTCAGTCAGGTGGGCAGGGCGGATTGCCCAATCCCCTCGGTGGCGCGCAGGGCGGCCTCCCCAACCCCCTCGGTGGCGGTCAGCAGGCAGGCGGCATTCCGCCCGCCGGTGGCGGCCAATCGGGTGGCGCGCCCGGCGGCGAGCAGGGGCAGGGGAATCCCATTGCCGGCGGCGGCGATGCCAATGCCACTCCGGACGGTGTCCAAGTCGGCCAGCTCGGCGGCCCCGGCGGCCAGGATGGCGGACCCCAAGGTCAACAGGGCGGCGGACGACCCTCGCAGGTCGCCATCGGCGATTCCGCGATGCGCATCGAACAGCCCGCGGGCGGCACGCAGGGCGTCGTCGGGACCCAACTTCCTCCGGGGCCCGTGCAGCAGCATGACCGCGGCACAGGCTCGGGCGGCAAGTCCGGTGGCGCGGGTGGCAACAAAGGCGTCGAGCGCGGTCGCGCGATGCCGGCTGGTTTGTAACCCTGCAAAAACCCCATCGTGCGCTTTCTTCGCAACCCCACTCTCGCGCTGGTTCTTTTCCACAGCGCTTTCCTTGGCTCGTTGTCCGCGGTGACGACGATTTTCCCGGCCGATGCAATCGACGAGCTCTGGAATCTCCCGGCGGATGAATTTCGCCAGAAATATGCCGGCATCAATGCCAGCGGCATCGGCCCCAGCGACGAGGGCTGGTACGTGCGCTATAAGCACGAGAATCTGACGATGCTTTTCGGCCCGCTCGCCGAACGCGAGGATGCGCGGAAGAAGAAGTGGGATCTCGAAGCGGTGCGCGATGCGGCGATCCGCAATCGCCCCGCGCTTGAGAGCAGCCAGGTGGATTTTGTCCGTTTCACGTTTTCCGGGGTGTATGGGAAGCGCGGCGAGGGCGGTGGCGGAGGCGGCGTGCAGCGCAAGTCCGCGGATGGCCGCAGCGGCCCGGACGGCGACCTCGATGGCGATGGCATTCCCAACAACAAGGACGAGGATATGGACGGCGACGGGATCCCGAACCGGGACGACGCCGACAGCGACGGCGATGGCATCCCGAATACCGAGGACAACAACCAGTACGGCACGGGCAGCGGTGAGGCGGGTGACAACGGCAAGAACGGGCCGGACGGCGACCTCGATGGCGACGGCATCGCCAACGCGAAGGACGACGATATGGACGGCGACGGCGTCCCGAATGGCCAGGATGCGGACTCTGATGGCGACGGCATCCCCAATGGGGAGGATAGCAATCCTTACGGTAGCGGCAGCGGCGCGAGCGGCGATGGCAAGGGTGGCCCGGGTGGCGACATCGACGGCGACGGCATTCCCAATTCCAAGGATGACGACATGGACGGCGATGGCATCCCCAACGGCCAGGACGGCGATGAGGATGGCGATGGCATCGCCAACAACATCGACCCGGATCGTTTCGGTAACAGCAGTGACAAGGGACTGGCTGGGAAGGGTGGTGGCAAAGGCGGGAAAGGCGGCAAGGGCGGCAAAGGTGGGCAGGGCGGCTCCCAAGGTGGCGAGAGCGGCCAGGGCGGAGAAGGTGGCGAAAGTGGCGGCGGCTCCGAAGGCGGCCAAAGCGGCGGCAGCCAGGGCGGCGGACAGATGGCCTCGAGTCAACGAGGCGGCTCGATGGGTGGCC
>JAZKEV010000536.1:0-3713 GCA_040386765.1 Verrucomicrobiota bacterium | reverse complement strand
CCACAGCACAATCCCTTTCCCAAGCCGCCCCCACCCCCAGCTCGCCCGCCGCCCGCCAACACCATGAAGCGACCCTTCCTCCTCCTCACCGTGTTGGCCTCCTGCTTCATCGCCGAGCATCCCCTCCACGCCGCCACGCACTCCGCCGCGCCCGCCGCCACTCACACTCCCGCGCCCGACTCGTGGAAACAATGGTCTCCCCGCGCCGAAATCTCCCCTAAGTTTTCCACCTCCCTCTCCACCGGTCGCGATGGCCGCGCCGCCCTCCAGATCGCCGCTCGCCAGCCCTCCGACTTCGGCGCCTGGCGCACCACAATCCCCGCGCTCAAGCCCGGCCAGGTCTATCGCTTCGTCGCGTGGTACCGCGCTACCCAGGTCGATAATCCCCGCCGCTCCGTCATCGCCCGCCTCGAGTGGCTCGATGCCGCCGGTAAACCCGTCCGCTTCTCCGTCCGTCCGCCCGAGTACCCCCTCGACGTCGCGCAGACCGACAGCTGGTCACGTGTGGAGTCGATCGTCCGCGCCCCCGAGGGCTCCGCCGCGCTCGACGTGCAACTCTCCCTCGGCTTTTCCGCCGGCGGCTCCGTCGCGTGGAGCGATGTCTCCCTCGAAGAAATCGCGGCCCCGGCCGAACGCCTCGTCCGCGCAATGACCGTCTACCACCGCCCGCGCAAATCCCCTTCGCGCGAGGCCAACGTCGAAGCGTATTCCAAGATCGTCCGCACCGCCGCCGTCGATCAGAAGCCCGATATTGTCTGCCTACCCGAAGGCATGACGGTCGTCGGCACCGGCAAGGCCTACGTCGATGTCGCCGAGCCCGTGCCCGGCCCCACCACTGAGGCGCTCGGCGCGCTCGCGCGCGAACTGCGCACCTACATCGTCGCCGGCCTCTACGAGCGCGTCGCGCCCGTCGTCTACAACACCGCCGTGCTCATCGACCGCGACGGCAAGCTCGTCGGCACCTACCGCAAAACCCACCTCCCCCGCGAGGAGTGGGAGGCCGGCCTCACGCCCGGCGAAAGCTATCCCGTTTTCCAAACCGACTTCGGCAAGCTCGGCCTCATGATCTGCTGGGATATCCAGTTCCCCGAGCCGTGGCGCGCCCTCGGCCTGCAAGGCGCCGAGCTCATCCTCCTGCCGATCTGGGGCGGCAGCGAAACCCTCCTCCGCGCCCGCGCCATCGAGAACAGCGCCTTCGTGATCTCCTCTGGCTACGACATCAAGAGCTGCGTCGTCGCCCCCGACGGCAAGATCCTCGCCGAAGCCAGCAACGAAACTCCCGCCGTCACCGCTACGCTCAATCTCGACCAAAAAATCTACCAACCCTGGCTCGGCGACATGCGCACCCGCACGTGGAAAGAGCGCCGCGGCGACCTGCCCCACGGCAACTAAGCCGCGCATAGCGCGCATCCCTAGGGCGAACCGTTCCCGGTGAGCCGTCGCGCTTTACCTGTGCAACTCTCCCGCTCCTCCCGAAGCCGGCTGCATGCTATCCGACTCGTTCGTAGTTCCGCCTTCAGGCGGAATCCGAAAAACCTTCCGCCCAACGGTGGAACTACAAACCCCGCTCGTATTCCGCGCCTGCTCGCTTCCCGCCCTTCCCGACCTTCCTGTTCAAGCTAGTCCGTCCGCCCCGCCCTTCGCTTCAATTCCCCGTCTTCGACGACATCGTCTCCACCGACACTTGCTTGATTCCCGCCCGCCGCACCTCGTCGAGCACAAGCACCGCATCGCCAAACTTCGCCTTCGTATCGCTGCGAATAAAAACCCGCGGCTCGCCCGGTTCATTGCGATAGCCAAGCAGCCTGTCGCGCAATTGCGCGCTCGCGACCATCTCGATTTCACCCGTGGAGCCGCGCTTCCAATAATACGTCCCCGACTCCGAGGCTTGGATATAAAGCGTCGTATCGATATCGGTACTGCGGTTGTCCGGCGGCGCCTTCGGCAGATCGAAATCCAGCACCCTGTTTTTGTTCAGTGACAGCGTGAACAACACAAACGTCGCGAGCAGGAAGAACACGACATCGATCAGCGGAATAATCTCTATCCGCGCCTTCTTCGGCCCGCCGGGAAAAGCATCGAGTTGATTCATATTCATGGGGTGTGGGGTTCACATTTAAAACGCCCCACGCGCCCATTTCTTAGAACGTCCAACCTTCGATGCAGAAGGTAGGGCGCGTTATCCTTAACGCGCCGCTCAGAAGCCCCGCCCGCCCCAACCATGCTCGCTTCCTCCAAAGCCTCCGCCGCCCCCCCCTCACCGCCCCATCTTCCCCACCAACTCCTCCACCCGCTTCTTCGAAGCCAGCACTTCCTCCACCTTCAACCTCGGTCCAAATTCCAGCGTGAGCAGATGCTCCGGCCGCCAGAATTCGGCGACCATGTCGAAATCGATGTGCCCGCTGCCAATCGCCTGGTGATCGTCGCCATCGGCGCTCACATCGTGCAGATGAAATCCCATCAGCCGCGGTGCGTTCTTCTGCAAATGCTCGCGGTGCTTGAGCAGACCCATGCCCTCCTTGATGTCGGCGTGGCCCGTGTCGTGCCAGTAGCCGATGGGCGCCTCGACCGGATAGCTCGCGACAAATTCCGCGTAGTCCGCATCGATCGGCAGCTCTTCAAATTTTTCGCGATTTTCGAAGCCCAGCTTCACGCCCTTGTCGCGCGCGTAGTCGAGTACCTCGGAGATGCTCGTCTTCACCTGTTCCCAGAAGGGAGGCATCCGCTTCCGCAGCTTTACCATGCTCTTCTGAAGCAGCGCGTGGTACTTCTTGTCGTCCGGCGTCCGGCCCACCTCGGGTTTGGCATCGAGGTATTTGCGGACATCGCGCGCGGGATTGAACCAGAAGAAGCTCACGCTCCCGAGGTGGCAGACCACCACCTTGGCCTTCACCTGCGCCGCAAAGTCGATCGACCGTTTCGTGTGCCGCAGCCATTGGTCATGTTCCCGGTGATCCTTGGCGGAGGGCTCGAAGAGATTCGGCGCCGCCTGCACCACCCCGGTGGGCAGCGGACAGAAATTGTGCGTCGAACTGACTTTTACAATTCCCTCCTCCACCCCCCGCAAGATCCCCGGCACCAGCGTGATCCGGATGCCATGGCTCAGCTCGATGTACTCGAACCCGAGCCCCGCCATCTCCTGCAGCATCTTATAGCCGTCCTGATGACGGTGGGAGCACCAACTGGAAGAAAGGGCGATGATCGGCTTCACGCGATAAAAGCCTTCAGACGATACAGTCCACGAACAAGTTGCACAGGTTAAACAATGTCAGAAAGTTTCAAAAACAAGCGCGACCAATAAAAAGCCGCGCATCCAGTAGCTGGACGCGCGGCGGAAAGGGACAAAACGTACCCGAGTGGGGTCGCTTATTCCGCGTAACGGCGGCGGAGCATCTGCGTGAAAGCCTGGACCTTGTCCTTGCGGCGGCGCTTTTCGCAGGGCTTCTCGTAGTAGCGCTTCGCGCGAGTGCCTTTGATGATGTTCTCGCGATCGAGCTTCTTCTTCATGCGGCGCAGCGCGCGATCGATGGGCTCGTTCTTACGGATCTTGATTTCGATGGACATGAGGGCGGACGTGAGAAGACGGTTCTTGAAAAGGAAAAGTGGCTACTAGGCCAATCCGTCCGCCCGCCGTCAATGGCTTTTTTGAACCTCTTTTTCCATAACCCGCAGGCGCCCGCGAATCACGCGAATAAACGCGAATGGCCAAACCA
>JAZKEV010000535.1:19318-25123 GCA_040386765.1 Verrucomicrobiota bacterium | reverse complement strand
GGCTCCCCTCGCGAGTCGGCCCTCGGTCGGCCTCCGCGGCCGCACCGCGGCCGGATATCCTCCTGCTGATGCCGGATCAGTTTCGCGGTGATTGCCTGTCGGCCGTGGGGCATCCGGTGGTAAAGACGCCGACCCTCGATGCGCTGGCAGCGGAGGGCGCGCTGTTTCGCCGCGCGTACTCGACCACGCCCTCGTGCATCCCGGCGCGGCATGCGTTGCTCACGGGACAGTTCCCGCAGACGAGCGGCGTGGTGGGCTACGCGCTGCGGCCCCTCCGCGCGCCGACGTTGCCCGCGCTGCTGGTGAAGGCGGGCTATGCGGCCGTGCTCGTGGGGCGCAATATGCACCAGTCGCCCGAGAGCGGCCTGCTCGGCTACGAACGGCAGTTTCTCGGGTCGACGTACATCTCGGGCGATGTCTACGACGAAGAACTGAAAGCGAAGGTTCCGGAGAGCGGCGGCATCCGCGCAATCATCAACCAACTCCAGGTCGACACCAACCGCTGGCCGGCGAAAGCCTGGCCGCTCGCGGAGGAGTTGCACCCGACGAATTGGGTGGTGCGGAAGTCGCGCGAGATCGTGGCGGAGACGCCCGCCGCCCAGCCGCTGTTCTTAACCGCGTCCTTCTACGCGCCGCATCCGCCGCTGTTTCCGCCGGAGCGGTTGTTCGAGAAATACTTGAAGGCCGACCTCCCGCCGGTGGCGATGGGCGCATGGGTGGAGAAGGAAAAACTGAAACCCGAGGGCGACAAATCGGGCCAACGCGTGCTGCTCGAAGGCGACATGCTGCGCCGCGCACAGGCGGGCTACTTCGGCCTGATCGAGCACCTCGATGAGCAACTCGCGTTGCTGATCGCCGACTTCAAGGCCCGCAGCGTGCGCGCAGGCCGCCCTTGGGCGATCGTCGTCACGACGGACCACGGCGAGATGCTGGGCGACCACGGATACTTTAGGAAATGTGAGCCCTACGAGGGCTCGGCCAACATCCCGCTGCTCTTCGCGGGTGCCAGGGAGCTGGGCTTCGCGCGCGGCGTGCGCTCGCACGCTCCGGTCGGGCTCGAGGATATCCTGCCGACGCTGCTCGCCCTCGCTGGCGCCAAGCCACCGGAAAAAGTCGATGGCCGCGATCTCGCCCCGGTGCTGCGCGGCGACAAAAGCGCGCGCGTGCGCGACTGGCTCCACTTCGAACACTCGCCGATCTACAGCCCCGACCAAGGCTTCCAGGCGCTGACCGACGGCCGCTGGAAATACATCTGGCGGACAAACTCAGGTCGCGAACAGCTGTTCGACCTCGAAGCGGACCCGAGAGAGCAGAACGATTTATCCGCAAGCGCGGACCACCGAGCGACGCTGGAAAAATGGCGCGGCACGATGATCGAGCGATTGAAGGCGCGGCCCGAGGGCTTCGTGCAAGACGGCAAGCTCGTCGCCGGCCGAAAGTACGTGGCGCTACACCCACTGCCGAAGTCGTAGTAAGACCACGATCGGCGCACCCGCGAATCACGCGAATAGACGCGATGTCGGAAAGATAAGGAAACCGAAGCGGTTGAGGTTTGTCATCCGCGCCATCCGCGTAATCCGCGGTCAAAACATGCCTTCCTCTGTGCCCTCCATCTCCTCTCTCTGCCTCACTATCCTCTGTGTCTTTAAACCAATCGGAGTGAACCGCGGATTACGCAGATGGCGCGGATAAAGGCAGGGTAGTTTTGCTCTCAGCTCTAGACTCTCAGCTCTCCGCTACCCGATCCCTGCTCCCTATCCCTCCTCACGCGTGCCAGTGCCCCGATAATTTCGCGTCAATTCGCGTGATTCGCGGGCAGTTCTCCATATTCTCGCATTTCTTTTCCCATGACTACCTCGCACGTTTCTTCGCGTCGTTCGTTTTTGAAATCGGCTGCTGCGCTCGGTGCGGTAGCAGCGGTGTTGCCGGCGTCGAAGTCGGTCGCGGCGGCCCCAGCGGGTAAAGAGAAGTTCAAGATCGGCCTGGCGCAGTGGTCGCTGAACAAGCGGTTCCTCAAGCGTCCCGGCGCGGAGCCGCTCGACAATCTCGAGTTCGCGAAGATCGCGCGGTCCGTGGGGATCGACGGGATCGAGTACGTGAACCAGATGTTCAAGGACAAGGTGGGCGACCAGGCGTATCTTGGTGAGATGAAGAAGCGCGCGGCGGGCGAGGGCGTGAAAAGCCTCCTCATCATGGTCGATGGCGAGGGCCAGCTCGGCGCCCCCAAGGAGGAAGCACGCGCCAAGACGATCGAGAACCACGTCAAGTGGCTCGAGGCGGCGGTGTTTCTCGGCTGTCACAGCATCCGCGTGAATGCCGCAAGCGACGCGAAGCTCCCCGCCGACGAGCAGGCGAAGCTGGCCGCCGACGGCCTCCACCGGCTGTGCGTCGAGGGCGACAAGCGCGGCCTCTGGGTCGTAGTGGAGAACCACGGTGGCCTGTCCTCGAACGGCAAATGGCTCACGCAGGTGATGAAGCTCGCCGACCACAAGCGCGTCGGGATTTTGCCGGACCTCGGCAATTTCTACATCAACCGCACGACCTCCGAAATGTATAACCCGTACCAAGGCGTCCGCGAATTCATGCCCTGGGTGAAGGAGAGCGTGAGCGCAAAAACCTACGACTGGGATACCGGCGCAGGAAAGTTCTACACCGAAGACCGCCGCGAGAAGACAGAGATGACGCTCGATTACGAACGCATGATGCGGATCGTGACCGGCGCCGGCTACTCCGGGTACGTGAGCATCGAATACGAAGGCCACAAACACTCCGAGATCGACGGCATCAAACGCACGAAGCAGGCCCTCGAAGAGATCCGCGCGATCCTCTGATGGATTGAGTTGTAGGAGCGGCTTTACGCCGCGACCTCAGGAGCCGAGCCAGCCAGGTAGGCCGCCAGCTCGCTGGCGCTTCGTTGTAATTCGGACGAGCGCTAGCCAGCCGGCTGCCTTGTAGCTCGCCATCGGGGCTACGCGCCCGGCCCCGGACATTGCCCCGCCTCAAACCCGCTTGTGTCGGCGCGAGTGATCGGCCATCACCGACCTTCCGCAAATGAATCCCGACCAATTTTGGACGAGCCAGGATGGCCAGATCCTGACGGTGAAGAACAAGGACGAGCGCACGGTGACGCTCACGCTGGCATTCTGGCCGAGACATCCCACGGAGTTTGAATTTCTCAAGACTCACCTCGCCGCGATCAAGTTTACGCTCCGCAGTTCGTGGGCGCGCATCGGCATCGAGATGCTGGTCACCGCGCCGCCGCAGGTGGATGGCAACCGGCTCATCCTCGAGGCGGACGCCTTTATCTTCGACGCGAGTTTCCCGAACGCGGCCTATTGGAAAAAGCTCATGCGGGTGGGCTCGCCCGTGGGCCGGCTCTACTTCGCCCCGGTGGCGGCAAAGCTCTCGACGGGCGAAATCTGGACTGCGCTCAAGGAGAACCGGCTGAAGCTGCCCAATACGATCAGCATCGATTCGCTGGGCCGCGTCTTCCTGACGCCTCACCAGGTGAGCTATACGCTCAGCCAGCGCGTGCAGCGCGGAGATTTCGAGCGCATCATCAGCGGGCATGCGGGGCGCGCGTTCATCGATCGCGTGCAGATCCGGCACGAGGCGGCGCCGCTCACAATCATGCCGCACTCGGGCATCCTCACGAGCTGCTCGATGTACCTGAAGGAGCACTTCGTGGTGCTGAATCAGGGCGCGGGCAATTTCGGCATCCATACGAGCGCCGTGCTGCTCGATCCGATCAAGACGTTCGGCACGAACATCATGCTCGAGATCTACAACACCGGCGACCAGCCGGTGGTGAATCCCATGGTGTCGGTCGAGGTCTTTCGCGCGCCTGAGGCCGACGATCCCGAGGCAAAGTCCCTCGCGAAGCGCCGCACGCGGCTGCTCGCGACGGCCACCGAGCTCTACAAGTGCCTCGACGAAAATCCGCCGGGCCCCTCCAACGACGCCCGCCCGCGCACCAAGATCACGGTGCGCGGCCAGAGCGCGACGATGGAGAATCACGCCATCTTCCTGAAGGCCGGCAGCGAGGAGCTGAAGCGCGTCGTCGGCGACACGGGCGAGGCCTGCGGCCATCGCACGATGATCCAGGCGCTCGACAAGGCGCCGGAGAACGCCGACACGCTCGTGCTCGACTACTTCCCCGATCTGCTCGAGCAGATCGAACTCGTCACGCGCATCGGTGACGTGAAGTTGAAGCGCGTCATCTTTCGCAAGGCCTCGCGCACGCACGGCTACTTTCTCTCGAGCAACGCGCACGCGCGGCTCGATACCTTCGACGCGATCGGCGTGCAGGTCTACTGGTACGATCAGATGACGAAGGACATCTACCTGCACACGTATAAAAAGAATCACGGCTTCTTCGTGCGCGACGAGATGGCCCGGAAGTTTCAGGAGTCGACGATCCTCGCCTTCTACGGCTCCGCGTGGGGCCTCGAGCAGGTGGACACCGATCGCATCTCCTCGCTCGTCGACAAACTCACGAGCTTCATCGGCCATAATCTCGGCGTGCTCACCGGCGGCGGTGGCGGCGTGATGCGGCTCGCGACCGACCAGGCGCGAGCCAAGGGCGCGCTCACGGGCGCTTGCTTCCTCGAACTCGAAGCGCAGCCGCCGGAGCTGGGCGTGGATTTCTTCAACACCTTCCAGGAATCGTCGCGGCACTTCCGCCAAAAGTGGTTCGAAGCGGCGGACTTTTGCATCTTCAACGTCGGCGGCGTCGGCACCCTCGAAGAGGTCGGCATCGAGATGTGCAACCTCAAGCTCGGCATCCGCCCACGCGTCCCGTATGTGTTCTTCAACGCCCAGTTCTGGGGCGATCTCCGCCGCCAGTTGCGCACGATGATCCAGACCAAGCGCGCCCCAGCGTGGATGGCTGATTACATTCTGTTCACGGACGATCCGGATGAGGTCGTGGCCTTCTACCGGAAGAAGTTGCAGGTGCTGTAAGCCGACGCTTTACGCGGTGACGAAAGCACGCACCTTGGCTGATTAGCCATTCAAAGATCATGACTGCCAAACTCGCCGCTGTTGCTCGCGATGCTCAATCGCTGTCGATCGAAGAGAAGATACTTCTAGCCCAGGAATTGGTGGCCGATGTGGCAGCGAGTTCTCCTTCGGCCTACGAAGCGGCGTGGAAAACGGAGGTGCAGCGTCGCCGGGAAGATGTACTGTCCGGAAAGGTCGAGTTGGTGTCGGAAGAGGAAGTGGAAAAGTCTTTGGACAAGCTTCTGGGGAAATGATGGTCGCGTATCACCCGGCAGCTCGCGCCGAGTTGGAAGCCGAGGTGGGTTATTATAATAACGAGCGCCCTGGCGCTGGATCGAATCTGCGTGCCGATGTGAAGGAGACGATTTCTCCTTTGCGCCAGTTCCCGCTCCTCGGCCGACCCGATGGCGATGGAATCCGGCGAATCGTAACCCAGCGCTATCGTTTTATCATTCATTACGTCATCGTCGGAAATCGAATTGTCATCTTGGCTGTCGCACACCCTTCGCGGGAGCCCGGTTACTGGCTTCAGCGTTTGCTATGAGTTCATCTGCATCCCTCCCTTCTTCCGTTCTCCTCGTCGGCTCCGGTGGCCGTGAGCATGCGCTGGTGCGCGCGCTCCTTTCCTCGCCGGCAAAACCGCGCATTATCTGCGCGCCGGGAAATGCCGGGATCGCCGCCGATGTGCCCTGCATACCAGTGGCCGCTGACGATATCGCAGGCCTCGTGGCGCTCGCGCAAAGTGAGAAGGTGGAGTTCGTCGTCGTCGGGCCGGAAGTGCCGCTGTCGCTGGGCCTCGCCGAT
>JAZKEV010000535.1:16828-19308 GCA_040386765.1 Verrucomicrobiota bacterium | reverse complement strand
ATTGATCGAGGCGGGTATCCCCGTCTACGGACCGAAAGCCGACGGCGCGCGGCTCGAGGCCTCGAAGATTTTCACGAAACAGATTCTACTGAAGCACAAGATTCCCACTGCGGCGGCGGGTTTCTTCGGCGAAGTCGCCCCGGCGCTGGCGTATCTGCGCACGCGGCCGATCCCGATCGTGATCAAGGCCGACGGGCTGGCGGCGGGCAAAGGCGTGGTTGTCGCGCAGACGCTCGCGGAGGCCGAGACGGCGGTGCGCGAGATGCTCGAAGGCGGTAAATTTGGCGCGAGCGGCAAACAGATCCTGATCGAGGACTGCCTCTACGGCGAGGAGACCTCCATTCTCGTCGTGGTCTCGGGCCGCGACTATGCGATCCTGCCGACCTCGCAGGACCACAAGCGTATCGGCGATGGCGATACGGGGCCGAATACCGGCGGCATGGGCACCTACTCGCCCGCCGAGGTGGTCACGCCCGCGCTCTTCGCGCAGATCGAGCGCGAGATCGTGAAGCCGTCTGTCGACGCAGTCGCGGCGGAGGGCATCGATTTTCGCGGCACCCTGTTCATCGGCATCATGCTCACGCCCGAAGGCCCGAGCGTGCTCGAGTACAACACCCGCTTCGGCGATCCCGAGACCCAAGTGGTGCTGCCCCGCGTGGCCAACGACCTGCTCGCGCTCCTCTGGGCCGCAGCGCGCGGTGAGCTGGCGGGCATTAAGCTCGAAACGCGCCCCGAGCACGCGATCTGCGTGGTGATCGCGGCGAAGGGTTACCCCGACGCGTTTGCCAAGGGCACGCCGATCGGCTTTCCCGCCACACTCCCGGCAGGCGTCTCGATTCTCCACGCGGGCACGGCGAAAAACGCATCCGGCCAGATCGTGATGAATGGCGGGCGGGTGCTCGGCGTCACCGCGCTTGCACCGACGCTGCGCGAAGCCGCGGCGAAAGCCTACGCCGTGTGCGACCAGATCGAGTGCACGACGAAATATTTCCGGCGCGATATCGGCGCGAAGCAGCTCAATCGCGCATGAAACTCCGAACCTTTTTGCGGCCGCTGCTGATGCTGATCGTCAGCAGCAGCGCGCTGACCTTGCCCGCCGCGCCCCTCGAGCACGATCTCGGGCAGGGACTGCGGCTGTACCGCATTCATGCGCTCCCGGCGGATTTGCCCGCCACCGCGCCGGCCGAGGGCAAAGCCGCCCCCTGCGTGGTGGACCTCCGCTACGTGCAGACCGAGGCGGAAGGTGCGACGGCTTTCGAGGCGTGGCTGCGGTTTCGCGCGAAGCCGCGCACGCCCGTCTTTGTCCTGGCCAATTCCGATACCTCCTCCTCGCTCCTCCGCTCGCTCGCGCAACGCGAGGTGGGCGGTGGCATCGTGCTCGTCGGCGTGCCCAGCCGGCAGCTCAAGCCCGATGTGGCGGTGCGCGCCAGCGGCGGCGACGAGAAGCGCGCTTACGAAGCGCTGGAGCGAGGAGTGCCCCTCGCGGCGCTGCTAACGGACAATCCCGACAAAGTCCGCAACGACGAGGCCAGCCTTTCGCGCGACCGCCTGGCCGAAGCCTCCGCCGACGCAGCCGCGGATGCGCTGGGCCAAAAGGTCGAGGGCCTCACGGTCGATCTCGCACTCCAGCGTGCGGTGCACCTGCACCGGGCGCTGGTGGCGCTTAAGAAACTTTAACGCCGTGTGGTAGAGGGACGGGACCGACAGTCGGCCGAAATGAGCCGCAATGCTCGCGATGCCGAGACCCTCCTTTTGTTGAAAAAACACCGCGCTTCGCCGATTAGGCGAAGCCTGCATCGCTTCGTTTGCCGCCGTCGCTTCTGAAAATTAGCGTAGATTAGCGGTTCTCAGTCTCAGGCGGAAATAGGAACAGCGGGAAGCTCGCATCCAGCTCTTCCCGCCCTTCCTGTTCAAATAGGTTTGGATGGAGGGTCGGCACGGCCCCTGCGTCACCCACCCGCACCTTCGGCTTTGCGTTTCGCCCGAAAGCGTGTCCTTTCCCACCCCAACAATGTCGGCTCCTGGCACAATCGTTACTGTCTGCACGGCGAATATTTGCCGTAGCCCGATGGCTGCGGCTTTGCTCCAGCACGAGCTCGCAGCGCAGCCGGAACCCCTGCGTTCGCTCAAGGTCATTTCGGCCGGCGTCGCCGCGCGCTCCGGAGAGGCGGTCTCCGAAAACTCGGTCGTCGCGCTCAAGAAGGTCGGCATCGATATCGCCAATCACCGCAGCCAGCCGCTGACGCAAAAGATGCTCGACGACGCGTTTGTGATTCTGTGCATGACCGAGTCGCACCGCGCGATGATCGAGATGCAGGCGGAGCCGGTCCCGCAGAACCTGTTTCTCTTTCGCGAATTTTTACCAGACGGCGTCGACAAGGAAATTGGTGACCCGTATGGCGGTCCGTTGCGGATCTACGAGGCGGCGCGCGACGAGATGGTGCGCTTTCGCACTCTCGGCGACTACCCGCTGACCGGCG
>JAZKEV010000535.1:9981-16818 GCA_040386765.1 Verrucomicrobiota bacterium | reverse complement strand
CTCGTGGAGCAGATTAAGACACTCATGGCTGGCAGGGCTGGCGTCTGAGCGCCGATTTCGGATTGCGGAAAGGGCATTCTCGGACTGCCCTCGGTGGGTTTTTTCCCGAACCCGAACCGAATCCGACACCACCGCAATGATCACTTCCGCGCCGCTTAGCACTCTCGATCCTGAAATTTACGCCGCGATCTCTGCCGAGCTGGGTCGGCAGCAGAGCCACATCGAGCTCATCGCGTCCGAGAACTTCACGTACCCGGCGGTGATGGAGGCTCAGGGTAGCGTGCTGACGAACAAGTACGCCGAGGGTTATCCGGCCAAGCGCTGGTACGGCGGCTGCGAGCACGTCGACAAGGTCGAGAACCTCGCCATCGAGCGCGCGAAGAAGCTCTTCGGCGCCGAGCACGCCAATGTGCAGCCGCACTCCGGCTCGCAGGCCAATTTCGCGGTCTACACCTCCGTGCTGCAGCCGGGCGACAAGGTCCTCGGCATGAACCTGAGCCACGGCGGTCACCTCACGCACGGCAACCCGGCGAATTTCTCCGGCAAACTCTACCAGTTCGTCCAGTACGGCGTCCGTGAGGACAATGGCCTCATCGACTACGACGAGCTGGCGAAGATCGCCGAGCGGGAAAAACCCAAGATGATCACGGTGGGTGCCAGCGCCTACTCGCGCGTGATCGACTTTGCCCGCATGGGTGAGATCGCCCGCAGCGTCGGCGCGCTCCTCTTTGCCGACATTGCGCACATCGCGGGCCTCGTGGCCTCGGGGATTCATCCCTCGCCGGTGCCGCACGCCGACTTCGTCACGACGACCACGCACAAGACGCTGCGCGGCCCCCGCGGCGGTCTGATCCTTTGCCGGGCGGCGCACGCCAAGGCGATCGACTCCGCGATGTTCCCCGGCGGCCAGGGCGGCCCCCTGATGCACGTGATCGCGGCCAAGGCCGTGTGCTTCGCCGAGTGCCTGAAGCCCGAGTTCAAGACCTACTCCGAGCAGATCGTGAAGAACTCGCGCTCGCTCGCGGCGGCGATGACCAAGCGCGGCTACAAGATCGTCTCCGGCGGCACCGATAACCACTTGATGCTGGTCGACCTGCGGACGAAGTACCCGGAGCTCACCGCGAAGAAGGCCCAGGAGACGCTCGATCTTTCTCACATCACTTGCAATAAGAACACGGTGCCCTTCGAGACGCGCAACCCGTTCCAAGCCTCTGGCATCCGTCTCGGCACGCCCGCCATCACCTCGCGCGGCTTCGTCGAAGCGGATATGGATGAGATTGCGGGCTGCATCGATACGGTGCTGGCGGCGATCGGCACGCCTGAGGAAGCGGCGGCCCTCGAAGCCACGAAGAAGCGGGTGGCCGCTCTGACGGGTAAGTACCCGCTGCCGTATCGGCTGTAACTCGGCACAGGCCAGCGACGCAGCGCTTGGGCTCATTACCCTAGGCTCTCCGTCATTGATCGGCAATGGGCGGGCCTCATTGTGCGCGCACACTCATGGCTGAAACTGCGCGTCGTCCTCCTAAGTCGTCCTATCGGACGGCGATTGCGCTCGTAGTGGTCGCTGGGGTCGCGCTGAGCCTCTTTTCCTACCGGCTGGGCAAAATCGACGAGGAGGAGAAAGCGACGGCGGAGTTTTCGCACCGGGCTGCCCTGCGGCACGCGCTGATCCGCGAGATCCTCGTGCACTACGAGGACGCGCTGTTCGGTTTGTCGGCGCTGTTTGTGTCGAGCGACGATGTCACGGTCGGAGAGTTCAACGCGGCGACTCAGCGGATCGGCAGCCGGATCTCCGGCGTCCAAGCGCTCGAGTGGGTCCCCTTGGTGCCACGCTCCCAGCGTGGTGCGGTGGAGGCGATGCTTTCGCGGAGTCACAACCGGCCGATCGAGTTTGTGGAGTTTACTTCCGGTGGCGGGCGGAAGCGGACGGGCGACCGGGCCGAGCACTATCCGATCGTCTATATTCAGCCGATACCGGGCAACGAGGTGGCGCTTGGCTACGACCTGATGTCGAGCGGCAACCTTCCGTTCCTGGAACGCGCGCGGGAGTCGCAGAAGATGATCCTGACCGCGCCTTTTCGGTTGGTGCAGGAGAAGGAGAGCAAGTTGGGCGTGGTGATGATCTGCCCCGTCCATCGGACGCGCGATGGGCGCGAGGGGTTCAGCGGGTTTCTGCTGTGCGTCTTCCGCCTCCACGACCTGCTGGAGGCCGCGCACAATCGGCAGTCCGACGCCGCGCTCGACACGTTGTTTGTCGATGGCTCGGAGAGCGACCCGGCTAAACGGCAGCTCTACTACCGGCCGGCCGACAACGCGGCGCCGCGCACGCCCACTCCGGAAGCGGAGTTTCGCGCGGGGCTGCATCGCGATTTTTCCCTGCCCTTTGGCGAGCGCGACTGGCGCGTGATATTTCGTCCCCGCGACGGCTGGCTCGAAAGCCAGCGCACGACCATGCCGCTGCTGCGCTCGGCCGCCGTACTGGCGCTCTCGGCGCTTGTCGCCGGCATGGTGCTCATCGTCGGCCGCCGCACGGAGACGATCCAGCGTGAGGTCGGAGCGCGCACCGCCGAGTTGGCGGAGAGTCGCCGGCAGATCGCGCACATGCTGCACGCGCTGCCCGGCATGGCGTATCGCTGCTCCTACGACGAGCAGCTGAACGTGCTTTTCCTGAGCGAGGGCGCGCGGGAGCTCACCGGCTGGACCGCCGAGGAGTTTGTCTCCGGCGTCGCCCATTTCCGCGATTGCATCCACCCCGACGATCTCGCGCGGGTGCGTGAAGTCACGCGTGGCGCGCTGCAGGAGCAGCACGATGTGGAGGTCGAGTATCGCCTCCGCACGCGCGGTGGCGAAGAGAAGTGGGTGCTCTCGCGCGGCCGGGGCGTCTACAGCGCGGAAGGCGACCTGCGTTTCTTCGAGGGCCTGGCGATCGACATCACGGCGCAGAAAAAAGCGGAAAGCGCGCGGCTGGAGCTCGAGCGAAAGTTGCTCGAGGGCCAGAAGCTCGAGAGCCTCGGCCTGCTCGCGGGCGGCATCGCGCACGATTTCAACAACCTCCTCGGCAGCATCGTGGGCAATGTGAGCGTGGCCCGTCTCGGCCCGCCGGGCGGCAACATGGATGTGCCGCTGCGCTCGATCGAGACGGCCGCCTGGCGTGCGGCGGAGCTGTGCCGGCAGATGCTGGCCTACGCGGGCAAGGGCCGCTTCGTCGTCGAACCCCTCGATCTCACCGCGCTCGTGGAGGATTTGTTGCCGCTGCTCAAGGTCTCGGTGGCGCGCCACGGCACGCTCCGGCTCGAGTTGGCGAGGTCGTTGCCCGCGGTGATGGCCGACGCCACGCAGCTCCGGCAGATCGTGATGAATCTCGTGCTCAACGCCGCCGACGCTGTCTCCTCGCGCAAAGGCGCGATCGTGGTGGTGACGGGTACGATGCACGCCGACGCGGCTCTGCTGGAAGCCTGCGCGGCGGGCGCCGAGCTGGCGGCGGGCAGCTACGTGTTTGTCGAGGTGCGCGACAATGGCACGGGGATGACGCCGGAAGTGCTGGCGAAGATTTTCGACCCCTTTTTCACGACAAAATTTGCCGGCCGCGGGCTCGGCCTCGCTGCCGTGCTCGGCATCGTGCGCGGGCATCGCGGTGCGCTGCGCGTGGAGAGCAAAGCGGGCGAAGGCTCGTCGTTCCGCCTGCTGCTCCCGCCGGTCGCAGCTCCGGCGATGCCGGTGCGTTCGCCGGAGTCGATGGCGGGCGCCCGCTGGCGGAAGAGCGGCCGGGTCTTGATCGTGGAAGACGAGGAGCCGGTGCGGACGGTCACCGCAGCACTGCTCCAGAGCTACGGCCTCACGCCGCTGCCCACGGCGGATGGACCCGCGGGCATCGCCTTATTCCGGCAGGAAAGTGAGACCATCGATCTGGTGATGCTCGATCTCCTCATGCCGGTTATGCGCGGCGAGCAGGTGCTGGAAGAGCTGCGCGCGATCAAGCCGGATGTGCGCGTGCTGCTGATGAGCGGCTACAGCGAAAGCGACGTGGTGGGCCGCATCGCAGCCGGCGCAGGCCGCCTGGCCTTCATCGCGAAACCGTTCACGGCAACGGCGTTGGAGCGGAAACTCAGAGAGATGCTGGAGTGATCCACCCGAAATCGGCCTTCTCTCCATTACGCCGAGCAGTCTTCGGTCAAAAAATACCCGCGCTTCGCCGATTAGGCGAAGCCCGCATGATTTCCTTCGCTGCCGCCACTTCGGGGAAATTAGCGCAGATTAGCGTTCTTTGTCTGAAACGGGAAAAGTAAGAGCGGGAAGAGCTGGAGGGTATTTCTTCCCGTCCTTTCCGCGCTTCCTGTTCACATCCTTCAGGCGCACGTTTTTTAACTCTGAGCCCGGTTTGTGTGCGCCCTGGTCGATTTCCCCGGAGTGCCTGCAAGCTGGCTGTTTGCCTGGCTTGCGGTCGTGCTCGAGTCATCGCGTGGAGCCGCTTCTTCCGCGCAGTACCAGAAATCGCTAGCAGGAGAATGCCGTTTGCGCCTTGGCGTCGCGGCGGGGAGTCGTTTTCGTCTCAGGTTCTCTTTGTGTCCCAAGCCGCTCCCAACTCCGCCGTTCGTCCTGCGCGCCCTCTGTCGCTCGGCGTCATCTTTCTCACGCTCTACATCGACCTGATCGGGTTCTCGATCGGGTTTCCGTTGGGGCCGGACTTGCTCGACTACTACCTGAAGCTCGAGGGGCAGACGGGTGCCCTCGGCTGGCTGGTGGGGCAGACCAATGCGCTCGCGGCGGCCTTTGGCATCTCGAGCTACGCGCCGGTGCTCTTCGGCGGTGTGATTGCTTCGGTGTTTTCGATCCTCCAATTCGTGTTCGCGCCGTTCTGGGGCGCCTTGAGCGACCGCCGCGGACGGCGCGGCGTTCTGCTCTTCACGGTGGCGGGCACGGCGGTGAGCTATCTCGTGTGGGTCTTCAGCGGCTCGTTCTGGCTCTTCCTTGTCTCGCGGGTGGTCAGCGGCGCCTTCAGCGGAAATCTCTCGGTGGCCACCGCAGCCGTGGCGGATGTGACGACGCGCGAAGAGCGCTCCAAGGCCATGGGCCTCGTCGGCGCCGCTTTCGGTCTAGGCCTCCTCACGGGCCCCATGCTCGGCGCTTTTGCGATGGGGCTGAATCTCGCGGAGAAATTTCCCGGGCTCGTCAAGTGGGGCATCAATCCCTTTTCCACGCCTGCGTTGATCGCCTTCGTCCTGTGCCTGATCAACCTCGTGTGGATCACGGCCCGCTTCAAGGAGACGCTCTCGCCGACCGCGCGCGCGGAGTCCCGCGAACCGCGGCTGCGCAATCCGATCTCGGCGATTCTCGGCCTGGAAAACCCCGCGGTGCGCCGGGCCAACCTGGTGGCCTTCGTCTTCTCGGTGGCGTTCGTGGCGATGGAGGCGACGCTCACCTTTCTCGGCACGCAGCGCTTCGGCTACACGGCGCGGGAGAATGGCATGCTGCTCGCGTTTCTCGGCTTCTGCGCGATCTTCACGCAGGGCTACGTCGTGCGAAAGCTGCTCAAGGTCGTGGATGAAAACCGCGTGCTGAATATCGGCCTCGCCGCCTCGGCGTTGGGCTTCGTGATCGTGGGTTTCGCGGCTGCGCCGTGGCAGCTCTACACCGGCGTGGGCGTGCTGGTCTTTGGCTCCAGCCTGGTGAACCCGGCTACGACGGGCTTGATCTCGCTCTATGCGAGCGCCGCCGAGCAGGGTAGAGTGCTGGGGATTTTCCGGTCGCTCGGCTCGTTGTCGCGCGCGATTACGCCGGTGCTGGCGGGGATCGTCTTCTGGGTGTTCGGCGCGCTCACGGTGTTTATTGCCGGGTCCGTGCTTGTGATTTTGGCGCTCGTGCTGAGCACGAAGCTGCCGAAGCCGGTGAAATGAGGGCAAAGGCCTATCTCGTTTTATTGAGTGCGGTCGCGGCGTTGGTGCTCGCGGCGGGCTGCTCGACGAGTGGCTCAAAACCGGCGCCCGCCCGGCCGCTGCGGACGTCGATCGACTCTGCACGCGTCGTCCTGCCGGCGCAGACGATCGGAAGTTTTCTCGTGATCGAGGTGAAGTGGGATCGCTACGGACCGTATCGCTTCCTGATCGATACCGGTTCTTCGGTCACCCTCATGACCCCGGCGCTCGCGAAACGCTACCCGGGATGGAATGCACCCGGCGCGTATCGGCGGGTGCTGGGGCCTGATGGGCAGGCGATCGACCTGCCCGAGGCTTCCATGCGCCGGTTGGAAATGGGTGGGGTGCGCTTCGACGATGTGCCGGTGCTGCTCTACGACTGCGCGCCCTTCACGTCGCACCTCGGCGTGCGCATCGACGGCGTATTGGGGTTTCCGCTTTTCCGCGAAGTGCTGCTGACGCTCGACTATCCGGGGAGCCGCGTAGTGATCCAGCGGGTGAAAGGCGCGCCGGAAACGCCGGGCACGGCGGTCTCCTTTGAGGATCCGCGAAAGACCCCGCTCGTGCCGGTGCGGCTCGGCGATCGTACGTTTGTCGCGCTGATCGACTCGGGGAGCGACATGACCTTCAGCCTCAATCCCGTGGGCTTGAATCCCCAGTTCGCCTACGGCCCCACGGTGGGCCCCACCATCGGCTCGATCTCGGGCGATCGCACGCAGCGGATCGGCCGGCTGAGCGAGACGCTCACGATCGGCGATTACGCGTTTCCGCAGCCGATCGTGGATGTGTCCGACGAGCTGTCGGCGATCGGCGCCGGCGCGCTGCGGCACTTTGCCGTGACCTTCGACCAGATGCGGGACCGCGTGACCTTTTTCCGTGAGTCGAAAGAGCCGATCCGCATCGGTGGCCGCCGCAGCGCGGGCGT
>JAZKEV010000535.1:0-9971 GCA_040386765.1 Verrucomicrobiota bacterium | reverse complement strand
TTCAACAAGACACCGGCGTATTGGCGCGTGGCCGGCGTGGTGCCGAAATCACCGGCGGACACCGGCGGCGTGCAACTCGGCGACCTCGTGACCCGCATTAATGGCGAGCCCGTCGCGAAATGGGACCTCAAGCGCTACGAGCAACTCGTGGCCACCGCCGAGGAAATTACGTTCACGTTCCTGCAGGGAAATTCAGATGCGGAGAAGAGCGTGCGAACCTTCGACCTCGTGCCGTAGGCACTGCGATAAAGTAGGGCGGGTTTTAACCCGCCCTGGATTGGGAGAGAGGGGAATCCACTCCCGGGTCACTCGCGCCCTACTATAATACTACTTCACCTTCCGCAGCAAAAACGCCGCCGCGCCATCGTGGCCGGTGCTCCACGGATAACTGAGGACGCTCTTGTCCAACTCGAAAGGACCCCCGGCTTTGCTCGCGAGGAAGGCCTGCACGACGTGCTCGTTTTCCTCGGCGTCGATGCTACAGGTCGAATACACGAGGCGCCCGCCGTCGATGACCATGCGCGCCGCGGCGTGGAGCAGCGAGAGCTGCTGCTGCGGGTGCCTCTTGAAATCGCCGGCCTGGAGTCGCCACTTCACGTCGACCCGGTGGCGCATCACGCCGGTATTCGAGCACGGCACATCGATCAGCACGGCATCATAGGCGTCCGGCAGCCGGTGTTCGCGCAGCACCATGGCGAGATTGCCGAGGATGTCGGCCTGCACCACCGCCACATCGACGCCAGCGGCGCGGGAGACATTTTCCGTGAGGCGTTGGATGCGCGTACTTGGTGCACCCTCAGGGTCGGGCTGATCGACGGCGACCAGCTTGCCCGCCTTCATCGCATCGGCGATGAGCAGGCTCTTGCCGCCCGGCGCCGCGCAAAGATCGAGGACCGTTTCCCCCGCTTGCGGGGCGAGCAATTCCACCGGCACGCGCGTGGAGGGATCCTGAAGATAGAGCTTACCCGCCCGCAGCAGCGGCTCGACCTTGGACCAGTGGCCGGAAGCGATCTCGTAATAACCAGGCCAAGCGGTGGCCTTGAGAAAGTCCGGCGGCGGATTTGCCGCATCGCCACGCCAGCGCGCATAGACCGAGGCCGGCTGCTGATTCCACTCCAGCAACGCCCGCGTCGATGCGGGGCCAAATTGCGCCAGCCAGCTACTAACCAGCCACGCGGGGTGGGAAAAATAGGCGCCCAGCTCCGCGGCGCTTACATTAAGAGTAGGGGCGGGCTG
The DNA here is from genome assembly GCA_040386765.1 of Verrucomicrobiota bacterium. GTDB lineage: Bacteria > Verrucomicrobiota > Verrucomicrobiia > Opitutales > Opitutaceae > ER46. Next base: position 8,735 of record JAZKEV010000535.1, on the reverse strand, counting down.
ATCGAGCACGCCGGCCAGCTTGCGGACGACGGCATTGACGAGCCGCGCCTCCGCTGCGCTCGCGAGGGTCTTGGTCTGTTCCACCGCGTGATGCACGATTTTGGCGACGCGACCCGCGTCATCATCCTGCCGGGCCTCAATAAGTTCGAAGCCCGCAATAAAAAGCACCGCCCGCGTGGAAAAGCGCGGCGGATGCGCGATTAAGCCGCCCAGAGCGGCCTCGATCCGCCCAAAATGCCGCACCACACCCAGTACAAGATGCTGGCAGCGCCCACGATCGGCGCCGGTCAGGGTGCGGGGCAGGCTGTCGAGGAGAGTATCGATCCGCTCCCGCCGGTCCAGCCAGCGGGCGACGAGGCGGGCTGCCGTCGGCCATGCGCCTCCGGCGGGTATAATATCAGACGGGGAGGCCGGGGCGGCGCTCATGCACCCCTCCGACCCGCGAAGGCGGCTTTGGTTGAGGGCATTTTGACAGGCTGTTTGACAAGGCTAGACATTGTCCGCTCTACTCTCCCGTTCAGGCCCTTACTCACGCAATCATGAATTCTGAAGCCGTCTCCGCGCTCATCGCCAAAACGCCGTCCCTCAAGGCGGCCAAAGCCAAGCTCGAGGCGATGGAGCCGGGGTCGTATGTGGTCCACCGCAGCTGGGGTTTTGGCCAGATCAAGAGCTACGACGAGGCCTCGCAGCGCCTGATAATCGATTTCAAGGGCAAGAAGGGCCATCCCATGGACCCGGCATTTTGCATCACCACGATGGACGTGCTGCCGCCCAAGCACCTTCTGGTCCGGAAAGAAACCGACACCAAGACCGTCAACGACCTCATCGCCGAGAATCCCGCGCAGCTCGTGGTCGAGGCCCTGCAGGCCTATCCGAATAACGCCGCCACCGCGATCGAGCTCGAGATCACGCTCGCTCAAGTGATTGGCGAGGAAAAATTCAAGAAGTGGTGGTCCGTCGCCAAGAAGGCCGTCGCGAAGGATCCGCGCGTCGCCGTCCCCGAGAAGAAGACCGAGTGCTACGTTGTTCGCGAGACGCCCGTCTCGGCGGAAGACGAGATCATGGAGCAATTTAATGGCACGCGCTCGGCGCGTCGCCGCATCGCCCTGGCGGAAGACCTCCTCGGCGCCATCGGCAAGAAAGAGGTGAAGGGCGACATGAACCTCGTCCTCAAGGGCCTCGCCGACGCGGTGAAGGACTCCAACCAGATCGACACCTCCGAGCGCCTCTATGGTGCGGCGGTGCGCGACGACCTCGCGAAGGCTCTCGCCTCCGACCAGGTGTTCGAGCCGAGCCAGGCCGCGATCATCGCCAATGTCCGCGATCTCCCCGCCATCGCGGAAAAGATCCCGGTGCAGTTCCAGTCCCGCTTCCTCGAGCTGATCCAGGAGACGCACCCGATCGAGGTCCGCGACATCCTCTTCAACCTGCTGAAGACCTCGCAGGGCAAGTTCACCACGGAGTGCATCAACTTCCTCGTGGAGCACGACCACACCGACGAGCTGGCCGCGACGCTGAAGCGCTGGCAGACCGAGCAGAATCTCCGTGCGCCCGTCCTCCTCTGGATCGTCAAGAACCGGCACTCGAAGAAATTCGCGAAGCTGCTCAACGACCTGATCACCCCGCGCCTCCTGAACGCGATCTTCTTCGCGATCGACTACGAGGCGCTCCAGGCCTCCAGCGCCCGCCGCATCCCGCTCGCCGATATCCTGAGCGAAGACACCGATCTCATCCCGGACCTCCTCTCTACCGCTGACCCGGAAACGGCGCGCGATCTCGCGAATACGCTGATGCTGAATCAGGGCTTCGAGGAGTTGACCAAGAAGTCGCTGCTCGCCCGCTTCATCAAGATCTTCCCGAAGATCCAGTCGCTCGTGGCGGCCGATGCCGAGAGCAAGGAAGAGCAGCTCCTCGTTTCCCGCGCCAGCTACGACCGCAAGCGCGAGGAGTACGAGACGATCGTCTCCCAGAAGATTCCGGAAAATTCCAAGGCCATCGCCACCGCGCGCGAGCACGGCGACTTGAAGGAAAACTCCGAGTACAAGATGGCCAAGCAGGACCAGCAGGTGCTGATGGCCCAGAAGACCCAGCTCGAGAAAGACCTCGGCCGCGCCCGCGTGTCCGACTTCAAGGATGCCACCGTCGGTCAGGTGAGCGCCGGCACGATCGTTGACGTGAAGGCCACCGCCACGGGCGCCACCACAACCTTCACCATCCTCGGTGCCTGGGACGGCGATCCGGACAAGAACATCATCTCGTACAAGACGGCTTTCGGCACCGCGCTCCTCGGCAAGAAGGCCGGCGACGTCGTCAAGGTGAAGACCGGCGGCTCCGAAGAGGAGTACGCCATCGTCAGCATCAACCGCTACGCCGATAAGGCGTAAGGTTGGGCGAAGGCTGAAAAACGAGTCTAGTGCAGGCAAAGGCGGCCATGTGGCCGCCTTTTTTGTTTTTGCGACACAGGGAGGAGAAAGGCCCAATCCGAGCGCACGGAGAATTGCTCTGTGACCTCCGTGCCCGGCTCCGTGATCTCTGTGTCTCAATGATTCAAGTCCGGACCCGCATGGGGGTGCGTATCCAAAAATTGCCTTTCGCCAGCGACTTCCCCAGCTTCGCGCCCACGTGAACGCCTCTTGGGACATCCTGAAAATCCTCTCGGACCCGACGCGCCTGCGTTTGCTCGCGCTCGTGATGCGCGAGGAACTGTCGGTCGCCGAGCTGCAGGAAATCCTCGGCATGGGCCAGTCGCGCATCTCCTCGCAGCTCGCCCTGCTGCGCACGGTGAACCTCGTGACCGACCGGCGCGACGGGAAGAAGGCCTTTTACTCGGTTCGGACCACGCTTCCGCCGCGCACGCTGGCTCTGGTCAAGGCCGCCATCGAATCCGTCGCCGAACTGCCCGTGATCGGCGAGGATCGGGAGAATCTCGACCGCATCCTGCAAAAGCGCCGGCGCACGCAGGAGCAATATTTCAACACGATTGCCGGCCGGTTGGGGAAAAATTATTGCCCTGGCCGCTCGTGGGAGGCGATCGGTCATCTCGCGCTGCGCCTGACGCCTGCGATTGAGATCGCTGACCTCGGCGCGGGCGAAGGCCTGCTCTCGCAACTCCTTGCGCAGCGGGCGCGGCAAGTGTGGTGCATCGATAATTCGCCGCGGATGGTGGAAGTTGGCAGCGAGCTGGCGAAGAAGAACGGGCTCGTGAATCTCAGCTACAAGCTGGGGGATATCGAAGCCGTACCGCTCGAGGATGCCTCGGTGGACCTCGCGATCCTGAGCCAGGCGCTGCACCACGCGCAGCGGCCGCATCAAGCGGTGGAGGAGGCCTTTCGGATTCTCCGGCCCGGCGGGCAATTGCTCGTGCTCGATCTGAACGAGCACACCTTCGAGAAGGCGCATGAACTCTATGCGGATGTGTGGCTCGGCTTTTCGGAGAGTGCGCTGCACGGCTTCTTGAAGAAGGCCGGCTTCGCGAAAGTGGAAGTGACCTCGGTCGCGAAGGAGACGGCGGAACCGCAGTTCGAGACATTGCTGGCGAGCGGTACGAAGCCGGCGAAATAATACCAACGTCCCCTCGCTCTTAGACTTCAATACAAACGCCTGTCATTCTGAGCGCAGCGAAGAATCCACGCGTGCGAGCATGATATCACGTTGGAACGCATAGATTCTTCGCTGCGCTCAGAATGACAAATTAAAATCTAAAAGCTAAAGGACGTTGGTATAACGAATCTTCGTGCCCGCGCGGGTGGGAGGAGGCGTGCCGTCGGGAAAGGCGAACCGTGATGCAACGTTTTGCGCCCGAGGGAGTCTTACGATAGATCTACGCCATGAAACGTTTGCCCAGAATTTGGCTGCTCGTGGTGTCGCTGGCCGCGGCTCTCCCGCTTCCTGCCCGCGAGGAGATTCTACCGCTGACGGAGTCGCGGACGATTTCGATCACCGTGCCGGATGGCTTCAGCTACAAGGCCGGCGTCAACTCAAAGGGCGGCCTCGGCGCCACCCTCATCGACGAGAAGGCCCGCGTGAGCCTGCAGGTGTCCTTCGATGCGGATGGTGAAGGTGAGTTCGAGGACGCCCGCGCGCGGCGTGAGCGGCTGTTCGAGGAGTTCAAGAACTACGTCGAAGGCTCGACCCAGAAAGGCATGCAATTCGTGGAGCTGGCGCCGAAGGTGGGCAAAGGCACGATCTGTGTCTTCACCGACGAAAAGCTCCTCGGCAAACCGGTCAGCGAATACCCCGAAGGGGAGTACCTTCATCTGACGATCGGGGTGAAATCGTGGCCCGGGGTGGTGGCGACATTTACGCTCTTCAGCAACGACCTGAAATCCCCGCAGCACGAAGCCGTGATGAAGGTGCTGCGCGAAAGCCTGCACGAGAAACCCGTGCCGTTGCTGTAACTCCCTTTGCGAATCCGAAAGGATTTCCGAGATGGGGCGCGTTATCCCTAACGCGCCGCTGAGGAGCCTCGTATCCGCTGACAGCATTTAAATTAGATCGTAGCCAACGATCCCTCGATTGGCTCACTCCGGCTTTGAAGCTACCTAGAAAAGGGCGCGCTCCACTTTGGCCAAGGAGGGGTAGAGTGAGAGTCCCGCTTCGGAAACCACCTTGTGCAAAACCCAGGGGTCGTACTTGGCCAGGCTGAGGATACGCTCGCCGTGCCGGATGAAGATGTAGGCGGGATATCGTTCCTCGGATAGAGGCAGGAGCACCTCGTCGAAAATGAGGACCTGGCGCTCCGGCAATGCGAGCGTCGCCGACGCGGCATAACGGCACTGGATGCGAGAGGGCGAGGCGAGGCCCCGCTGCCACTCTTCCGGCGACGCCTCCTGCGCCCCGTTCCGGTACAGGGCGGATAGCACGAGCTGTTGCAGCCAGAACTTGGTCGAAAGCTCCTTCGCTTCGTCGCCAGGGGAAACGCTGCCGGCGGCTACGATGGAGAGTCCGGTGGCGTTGCGATTTTCCTGGGCCGCAGTCCCTGCCACCGTAAGGACCAGCATCATGACCATCACGGGGAGTTTTGTGGATTTCATCATGGTTGACGACATTAGACGATTCGCCCGCCGGAAGTGTCATGCCGATGCCAGAAAAATGTCAGAGAATTGTCAGCACCGTCGTCGCCCCCCCAGGGCTCGCGTCTCGGCGGATCGGGGAGTGCGTCAGATCGCGTTGCGGCTGAGTCTCAAGGGAGGGCGCTGCTCCCTCAGCGTCGTGATGTTTCTCCGCGTTTCGGTTGCGAAGGAGCACAGCCCTCCATCGCCGCAGCGGCTTGAAGGCGCGCTCTAGCTCAGAAGCACGCCACGCTCAAAGGCCTCGTAGCTTACGCGGCGGGCGCGAACGCCGCGGCGTTGACCCGCCACGCGGCGAGCTCGGCCTCGCGTTGTGCGGGCGTCCAGCCCGCCGCCTCCGCCATCCAGCCGGCGATCTCGCGGATGCGCTGCTCGGAGTTGCGGTGGTAGTAGTGCCAGCCGCTGCGGCGCAGGAGCAGGTCGTCGAGACGGTGTGCCCACTCGTGGCGGACGTAGTGCTCGACCGCCTCGCGCGTGCAGGGCGGGGGCAGGGTGCCGGTGAACGCGCGCACGTCGTCCGGGCCGAGCAGCGGCTCCTCGGCGGTGCGGCAGGGCGCGGCCTTGGCGCCGAGATGCTTCACGATCTGGTCGACGGCCTGCTCAGACATGAGCCGGTAGGTCGTGAGCTTGCCGCCGGCGATATCCCACCACGCGGGCTCGGGGCTGCGAATCTGGTGCGCGCGCGAGATATCGGAAGGCGAGCCATCGGGATTGGCGATGAGCGGGCGGACACCGGCCCAGCTGCTGACGATATCGGAGTCGCGCAGCGCGATCTTCGGGAAGAACTCGTTGACGATCTTCAGCACGTACGCGACGTCGGGCGCCTCGACCGAGACGTCTTCGGGCGCGGCGCGGTAGTCGGTATCGGTCGTGCCGATGATGACGCGCTCGCCCCACGGCAGGATGAAGAGGATGCGCTTGCCCTCGGTGATAACGACGGCGGAGGGCACGGGCAGGCGGGCGCGGTCGACGACGATGTGGATGCCCTTGCTGAGCCGGAGCTTCACCGCGCTGTGCGGCACCTGGTCGGCCCATGGGCCGGTGGCATTGACGATCGTGCGGGCGCGGACCGTGTGCGTGGCACCGCCGATGCAGTCCTCGATCTCGCAGCGCCATTCGTTGCCCTCGCGGCGGGAGTCCCGGAAACGCGTGTAGTTGGCCAGCGTCGCGCCGTGCCGCGCGGCAGAGCGCAGCGTGTCGATCACGAGGCGCGCGTCGTTGGTCAGTGCGTCGAAATACCGCACCGACCCGCGCAGCTCATTGGGATCGAGCGCGGGCAGCATCGCCAGCGTCTCATCGCGGGTGAAGCCGCGCGACGGCTGGAAGTTGCGGCCGCCGCAGAGGAGGTCGTACATCTTCACACCGATGCGGAGCTGCCACATCGGGCGGCCCTCGCGATACGCGGGGAAGATGAAGCCGAGCGGCTCGCCGAGGTGCGGCGCGATCTTGTGGATCGTCTTCTTCTCGACGCTCGCCTCGTGCACGAGGCCGACGCGGCCCTGCTCGAGATAGCGGAGGCCGCCGTGCAGCAGGCGGCTCGAGCGGCTGCTCGTGCCGGAGGCGAAGTCGTAGCGATCGACGAGGCCGACGCGGAGGCCGCGCATCGCGGCATCGCGGGCGACGCCGCTGCCGACGATGCCGCCGCCGACCACGAGGAGATCGAGCGGCGCCTCGACGAGGCGTTGCAGGGCTTGGTTGCGTTGGGTGGAGGAGTGCGACGGTGCGCTCATGTACGAAGGGCGGCTGGGCGGCGCGACTCGGCCAAAAGGGCGCCGAGTTCTGCCAGACTGGGAAGAGTAAGGTGCGGCGGCTGCTCCGCCGTCTCGGCGTCGCGCGCGGTGGCCTCGCCGGTGAGTACGAGTACGCCGAGGGCATGGGCCCGGTGCGCCATCAACACATCGGTGTAGATGCGATCGCCGACCATGGCGATCTGGCGCGGCTTCAGATTGTGACGGGCGAGGATGCCGCTGAGCATCGTGGGATCGGGCTTGCCGAGGACGATGTCGGGCGCGCGGCCCGTGGCCTTCTCCAGCATCGCGCAAATCGCGCCGCAATCGACGAGCACGGTGGGCTGGTCGGTCGGGCACACGCGGTCGGGATTGGTGGCGACAAAGAGCTTCCGCTGCGAGATCCACCACGCCGCCCGGCACACGCGGCCGTAGGAGAGCGTCATGTCGAAGCCCGCGACCACCGCATCGGGCTCATCTTTCACATCCTCGCTCGCGATCGCGAAGCCGGCATCGCGGAACTGCGAGAGCATGCTCGGCGTGCCGAGCGCGAAGATCTTGCGGACCTTCGGGTGCTGGGTCTTCAGGTAGTCGATCGTCGCCTGCGCCGAGGTGTAGAGTTCGTCGGTCGTGGCCTCGAGGCCCATCTTGCGCAGGTGCGCGAGGTAATCGATCGAACTCTTCGAAGGATTATTCGTGAGAAACGTATAGCCGATGCCGAGCTCCTTCATCTGCGCCAGAAAGGGCTGGGTGCACGCGAACAGCGTGCCGCCCTTGTAGATGGTGCCATCCATGTCGAGCGCGACGTGCGCGATGTCGCGCAGACGGTCGAGCGTGGCAGGCGAGGCGGAGGAGGGAGCGAGGACGGACGATGACATTTACGAAAAGTGGAGAGCGTGGCGCCGATTATTTGGCCGGCGCGGTGTCGTAGCCATGGGCCTTGGCGGGCCAGGCGAGGATGAACATCAAGGTGCCGAGCGCGCCCATGCCGAGCAGCGCGCCAAAGGCGGCGTTCCACCCGTGGGTCTGCACCATCCAGCCGAGGCCGAGACCGGAGACGAGGGTGCTGGCGTAGCCGAAGAGGCCGGTGAAGCCCGCGGCTGTCGCGGAGGCGCGCTTGGTCGCGAGATTGGCGGCGGTGATGCCGATCAGCGCCTGTGGGCCGTAGATGAAGAAACCCGCGAGACCGAGGAACACCGCACAGGCGGCGAGCGAATCGCCGAGTTTCCAGAAGCCGAGCAGCGCGAGCGCGGCGCCGATCATGCAGAAGACGCAGGTGCGTGAACCGCGACCCTTGAAGTATTTGTCGGTGATCCAGCCGGCGAGCAGCATGCCGACGATGCCGCATACCTCGAAGCCGATGACGAGCCAGCTCGCGTGCAGCAGCTTCAGGTGCTTCATCTCCTTCAGCAGCGTCGGACCCCAATCCAGGATGGCGAAGCGCAGGATGTAGACGAAGAAGTTGGCCATCGAGATGTACCAGATCGCAGGATTGCCGAATACGTGCTTGCGGACGAAGGCCTTGTACTCGACGGAGTTTTTGTCTTCGCCATGCGTGTCCGTGGTGCCTTCGACCTTGATCTCCGGGAGTCCCACCGAGCTCGGCGTGTCGCGGAGGAGGAAAAACAAGATCACTCCGGCGACCGAGCAGATGATGGCCGGCCCGTGGAACGCCCAGCGCCAGCCGAGATGCGCGATGAAATAGGGACAGATCAGCAGGGCGGCCCAGGCGCCGATCGAGTGGGAGGTGTTCCAGATCGACATCTTGGTCGCCAGCGTCTCGGGCGGATACCAATGCGTCATGAGCCGGCAGCACGGCGGAAACCCCATGCCCTGCACCCAGCCGTTGATCATCCACGCCACACCGAGCAGCAGCACCGTCGAACTGAAGCCGAAAAAGACATTGGCGCCCACCGAAAGCATGAGGCCCGCCACCATG
>JAZKEV010000534.1:0-1821 GCA_040386765.1 Verrucomicrobiota bacterium | reverse complement strand
TCCCGCCCAAGCTCGACGAGATCGGGCACCGCACGGTCGCAGAGTTGAAAGCCTGGCTCCAACCCCAGCTGGCCTCGGGCCCGCTCGAGGTCGGGATCGTCGGCGATTTCGATCCCGCGCTCGCGACCGATGCGGTGGCCCGCACACTCGGCGCGCTGCCCGCCCGCGCTCCGGCCGCTTCGCTGGCGGAGCAGCGCCGCGTGGTCTTCCCGCCCAAGCCTTTCGCCGAAACCGTGCAGTTCCAAGGCACCAAGGGCGTCGCCGTCATCATGCTCGCCTGGCCCGTGGCCGACGCACCGCGCTATCCGGCGTATTTCCACGCGCACATCGCCGCCGCCATCCTGGAGAGCCGGGTCACGCAGAAACTCCGCTCCGAGATGGGCGAGACCTACTCGCCCGGCGTCGCCCTCGCCACCAACGACAGCTTCACGCCCTCCGTGGCATTTCTGCGCTGCACCGTCGAGGCCATGCCCGAGCGAGCCACCCAAGTCGCCGCCGCCGCCCGCGAGGTCGCCGCCACACTCGTCCGCGAAGGCGCCACCGCCGAGGAATTCGAGCGCGCCCGCCGCCCGCTCGTCCGCACGACTGAAACCGGCCTCCGCCACAATGGTTGGTGGAGCGATGTCGTCATCGCCGCGCAATCCGACCCCGCCTATGGCGAAGGCTGGACCGGCGCGCTCGCCACCTACGAGACCGCAACCCTCGACCAGATAAACAGCGCCCTCCGCCGCTGGCTCGCCCCCGAGCGCCTCTGCGAACTCGTCGTGCAGCCGGCAAAGTAAAACCGCCCGCGAATCACGCGAATCGACGCGAATGAGAAGCCCCGGAAATCACTCATCGGCGGGGTTTTGGAGGAGTGATTCGGGTTCCTTCGGGTGATTCGCGGACCATCTCCGGATTTGTGCCATTTTGCCCCTCGAATATTTCCCACGAAACCACTTGGCAGGCCCCCCCAGAGGCATTTTCGTTGGGCTTTAATGTCCACGCCCAAGCCCGCAATTCTCGCCCTCGAGGACGGTTCGATCTTCCGTGGTCGCGCCTTTGGTGCCGATGCCACTGTCTCCGGTGAGTGCGTGTTCAACACGTCGATGACCGGCTACCAGGAGATCCTCACCGATCCCTCCTACTTCGGCCAGATCGTCACGATGACCGCCGTCCAGATCGGCAACTACGGCGTCAATGACGAGGATACCGAGGCCACCGTGCCGAAGGCCACGGGCTTCGTCGTCCGCGAGCTTTCTCCGGTCGTCAGCAACTGGCGGAGCAACCTCTCGCTCGGCGACTATCTCAAGAAGTACGGCATCCCCGGCATCAGCGAAGTGGATACCCGCGCGCTCACCAAGAAGCTCCGCGTCGATGGTGCGATGAAGTGCTGCCTCAGCACCCTGCCGCTCAGCGACGCCGATGCGATCGCACGCGCCAAGGGTTGGCGCGACATGGCCGGCGCCGACTACGTGAAGGATGTCACCGCCAAGGCCCCGTTCCTCTGGCGCGCCGACGATCCCGCAAATCACAACACCCCGTATTTCCCGGTCGGCACCACGATGAATGCCGTCGGCGCGCCCGATAAGAAGTTCCGCGTGGCCGCCTTCGACTACGGCGCCAAGCACAGCATCTACCGCAAGCTCGTGAACCACGGCTTCGAGGTGCAGGTCTTCCCCGCCACCGCCACCGGCGAGCAGATCCGCGAGCACAACCCCGACGCCGTGTTTCTTTCCAACGGCCCCGGCGATCCGTCCGCGCTCCCGTATATCCACAAAACGGTTACGAACCTGCTGCCCGACTACCCGATGTTCGGCATCTGCCTCGGCCACCAGATGC
>JAZKEV010000533.1:10021-18376 GCA_040386765.1 Verrucomicrobiota bacterium | reverse complement strand
CTGCGGTGGATTTTCCGCGCGGGTGAGCGGATGCTGACCGATTCCGAAGTGAGCGCGCTGCTCAAGCGCGGCGGCCAGCCGGTGATCCTGCCCAATCTCGGCATCGTGGCGCTGCCGCCGGATAAATGGGATAGCTACAGCGCCTGGCAGAGAAACGTCGACGACAGCCAGCCCGGGAGCAGCGCGGACGCCGCGCCGTCGCTGTCGCCGTATCTGATCTTCTCCCTTTTCAACGATGCGCGGCTGAAGCTCACGCTCTCGCCCGAGATCGAGGACTGGCGGCAGCGCGTGCTCGCCGCCCCGGAGTCGCCCCCGACGCTGCCGGAGCTGCTGCGCCCGTACCAGCGGCGTGGCGTCGAGTGGATGCACCATCTCTGCGAAGTCGGCTGCCATGGCCTGCTCGCCGACGAAATGGGCCTCGGCAAGACGCTGCAGGTGCTGTCACTGCTGGCCTCGCGCCGGCTGGCCGAAAAGCCGAGCCTCATCGTGTGCCCGGCGAGCGTGGTGCCGGTGTGGCGCGAGGAGATCGCGAAGTTTTTCCCGCACCTCGCCGTCGACGTGCTGAAGACCGGTCATGACTTTACCCAGAACACTGCGCCGCTGATCTGGCTGGCCAGCTACACGCAGCTGCGCAAACACCGGTCGCTGCTCTCGAGCCAGGAATTTGGCTACGCAGTGCTCGACGAAGGGCAGTTCATCAAGAACCCCGATGCGAAGATCACGCAGACTTGCTTCGCGATCCGCGCGGCGCACCGCGTGGTGCTCACCGGCACGCCGCTGGAGAACCGCCAGCTCGATCTCTGGAGCATCTTCCGCTTCCTCCTGCCGGGCCTGCTCGGCTCGCGCACGGCGTTCGAATCGGCGTTGACGGCGAACCGCGAGGGCACGCTCACCCGTCTCCGCGCCCAGCTCGCGCCTTTCATCCTGCGCCGGACGAAGAAGGAAGTCGCGACGGAGCTGCCCGCGAAGATCGAGATGGATCTCATCTGCCCGCTCACCGATGTGCAGCGCGCCGAATACGCCCGCATCTGCAGCGAGGGCCTCGAGCGCCTCGGCGACGACGTGGGCGCGGCGATGCGCGAGAAGTCCTTCGGTTTCCTCGCGCTGCTCACCCGCCTGCGGCAGACTTGCTGCGACCCGGACATGCTCCCGTGGCAGAAGGCGCCGCTGACCGATTCCGGCAAGATCAACCTCCTGATGGAAAAGCTGACCGAGATCGTCGGCAGCGGCCACAAGGTCGTGATCTTCTCGCAGTTCGTGATGCTGCTCGACCGCGTGCGCGAAGCGCTCGCGAAGAATTTCCCCGACCTCGCGCGCTTCGAGCTCACGGGCATGACGCTCGACCGCCAGAAGCCCGTGCACTCCTTCCAGAGCGCGCACGGTGCGGCGGCGATGCTCGTCTCGCTGAAAGCGGCGGGCACCGGTATCACGCTGCACGCGGCGGATTACGTCTTCCTGCTCGATCCGTGGTGGAACCCTGCGGTCGAGGCGCAGGCGGTCGACCGCGTCCACCGTATCGGACAAACGAATACGGTCTTCGTCTATCGCATGGTGACGGCGGGCACGATCGAGGAGCGCATCCAGGCCCTGAAGGCCTCGAAGAAGGATCTCTTCGACAAGCTCATCGGCGGCCTCGGCGGCGACTTCGACCTGAGCCAGCACTTCACCTCGCTGAAGAGCCTCGTGACGCTGACGGCGGGTCACGTCGAGTCCGACGAAGTGCAGGAGCCGTACACGATCGATTGACGGCGGGGCTGGACCGTCGAGTATCCACCTACTCGATTCCATGTACTTTGTCGCCCGTCCAGCCGTGCGTCGTTGCCTGCTCGCGCTCTATATATCCTTTCTGTTTGCGCTGACTGCGCCGCTCGCGTGGTCAGCCAAGCCGACGTGGACTCCCGTCGCTCCCGCGGAGCTCGCGGAAACCGCGCCCAAACTCGAGCCGGCCGCCGCGGCGGAAGTCATCTTCCTCCGCATCGATGTGGACGATCGTAACTATCCCTACGACCGGACGACGACGACCTACGTGCGCTATAAAATCTTCGATCCCGAAAAGTCCGACAAGATTACCCGCGTCACCAAGGTCGATTATGAAGGCTCCGATGAGCGCATGGAGCTGCATGCGCGCCTTATCTCGCCGGATGGACGCATCCAGGAATTTGGAAAAGAGGCCGTGAAAGAGCGCCCGCTGGTCCAGCAGGCGAAACAGGCGGGCTTCTGGGGTTGGCTCGGCTCGGCCAGCGCCGCAGCGAAAGAGCGGTTCCTCGCGATCCCGGGCGTCGAGCGTGGCTCGGTGCTCGAATTTCATACCAAGGTGGTGGATCGTTACCCCTCGTCGGTCAGCGTATATAGCGGGCAGCGGGAGCACTTTCCCGTGCGACGCTTCGAATACAAGGCACGTATCGCCCAGCACGATACCTTTTTCAACCGCACGTTCTTCTCCAACTTGCAGGATGCCAAGTTTACCGAAGATGCGAAAGCGGGCACGGTGAGTGTGATCGGAAACAATCTCTCCTCCTGGGTGACGGAGCCCTTCAGCGGACCCATCACCAACCAGGTGCTGACGATTTTCAACACCTACGAGTCGACGACCCTGTACCTGGAACCGCGCTCGGGCAAAGTGCCGCTCCCCGGCAAGGTCGAGGCGAGCGCGGGGCCGTGGGCGCCGTACGCGACGGTGACCAACTGGGTGGCGCGGGATCGGGGGCTGGCGACCAAGCGGGTGACGCAGCTGGCCAAAGAGATCACGGAGTCGGCGCAGAACGAGAAGCAGAAAGCACAGTTGATCCACCGCTGGGTGAGCAATCACTGGCAGGCCTTTCGCGAGCACTACCGCACCACCGAAAAGATCAAGCGCACGGAAAATATCCACTCCCTCGACGATGTTCTCGATTGGAAGAAACAGGTTACGGTAGATTTCGAGGACGACGATTTCCTGTGGCTAGCGTACAGTCTTTGCCAGCTAGCCGGCCTCAAGGCCCATGTGGTCATGCTCCCGGACCGGGAGATAGCCGCCTTCAATCCCAAAGCGGTCTCGCGCGTTTTTCTGCCCTACGCGGCGCTCGCGATCCAAATGGAAGATACGTGGCGTTTCTCGGCTCCGCACAGCCGTTACGCGCTGCCGTTCGACATGCTGCCGTGGGAATACGAAGGGCAGCACGGCCTGTTGGCGCTGCCGAAAAAGCAGGAATTCATTCCCATCCGGATATCGGGCCCGGAGCGCTCGATCGTCGGGACCTCCGGGACGCTGACGCTCGATGAGGAGGGGACGATCGAGGGAAGCTTCGTGCGCCGGCTGACCGGCCAGATGGCGGTAAAATTGCGCGGCGAGCTGCGGGATGCGCCGCCGGAGACGCGCATCGAACGGGCGAAGAAAAAACTGGGGATCGACCTGAGCGGAGCGGAGCTGACCGTGCTCAAGATCGACGGACTCGAGGACCCCGAGGCGCCGCTCGATATTGGGTGCCGGCTGCGCTGCGAGGGTTTTGCGGTGCGGACGAAGGACCGATTGATCCTGCGGCCACTGGTGTTTCGAGCGGATGCCGTCACGCCTTTTCCCGCCGAGGAGCGGAAAGGTCCGATCTATTTCCAGCAGTGCTGGCAGGAAATCGACCAGCTCCTGATCACGTGGCCGGAGGGTTATGCCTTGGACGCGCCGACCAAACCCACGGCGGCGCCTGGAGAGGTCCTGCACTACAAAGTCGAGTTTGGACACGACGACGAAAAACGGCAGCTCTTTGTGGACCGCCAGTTCATGTCAGGCGTGATGGCGGTGCCCGTGACTCACTATGCATCGATGCGGAAATTCTACGATCACGTGGTGCGCAGCGATCAGCATGAGTTGGTGTTCACGAAGAAAAAGAAAGAGGCGAGACCATGAACATCTCCCCTTGGCGATGGGTGAGCACGGTGGTGGTGGTCTGTGCACTGGCAGCTGCTGCCTGGGCGCGTCCGCCGGAGTGGGCTCAAGCCCACCTTCAGGGGCCGGTGGCGGACGGTGGCACGAAGGGTGCGGTGATCTTGATGAAGTCGGGCGATATCCGCTACCTGACCGAAGACCGCGTGCGCCGGACGTATCGCGGAGTGATTCGCGTGATTGCGCAGCAGGGCCGGGCGCGGGCCTTTTGTTCCTATGGGCTGAATCCCAATCTGGAAAAAATCATCTCCGCCCAAGCATGGGTGGTTGCGCCGGACGGAAAGAAATCCGAGTCGTTCCCGACCCATCGTTTCACGGATATGCCGCAGCGCGTGGGCAGCCATTTCTGGAATCAATATCGCATCATCACCTTCGATGCGGAGGAGCAGATCGCGGTGGGCGGCGCCTTGGTATGGGAATTTCAGGTGGAGTCGCTGGCCGGTATCACGGATATCAGCTGGAATTTCGATTCCTCCCTGCCGGTGCGGCTCAACCGGCTCGAGATCACGCCGGTGGCGGGCGGCCGGGTCGAGTGGCATGCATCCAGTGACCGGATACCGGGGCCCGCGCCGGGCGGCGCTCCCGGATCGCTGCGCTGGGAAATGCGCGAGACGGTTCCAGCCAAGGGAGAGGAGCCGGACGATTTTCTGGAAGAGGATGTGGTGGTGTCCGCCCGGGGGCTTTCGGCGCAGGGCAAGGGCACGATCGGCTCCTGGCCCGACTTCGCCAAGCTGGCGGCGGGCGTGCTGGAAGGGCAAACGATCGTGGCGGACGACGTGAAGGCCAAGGCCGAGGCGGTCGTCGCGGGCAAGACCGGGCGCTGGGAGCGCATCCGGGCGCTCGCGCATTTTGTACAGACCGACATCGTTTATCTCTCGGTGACGCTCGGCAAAGATTACCTCGCGGGCTACCGGCCGCATCTGCCGGCCGAGGTGCTGAAGAACCGCTTCGGCGACTGCAAAGACAAGGTCACGCTGCTCACCGCGATGTTGCGCGCCACGGGCGAGACGGCGCTGCCGGTGCTGGTCTCCTCGGGCGATCCGCGGGGCGTGCGCCGCGAGTGGCCCGCCGCCGTTTTCAATCACGTCATCGTCGGGCTGCCGGCGGATGACGCGGTGCCGAAGTCATGGCCGGTGGTGGAGGTGCCTGGCATCGGGCGGCTCGTGCTCTTCGACCCCACGGATTCGCTGACGCCGCTGGGTTTTCTTTCCGTGGGGGACCAGTCGGGACTCGGCCTCGTGGCTGATCCGCGCGCGCAGGCGCTCATCGATATGCCCGCCGACGGCCCGGAGAATAGTCGCTACCACTGCGCGATCGAGGCCACGCTGGATGCCAATGGCACGCTGCAGGTCCGCGCCAAGGAGCACGTGCTAGGCCGCAGGGCGGTCGCCCGGGCCCCAGGCCGTGCGCGAACCACCCCCATCGGCGAACCCTTGAGCGTGGAGCAGGCCAAGAAGGCGTTGGAGGCGCGGCTGCGCGACAGCATCCCCATCGTGCAGGATCTGAAATGGACGGATAAGTGGGATGGGACCACGGCGGAGTCGTGGCTCGAATTTGAATTCAAGGCCGAGCGCTACGCGCGAAAGACCGGGAGCCTCCTCATGGTGAGTCCTCAGGTGCTCCTCACGAAAGGCCGCCTGGCCCCTTGGAAAACCGACGCGGCCGGCGTGGCCTGGATGGATGCGGAGCGGATGGAGAAGGAAGTCACGCTGACCCTGCCCGCTGGCACCGAGGTCGAGGAGCTGCCGGACGATATTTCGTTGGAGAGCCCGCGGTCTTCCGGCCGACTGACGTATCGGAAAGCCGGAGACGGTGTCGCATATCGTTTCGAGTTCACCCAGCGCGGCGGCCTGCTGGAGCGCACCGACTACGAGGAGGTACGGACCTTCGTGCAGAAATTATCGGAGGCGGAACGGAGGCCGATCCTGCTGCGCCGGTCAGCGGCAGCGCCAGCAGCCGGCGCGGATAAGAAGTAAGTCAGCGGCGGGCGCCCGCGGGAGTGGGTGTTTGCAGCGACGGGAAAAAGCCGAGGTCGTCATGCTCGGGCGGAGCGAATTTCCCATCATCGTCGGTACCGTTTCGTCCGACGCTGTAGATGGCAAACGTAGCGTCCTTGCGGACGTAGAGCATGTCCGCACCGGCGAATGTGTCTCGCGGGACCACCGCAAGAAATTCGGGGACGAGCGCGGAAAGGGACGCGGGGTATTCGCCGTGTTTCAGGCGATAGCGATAGGCCTCGAGACCGGCGACGGCTGCCGCGATTTTCAGATCTAAATTCATGGCACGATCAACAATGCTGGTGAGGCTCGGAAGAATAATTGGGGCGAACACTCTTAGGCTCAAAGCCTCTTCCGTTAGCTTTCGCATTCGGCGTTGTTGCTCGGCTGGACGAGCCCAATGAGATGCTGCTAGCGCGCGATATTGCTGCAGGCAATTGAGGTAGGTGAGATACTCCATCCGCACCCAACCTTGGGGTATATAGATTGAGGCGCGTGGCCTTTGCCTGACGTCGGAGGCTAGTCCGAGAAGGGCTTCGCCGGCGTCGATTTTGCCCGAGAGCATATCCTCAAAAATGATCGCCCCAAATCCGACCCTCTCAACATCGAGCGTTGTGATCAACCGGAGCTGGAGCTTAATGCCTTTAATTCGGTTCGCAAAGCGGCGCGCCCATCGCTCCGAAAAGGCTCTGTTTGCGACTGCGTGCGCCAGTTCCTCGATCACTGCGTGCAGGAAGGAGGATGATATCAAGTGCGACATCATCGATGCTTCACTCGCCATGAAGTCGGAGAGATTAAGCAGGCGCCAGAGATCTGTGAACGCTTCGTCGATGGAGCCGGTGCTGGAGGCGAGCCGGATGTGAGCGCGGAGAATATCCACTCCGGCACGCATGGGGGCAAGGTGCTCCAATATCAGTTTTGGGCCCAATGAGAGGTCAAGTCGGGCATCAAAAGCGGGGCGATCCGCAGCTTCGCGGATGAGAGTCAAAATCTCCCTGGCGGAAGGGCGCGAGAGAATCGCTGTGAGGTCACGAATGCCCGCGTCGTCCAGTTTGTACGGTGCGTGGCTCTCCTTGAAGTTGGCGAGGAGCGAGCGGACGCCTGTGTCGGGTTCGGTGCCGTCGTAGTCCTTCCCTTCCGTGATCTTCTTTATTTCTGCGATGAGCGGGGCGGCATTTTCCGCCTCGGCGACCGGAGGCTTGGCGAAGTCGGAGATTTTAGTCGGAAGCCCGGCGGCGGCGATACGGGCCTTGGCCAAGTTCAGGGCGCGGATCGTCCAGAGATTCCAACTCAAGATCGCGACCGCGATCAGCCCGACGAGAGCACCGACGATACCGAGGCCGATGCGGAGTGGTCGATTGAGAGGCACGCTACGAGATCACGGAGCCGGCGGGACCTTCGGACCGAAGATGCCGAGGTCGAGGGTCTGGTCGAGGACGAGGAGCCAGAGGGCGGCGACGTAGAGCCAGACGGCGACGAGGGCGATTTTGCCGTAGAGGCGCTTGCGCGGGTCGGTGGAGTCGATCCACGGAGTGGTGGACTCCAAGGGCGTGGGGGTGGGCGCGGAAATCGGCGAGCCTGGTGCTGTGGAGGCGGACGCAGAGATCGACGCGGACACGGGCGCGGGGAGGAGAGGGAATTTTTTCTTCGCGGGCTTCGCGCTCATCGGGGCGGAGCGTGAAACAATCGGCGCAGGGCGCAAGCGCGAGCCAACGGGATCTGATGTGCGTAGGTGCGTTTGGACGGAAGGTTCGTCGGATTCCGCCTGAAGGCGGAACTACGAACGATTGCACGGGGAGGCGTCCGTGAGACGGGGTTCGAGGTGCGTTTTGTGTAAGATGGTGGGGGGGTGAAAATGTTTTGTGTGAGCTTGTTTCTGAAAGGGGGCTTTCTAGGGTGCTCGGTGGTGAATCTGACGATCGAACGCAGCGGGAGCCTTGGAGGCGCGACTTGCCGTCGGCCACGCGGGGCGGGTGGCTTTGCCGCCCGGCGATGAAGGCGATCGTCGAGCCCAGCGTGTTGATGCGCCGTCTGCTGCGCCTGCTGCGCTGGCGCGTCTGGATTCAGGAAAAGCTCCAACCGACCGAGTGGCAGGTCACGCTCATGTGGGCCGCCCTGGCGGGCTTCATGGGCGCGCTGTCGTCGATCATGTTCACGACATTGACGGAGCGCATCTACGACTGGTTCGGCAATTCGCGGCTGGGTGTGGTGGACTCGATCGCGAAACTGCCGTGGTGGGGAACCTTGCTCGTGCCGACGGCGGGCGGAGCGCTCGCGGGTATCGTGCTCTTATGGGGCCATCGGTTGACGCGTGCGCAGAGCTCGACGGACTACATGGAGGCAATCGCGATCGGCAGCGGCAATATCCCGGTGCGGGCGAGCCTGGTGAAATCCACCGCGGCGCTTTTCTCGATCGGCTCCGGGGGCTCGATCGGGCGCGAG
>JAZKEV010000533.1:0-10011 GCA_040386765.1 Verrucomicrobiota bacterium | reverse complement strand
ATGGTGCAGCTGGCGGCGGTGATGGCCTCGTCGCTGGGGCGGTGGCGGCATTTTTCGCCGCCGCAGTTGCGCTTGCTGGTGGCCTGCGGCGCGGCGGCGGGCATCGCCTCAGCCTACAATGCGCCGATCGCGGGATCGTTTTTCGTGGCGGAGATCATCCTCGGCACGATCGCGATGGAGAGCCTCGGGCCTCTCGTGGTTTCCGCCGTGGCCGCGACGCTCACGGTGCAGGTCCTGACGCCGGCGCACGTGCTCTACAAGGTGCCGCCTTTCAGCCAGGTGTCGGTATGGGAGATCCCCGGCTACATCGTGCTGGGCTTTATCGTGGGCATGCTGGCGCCGGTGTTTCTCATGTCGCTGAAGCGGGCGGAGGAATTCTTTGTGTCGCTCAAGCTGCCGCTGGTCGCACGCCTCGCGCTGGGCGGTTTTTTCGTGGGCGCGATCGCGATCAATGTTCCGCAGGTCTGCGGCAACGGTTACTCGGTGGTGGTCGAGATCGTGAACGGGAAGATGGTGTGGACGATGATCCTTGGGATCTTCGCGTGCAAGTGGCTCGCGACGATGTCGTCGTTTGGCTCCGGGGCGCCGGGCGGTGTGTTTACGCCCTCGCTCTTCATGGGTGCGGGCGTGGGCTATCTGTTCGGCACGGGCTTGCACGAGCTCTTCCCCGGCGCGGCGGTGGACCCGCGGGCGTTTGCGCTGGTGGGCATGGGCGCGTTTCTATCGGCGGCGAGCCACGCGCCGGTGATGGCGGTGATCCTGCTCTTCGAGATGACGCTAAGCTACGACATCATCCTGCCGTTGCTGCTGTGCAGCGTGATCGCCTACTACACTTCGAAGAGCCTGGAGGGCGCGTCGCTCTACAGCGAGGCGCTGAAGCGGAAGTCGGCGGCCGTGCCGGACCCGGCGCTCGGCGAGGGCCGCGTGGCGGACATGATGCGGCCCAATCCGCCGTCGATCGCGCCGACGGCGCACTTTGCGGAGATCGCGCGGATGTTTCTCAACGTGCGGGTGAACAACCTGTATGTGGTGGACGAGACGGGAAAATTCCTGGGCATCGTCGCGCTCCACGACATCAAGCCTTACCTGGGCGAGCCGGATCTCGCGGGGCTGGTGATCGCGCGCGATATCCTGCGGGAGGATTTTCCGCGCGTGGCGCCGGACCAGCCGCTGACGGATGCGCTGGCGGGGTTCCTGGGCATCGTCGCGGAGCGGCTGCCGGTCGTGGACCCCGATGGGTCGCTGCGCGGGAGTCTTGCGAAGAGCGACCTCCTGCTGGCGCTGGTGGAAAAACGAAAGAAACCGCAGGGCCAGCCGGAGTTGAGCATGGTGAATCCGGCGAGCGGCACGGTGTCGGCGGCGCCGTTTGCGGAGACGAAGAAGTAATGCAAGGCGGGGGTGAGCGGGATACACGAAGCGAATGGCCGCAAAGAGGCGCAGAGGGCGCAAAAAAGAAGGCGGAGAAGAAGGCAGGTGAACAGGAAGAGCGGGAAGGTCGGGAAGGATGGAGGGGCGAGGATATCGGTGGGGAGATCGTTGGCGTGATTGTAGGAGCGGGTTTATCCCGCGACGGGATGACGGACGTGGTCACGCGCGCCTGGTAGGCGGCCTGCTGGCGGGTGTTCGTCCGAGTTTCGGGAAAGCGCCGGCGAGCTGGCGGCCCACCACGCGGGCAGGGCTCCTGAGGTCCCGGCTCTTCCGAGGCGGGCTACATTCGATCTTCGATCCGCCGAGCGTCGTTCTTTGTTTTTCGATCCATCGATCGGTCGCGGGGTAAACCCGCGACCACCTTTTTCAGGCTACCAGGAATCGCTGCGATTGGCGGGCTGGGGCTCGCCGCGGGGGAGGGGGAGATCGAGCTTCTGGACTACACTGTCGAAGAGGAGGCGGCGTTGCTCGGGCGAGAGGCCGGGCTCGAAGACGGCGACGCGGTATTCCTCGTAGGCGGAGGCGGTCTCCTGCTGGCTGACCACCCGCATGGCCGCGTAGAGCGTGGCATCGATCCTGGCGGCTTCGGTGTTGCCGAGCGTGCGGGCGATTTCCTCGCGGATGGCGGAGCGCTCATTCAGGAGCTCGGCGAGGGTGCGGGCGTACTCGTCTGCGATGGCGCTGATTTCAGCGCGGATGGCTTCGATCTTCGTCCGGCCGGAGGTGCTTCGGGACGAGAACCGATTGGGGATGACGACAAATTTTATGCCCTCGGCGCCGAAGACGTATTTCGACTGGCTGATGCTTTCCGTGTTGCGGGCGATGATCGCATCGATCTGCGCGCTCGCGGCGCGCTGGGCAGCGGCGTAGGTATTCATCATTGCGCTGAGGCGAGTCGAGAGGGCAAGGGGGAGGGGGGAGCGTTCGACGGGCGGCGCGCCACTCGCAGGTGGGAGAAGGCGGCGAACCTCCTCCGCGAGGGTTTCTAGCTCCGCGAGGCGCGGGGCCTGTCTGGCGGCGAGGGAAGCGATCGCATTGCCGGGGAGGAAGCCGAGGGCCTGGCCATCGTGGCGGTAGACGACATCGTAAAGCTCCTTTTTCAGGAGGGACTTTTTCGTCTGATACGCGGCGAGCTTGGCGGCGGCTTCGGCCGACATGTGGTCGGGAAAGAGCACGCGCGCGGGCTCCGGCGGGAAAAAGACGTGCGGCTGCGCAGCGGCGGCCTTCGTTTCGTTTTCCGCGGAGAGGAGGAGCTCGAGCGAGATCTCGCGAAGCAGCCGGCGTTGCGCGGGGAGGAGGCCGTTTTGATAGTAGGCGTAGGCGCGCATCACCTGCGCGATCTCGGTCGGCGAGAAGCCGCGGCGCCCGTAGTCGCCAAGGCGCCATTCGCGTCGCGCGCCCCACGTATGATCGCGGTGCATGAGCTCGCGGCGGAGCTGCTCGGCATCTTTTTCGAGCTGCGCGAGTCGGGGAGCCTGCCTGGTGGCGAGTGCGGCGAGCGCTTGCAGGCGTTCGGCGGGCTCGGCATTGCGCAGGCGCTCAAGCTCGGTGCGCAGTTCGTTTTGGAGGGCGAGTTTGGCGGTGCGATAAGCATCGACCTGCTGGCGCTGCGCATCCTTCAGCAAGTTTGCGAAGAGCCGGGAGCCGAGCTCGGGGTAAAAGATCTCGTTGACGAAGTCCGCGAGCTCCGGCGGCGCGGGCGGTTGATTGCTGCCGGGCATCGCCCCTTTCCCGAAGGTGCGGCCGAGCGCCGGAGGATGAGGCGGGAAAAAGATCGGCTGAGGCGGCGGAGGCGGCAGCCGCGCTCCGTCGAAGTCGCCGCCTCCGCTGCCGCTCCCGCTGCTTCCTCCGCCTTGCGAGCGACGGGAGCGCGGAATGTCTTCGGTCTGCGCGGGCGCCGGCGCGAGGCTCACGGACGCGAATGCCAGCGCGAGCCCGAGCGGGGCGAGGCGACGAACGAAGACGCACGGCGCGGAGTGGCGGCTCATGGAGGCAGAGGGGGAAGCTGCGGCAGACGAAGCTACGCGGCAAAGGTCAGCCGATTCCGTGCCGGTTGTCTATACACGAAGGCGTAACCTTCCCGTTACGGATCGGGAGGGGCAGGGCGGAGCCGCGGTTCCGGGGGCGCTGAAAGGTAGGGCGCGCCGTCCCGGTGATCAGTTGCATGGCACACCGGCGAAAAGTGCGAGACCTACGATGCCAAAACGCGGCGGCGCGGCGTGGACTGTAGACGTCTCCCCCTACCTCTGGTGGCCGCCCCGTTTACTTGTAACCGAGCACGTGGCCGAGGCGCACGAAGGCGTAGCCGAGGAGGGCAGTGACGGGGAGGGTGAGCACCCATGCCCAGAGGATGCGCTCAACGACGCCCCACTTGACGGCGCTGAGGCGCTTGGTGGCGCCGACGCCCATGATCGACGTGGAGATGATGTGCGTGGTGGACACCGGCACGCCGATGGAGGAGGCGCCCTGGATGATAATGGCAGCCGTGGTCTCGGCGGCGAAGCCATGCACGGGCTGCAGTTTCACCATCTTGTGGCCCATCGTGCGGATGATGCGCCAGCCGCCGGCGGCGGTGCCGGCTGCCATTACGATGGCACAGGTGAGCTTCACCCACAGGGGAATGTCTGAGGAACTGGTGAGCTTCAGGAAGGAGAGCCAGTCGGGCAGATCGGTGAACGCGCCCGTGGCGGTGCCGGTGGCGAGGGCGAGGGTGATGATGCCCATGGTTTTTTGCGCATCGTTGTGGCCGTGACCGAACCCCATCCAACCGGCGCTGAGGAGCTGGGCCTTGCCGAAGACGCGATTTACGAAGCGCGGAGTGGCTTTGCGGAGGCAGGCGGTGAGAAGCAACATGAGCAACGCGCCGCCGACGAAGCCGAGCATGGGCGAGCTGAACATGGGCAGCACGACCTTGGGCCAGAGGCCGACGGACGCGCCCTTCTTATCGACTTCGGACCAGATGAGGACGCCCCAGTTGCCGACGGAGGTGGCCAGGGCCGAGCCGCACAGGCCGCCGATGAGGGCGTGGCTGGAGCTCGAGGGCAGGCCGAGCCACCACGTGAAGAGATTCCAGAAGATCGCGCTCATGAGGGCGCCGAACACCGTGAGCATGGTGACGGCGTCGGTGGCTACGAGGCCGCCGCTGATCGTCTTGGCGACCTCCGTGCCGGCGAGCGCGCCGATGAGATTCCAAAACGCGGCCCACGCGACCGCCTGGCGTGGAGTGAGGACCTTCGTCGAAACGACAGTGGCGATGGAGTTGGCGGTGTCGTGAAAGCCGTTGATGTACTCGAAAACCAGCGCCGCGAATAGAACGAGAAAGAAGAGCGTCATGACCGTGGCAGCACGCTCACGAGTGCTTCAGCACGATCTGGAGGACGATGTTGCCGGCATTGCGGCACCGGTCGACGGCCTGCTCGACCATCTCGTAAAGGGTCTGGAGGATGACGAGTTCCTTGGCGTCGTAGGGCCCTTGGTAGAGTTCCTTGAGGAGGGCGAGCATGACCTTGTCGGCTTCGCCTTCAGCGAATTGCAGGCGGTCGTTGGCGCCGCGGATCTTCTCGATGTCGGTGCCGCCGCGGAGCTGCTTCACCATGAACATCACGGCCTCGGCGGCCTGAAGCATGAGCTCGGCCTGGCGCTGAAACGCGGCGTGCGGCACACGACCGGGGTAGATCGAGAGGCGTTCAACGATCTTCTCGACCTGCTTGGGGATGCGATAGAGGGCGAAGGAGAGGGCCTCGATATCCTCCCGCTCGAGCGGGGTGACGAAGGTCTTGCTCAGCTCCTCCGTCATGGTGTGGCGGATGCGCTTCTCCTTGCGGCGGGTCAGGATGAAGTCGTCGAGGCTGCTGGCGGCGGCGGTGCCGGTGCCGAGCTTCTGGATGTACTTAGCGAACAGGTCGACGCTCGTCCTGGCCTCTTCCGCACCGGCTTCGAGAAGATCGAAGAATTTGTCGTCTTTACCGAGAAGCTTCTTGAGCGAGATCATTCAGCCACTGCTGGGTAGCGGCGATTGTTACAATTGCGAAACAATTTCCTGGCTATGACGGGTCGGGCACTCAGGAGGCGCTCAGGTCTTGCCGCGCAACCAGATCCAAAGGTACCCAATACGCTCGCGGATCGCGGCTGTGCTCCGCTGGAGGGCGGCCCCATCCCAGAACAGGTCACCGAAATAAAAGGTATCCATGGCGTGAGTCTGGAAATCCGTCGGGCACGCCACGGCATTGAGGCCGGTGCTTTTGACCAGTGCCATCGCGCGCGGCATGTGCCAGGACGAGGTGACCAGTGCGACCGGGTCATCGCCGGCGAGCTTCCGCACGGCGTGTGCCTCATCCTCGGTATCGCGGGCGGTCTCGATGTACACGATCCGATCGGGGGCGATGCCGAGCGACTCGGCCGAGCGCGCGAGCGCCGTGGCGTGGGACGGGAAATCGCCGGACTTGGGGCCGCTCACGATGAGTTTGGCCCCGGGCAGGACCTTGAGGATGCGCACGCCCTCGACGATCCGGCTGAGGCTCGAGGAGGAGAGCAGGGTGGTCGACGCGACATTGGGCGTGAAGCCATTGCCGCCGCCCAGGACAACGACGTAGGTGCAGCCAGCCAATTGGGCGGGCGGGGGCTGGCCGGGTACAAACTCGGGAAATGCGGGGTAGCGCGTCTCCAGCGGGCGGATCAGCCACCGGCTCACGATGTCGTTGCTGAAGAGCAGGAGCAAAACGAAGCCGGTGACGAAGAGCGTGCGACCGAGCCGGGGGCGGCGCGACCACCGCAGAAGAACGAGTCCGATCAGCATCGCCAGCACGCAAAACGGGAGCGGCATGATCCAGAAGGAGACGAATTTCTTCAGCCAGAAAAGCATCGGCGGAGCAAAACGGGGGCGGCTGGGGGCCGCGAGCCTCGGTTTGGGATGGAGGCGCGGGGATGTTGGGTATGGGCGCTGAGGGAGGGCCGGGCGGCACGGTCGGCAGAGGAAAGATTGCGTGAGGGCGTGGGGGCGTTTTGTTTCGGCGGGATGTTTGCGGTCGCCGGATTGGCGGCGGTAAGCGGCTTACCCTTTCCCCCATGAAAAACCTCCTCCTTGCTGTCTCGCTGGCTGTGGCGGGTCTTGTGTCCACCCAGGCTGCGGAAGCCTACAAAATCGCGGTCATACCCAAGGGCACGACGCACGAATTCTGGAAATCGATCCACGCGGGCGCGATCAAGGCGCAACGCGAGCTCGCCGCGGAAGGTGTCACAGTAACCGTGATCTGGAAAGGTCCGCTGAAGGAAGACGATCGTGAGCAGCAGGTGCAGGTGGTGGAGAATTTCATCGCGCAGCGCGTGAGCGGCATCGTGCTCGCGCCGTTAGACCGCAAGGCGCTCGCCAACCCGGTGGAGATGGCGACGAAGGGCAAGATCCCGGTGGTGGTGATCGACTCCGGCCTCGATTCGAAGGCGCCGGTCTCGACCGTCGCGACCGATAACCGCGAAGGCGGGCGGCTCGCCGCGCGCAATCTCGGCAAGATGCTCGGCGGCAAGGGCAATGTCGCGATGCTCCGCTACGCGGTGGGTTCGGCGAGCACCGAGGCGCGCGAGGAAGGTTTTCTCGAGGTGATGAAAAAGGATTTTCCGGAGATCAAGCTGGTGTCGATCGACCAGCATGCGGGCGCGACGCGCGACACCGCGAAGCGCTCGGCGGAAAATCTCCTCAACCGTCATGGCCGCCAGCTGCAGGGCGTGTTTGCCTCCAACGAATCGTCGGCGGTCGGCATGCTCCTCGCGCTGCGCGACGCGGGCCTCGCGGGCGGCAAGGTGAAGTTCGTGGCCTTCGACTCCGGGGAGACGCTGAACGCTGGCCTGAAGGCCGGAGACATCCAGGGGATGGTCGTGCAGAATCCGCTGCGGATGGGCTACCTCGGCGTGAAGACGATGGTCGCCGCGCTACAGGGCAAGAAGGTCGACCTGGTGGTCGATACGGGCGTGGGCTTCGTGACCAAGGAGAATTTCAATTCGCCGGAGATGGCGGATATCGTGAACCCGCCGTTGGATAAGTATCTGAAGTGAGGGTGAACAAAGGGAGAACTCGCGGTGTGTTCTCCCTTGATGTGAATAACACCACGCATGCACGACGCGAACGTCGATCTGAATAGCTTGGGCTTTGAGTTGTTTGGGCCGGTGGTGGCAGCGGCAAAACTGGAGTCGATCCGCACTTCACTCTTTGCCGAGGGGCAGGCGGGGGCGCGCTGTTTGCTCGACGAGCCGACCGTCCGCGAGATCGCGGTGGCGACGCGCGAGATTCTCGTGGGGGCGGGGCGATTGACGGCGACGGCGGTGGCGATTCAGGCGATCACCTTCGACAAGACACCGGCCGCAAACTGGAAGGTGACGTGGCATCAGGACCTGATGTTTCCCTTTGCGCGGACGGTGGCGACGGACGGCTTTGCGATGCCGACGATCAAAGGGGGTGTGACTTACGCGCGACCGCCGCGGTCGGTGCTCGAGGAGCTACTGGCGGTGCGCATCCATCTCGACGATTGCGATGAGACGAACGGACCGTTGCGCGTTTCGCCGGGAACGCATCGGAAGGGAGTCATCCCGAGTGCGGAAATCGGTGGGGTCGTTGCGAGAGGGGGAGAGCACGCGTGCCTGGCGCAGGCGGGAGAGGCGTTGCTCATGAAACCGCTGCTGTTGCACGCGTCGTCGCAGGCAAAGGAGCCGAAGCACCGTCGAGTGCTTCATCTCGTGTATCACAGCGGCGAGCCTACGGGGGAACCGTGGCATCGGAGCGTGTGAGGCGAGAGTAGGGGAGGACGGCTTATCCTTAAGCGGCCGTGCTCTTGGCCTATGAACGTCCTGAGCGCGGGCTGAAGCTCCGCGCTACGGGGTGGCGGAGCCGCGTTCGAAGAGGGCTTCCTTGGGGCTGCCGCCCGTATCGAGAGTCTCGATACGCAGGACCTGCAGCTGCGCTCCCTGCGCGGCGAGGAGGGTGCGGAGGGCGTCGAGGTCGTCGTGCTCCTCGGTGAGGGTGCGCTCGAACTGGCGGTAGGTCACGCGATAGGCGGTCTCGCCGTCTTCGAGGCGGCGGAGGCGGTCGCGGGCGCCGGCGCGCGGCGCGGAGGGCTTCTTCTTGCCGCGGGCATCGGAGGGGAGTGGCGGTTTGATGAACGGGTACGGCTCGCCCAGGATCGCGGCTGCGGCCTGCTCGAGATCGTAGACGCGCACGAACTGCGCCTCGCGTTCGAGGAGCAATTGATTGAGACGGATCTGTTGGGCGGAACTCACTCAGCTATGTTCTCACGGCGACGAAGCGCGTGTGGCGTCTGCGTCGCGATGCTGGGCATCGTGGAAAACAGGGCGGGCGATTATTGGCCGGCCTCGGCTTCGTCGGACGCCGTGGCGGGGCCGGAGCGGGGCGCGGCGGGCTTCTTCGCGGCGGGATTGCCGCGCGTGGCATAGTCGGCCTTCGGGTCGAAGCCGGCGACGGGCAGCGGCGGCGCGGGGAAGGGGAAGACGCCGGGCTCGCCGATGGTCTCTTCGACCTGGGTCTCGATGGCGGCGATGCGCTCGTAGGCGCGTTGGCGCTCTTCCATCAGCTGGTCGATCTTCACGCGGGCCTCGAGCGCCTGGCGGATGACCTCGGCCTCGGCACCGAGGACGATGTCGCGGAAGGAGAGGGTGGGGGCTTTTTTTGCCATGGTGGGTGGTTAGAAAAAGATGCGTTTGAGTTTGTTGAAAAGTCCGGGAGAGGAGCGCGTGACGAAGCGCGGCGCGGGCGCGGGGGAGGTCGCGAGCGGCGGCGCGGGTGCGAAGACCGACTCGCTGGCGGCACCGGTGCGCGCGGCCGGCGCAGACGCGGGTGCGGAGGCGTTTGCAGACGAAGGAGCCGCTGCCGCTGCGACAGCGGTGGCGGCAGCGGCAGAAGAGGAAGCGGTTGCGGGCGCAGAGCGAGCTGGGGCGGTGGCTTGGGCGCGAAGCGAGGAAACGGCGGTGCGCTGGCGCGTTTCACGGAGCTGCTGGGCGAGCGCGGCGATCTCGGGAACGTCGTCGCTGGCGCGCTCGGCGAGCAACTCGTCGGAAGCACGCGGATGGCGGACAGCCGCGAGGCGCACGAGCGGCGAGGGATCGCGTGCGATCTCGTAGAGATCGGCGAGGCGCCAAGCGGGACAGCCGGCGATCGCGAGCGCGCGAACCGAGGGAAGCGGGTCGACTACCAGCGTCTTGGCAGTCTCGAACTCCATGTCGGAGATCGGCCTTTGCTGCTGCGCCCAGTGGTTCCGGAAGTCGGGGCTGTGCGCGAGGAGAAAGCGCACAAGGTCGGCCTCGAGCACCTCGCGATAAGAGAGCGCGGCGAGCACGGACGGATGGCGTGTGGCGGCGAGCTCCTGCACGAGATCGAGCGGCACGACTGGATTTATCGCGAGCGCGGCGCAGACGGGCGCCTCGGCCTGGCCGACGAAAAAGCGGACGATCTCCTCGTCGAGCGAAACGTTGCTCGCGAGGGCGGCGCGCACCTCGGACGCGGAGTCTTGCGCGAGGATATTTTGCAACGGGCGCGCGAGGATATCTCGGCCGGCGACCCACATGCGTTCCTCGATCTCGCCG
>JAZKEV010000532.1:0-3695 GCA_040386765.1 Verrucomicrobiota bacterium | reverse complement strand
GTCGTCGATCCTGCGAGAGGGCGGCTTATCCTTAAGCCAGCGCGCTCTCGGCGTGCGCACATCCTGACGGCGCATTAGGGATGTGCCTTCGCTGAAGCTACGGCAACACACGTAACGTGCCCTACCTTAGGTGCGCTTCTTCCACTTGCGGTCTTCCTTGAGCTCGACGGCGCGGGTTTCGATTTGGACGCCGGCGACGGCGGGGTGCTGGCGGAGGGCTTGGAAGGAGGGGGCGTTGAGCTTCCAGGAGAGGGCGCCGCTGGCTTCGGCGATGGGGGCGATGCGGTCTTCGAAGACGAAGCCGAACTGGACCTTGGTATCGCCGGACTGGCGGTTCAGGATTTCGCGGAGCTTTTGGAGGAAGGCAGGGGCTTCGCGGTGCGTGGGCTTCACCAGCCAAGTGACGCGCTTCACAATGCCGGCGACCTGACCGTCGAGGGGATAGATCTCCTTCAGGTTGATGCGCGGGCCTTCCTGGCCGTGGATGATATTGCCCTGCACGAGGACGAGCGCGTTTTCCTGGAGCACCTTGCCGTAGTTCTCGTAGCCATCGGCGAAGAGGTTGAGGCCGAGGGCGCCTTTCTTCGTGGCGAGGGTGAACATCGCCCAGGGGCGGTTATCCTTTTTCGAGAGCCGCTTCACGATATTGCCCGCGATGCCGCAGATGCGGAATTCCACGCGGTCGCCCTGCTCGAGCAGTTCGTCGAGAGCGTAGGTGTTGATGGCGTCGGCGAGGCCTTCGTAGGCGTTCAGCGGGTGGCCGGAGACGTAGAAGCCGAGGAGCTCCTTCTCGAACTGGAGGACGTTATCGGCGGTGAGCTTGCGCTCGACGGCGCCGGCGGAGGCCTTCGCGGCGGTCTTGGCCTTGGGATTGGTGTCCATCGCGAACATGCCGTCGTCGAGCGCGTGGTGGCCGTTGCCGGCGCCATTGCCATTGCCGGCGGCGGGGGCGCGGCGGGTGTGCTTCAGGATATTGGCGAAATCGGCGAGCAGCTCCTTGCGCGGCGGGAGGGCGGCGGGCGCGGAGGCGGCCGTCATGTCGAAGAGCATCGACTCGGCGGGCTCCTCGACCTTGGCGGCGGCGGGTGAGTCTTTCTTGAGGGCGGGGTATTTGCGCTGCAGCTCGCCGAGGGCGCTGAGGACATCGTCGATTTGGGCGAAGAGCTCCTCGCGGCCGGCGCCGCTGAAATCGAAGCCGCCGGTGGCGACGAGATTCTCGAGCACGCGCTTGTTGATCGCGCGCGGATCGGCGCGGAGGATGAAGTCGCGGTAGTCGATGTAGGGGCCGTTTTTCTCTCGCTCCTCGAGGATCTTGGCGGCGGCCTGCTCACCGACGCCCTTGATGCCGGCGAGCCCGAAGCGGATCTCGCCCTTGTCGCCGCGGAAGACGGGGGTGAAATTGGCGCGCGATTCGTTCACGTCGGGGCCGAGCACGACGATGCCCATGGCCTCGGCCTCGGCGATGAAGTGGGAGACCTTTTCCGCGTTGCCGAGCTCGGCGGTGAGCACGGCGGCCATGAACTGCACCGGGTAGTTGGCTTTCAGATACGCGGTCTGGTAGCTGACGAGCGCGTAGGCGGCGGAGTGCGACTTGTTGAAGCCGTAGCTGGCGAACTTGTTCAGCAGGTCGAAGATCTCGTTGGCCTTCTTTTCCTCGATATTGTTCACCCGCTTGGCGCCCTCGACGAATTTGATGCGCTCCTTCGCCATCGCCTCGGCGTCCTTCTTGCCCATCGCGCGCCGAAGCATGTCGGCGCCGCCGAGGGTGTAGCCGGCGATGATCTTGGCGCACTCCATCACTTGCTCCTGATAGACGATGATGCCGTAGGTTTCCTGCAGGGAGAGCTCGAGCAGCTTGTGCGGATACGAGACGCTCGACGGGTCCTTCTTGCCGCGCGCGTAGTCAGGGATGAACGCCATCGGGCCCGGGCGGTAGAGCGCGCAAATGGCGTTGATGTCGTCGATGTTCGAGACGCCGACCTGCTTGCACGCGTTCTGCATGCCGGGAGACTCGAGCTGGAAGATGCCGACCGTCTTGCCCGCGTTGAGAATCGTGTAGGTCTTCGGGTCATCGAGCGGGATCGTCTCGATGTCGAAGTCCGGGTTGGCGGTGCGGCGGACGTTTTCGACGGCGTCGGAGATGACGGTGAGCGTCTTCAGCCCGAGGAAGTCCATCTTCAGCAGGCCGAGCTTGCCGACGGCGTTCATGTCGAACTGCACGGTGACGTCGCCTTCCTGCAGGGTGAGCGGGACGAATTCGTCGAGCGGCTTGTCGGTGATGATGATGCCGGCGGCGTGCTTGCCGGTATTGCGGACCATGCCCTCGAGAATGAGCGCCTGGTCGAAGATGCGCTTGGCGATGGGATTCCGCTCCACCTCCATGCGGAGCTCGGCGGACTTGGCGACGGCATCCTTCAGCTCGATGTTGAGCTCGTCGGGAATCATCTTCGCGAGGCGGTCGGCGTCGGCGAAGGCGAGATTGTGCACGCGCGAGACGTCACGGATGACCATCTTGGCGCCGAGCGTGCCGTAGGTGATGATATTGGCCACGCAATCGCGGCCGTACTTTTCGCGGACGTAGTTGATGACCTCTTCACGCCGCCGCATGCAGAAATCGATATCGAAGTCGGGCGGCGAGACGCGCTCGGGATTGAGGAAACGCTCGAAGAGGAGCTTGAAGCGGATCGGGTCGAGATTGGTGATGCCGAGGAGATACGCGACGAGGCAGCCGGCGCCGGAGCCGCGGCCGGGGCCGACGGGGACGGCGTGTTGTTTCGCCCACGCGATGAAATCCCAGACGACGAGGAAGTAGTCGACGAAGCCGGTGACATTGATGATCGCGAGCTCGTAGCCCATGCGGACGGCGAGTTCCTCTTCCTTGGAGAGGTTGCTGTAATCGGGGGCCTGCGGTTTCTGGCCGGCGGGGAGATTGGTGAGCTTGCCGAGGCGCTCGGCGACGACGGGGATTTTGGCGACCTGGTTGAAATCGCAGCCGTAGCGCGTGGTCATGCCCTGCACGCAGAGCTCGTGGAGGTACTGTGGCGGGGAGAACTGCGTCTTGATCTCGGGCGGGAGCGGATAGCGCGGATAGCGCTCGCTGCCCTTGGGGAACGGGATCGCGAGCTCGCACATCTCGGCGACGAGCTGGGTATTGGTGACCGACTCGGGCACCTCGATGAAGAGCTTCTCCATCTCCTCGCGCGACTTGAGGTAGAACTGGTTGCCGGTAAACCGCATCCTGTTCTGGTCCTCGATCTTGGCGCCGGTCTGGATGCAGAGCATGGCATCGTGCGGGCCGGAGTCGCTATCGCGGACGTAGTGGACGTCGTTGGTGCAGATGACCTTCAGGCCGAACTCCTCGGCGATCTTCAGGAGGCCGGGGATGATCTTGATCTGCTCGGGGATACCGTGGTCCTGGATTTCGACGAAGTAGTTTTCCTTGCCGAAGATCTCGACAAAGCGCCCGCAGGCTTTGCGGGCCTCCTCATAGCGGTCGTAAAGGAGATGCTGCGGGACGAGCGAGGCAAGGCAGCCAGTGAAGCCGATGAGTCCGGATGAGTACTTCGCGAGCGTTTCGAGATCGGTCCGGGGCTTGTAGTAGAAGCCCTTCAGGTGCGCGTCGGAGACGAGCTTCAGGAGGTTCTGGTAGCCGGTGAGATTCTTGGCGAGGAGGCCGAGGTGGAACATCGACTTGC
>JAZKEV010000531.1:1910-3943 GCA_040386765.1 Verrucomicrobiota bacterium | reverse complement strand
TAGCCGGGGAGCTGCGAGAAGTTGAGCGTTTCCGCGACGACACCCTGACCGGCGAAGGCCGCATCGCCGTGGATGAGGAGCGGGAGCACCTGATGGCGGAAACCGGCGCCACCGCGGATGCGCTGGCGGGCGCGGGCCTTGCCCTCGACGACGGGATTCACGATCTCGAGGTGGGAGGGATTGGCGGCGAGGCGGACCTCGACCTTCTTGCCCGCCGCGGTGTCGAGCACGACCTCGTAGCCGAGGTGGTACTTCACGTCGCCATCGCCTCCGACGGCATCGGGGATGTAGTTTTCGGAGAACTGCTCGAAGAGGACATCGAACGATTTCCGCATCACGCTCGTCAGGATATTCAGGCGGCCGCGGTGGGCCATGCCCATGACGACTTCCTCGACGCCCTGATTGGGGCACATCTCGATGATGGAATCGACGGCCGCGACCATCGTCTCGCCACCCTCAAGGGAGAAGCGCTTCTGGCCGACATATTTCGTGTGCAGGAAACGCTCGAAGAGCTCGGCCTTGTGAACACGGCGGAGGATGCGGACCTTCTCCGCCTTGGAGAACTCGGGCTGGTTGCGCGTCTTCTCCATCGTCTCCTGCAGCCAGGTGCGCACATCGCCATCCTGGATGTGCATGTACTCGACACCGACGTGACCGCAGTAGGTCAGGCGGAGATTCTGGATAATATCGCGGAGCGTCATCTGTCCGCCGCCGAGATAAGTGCCGATATCGAAAGAGGTATCCAGGTCGTCCTCGCTGAGAGAGAACTGCGCGAGCGAGAGCTTCGGATGCGGCGCAGGAGCGTCGCTGAGCGGATCCAGATGGGCCTCGAAGTGGCCGATCGCGCGGTAGGTATTGATCAGGTGGTGGACGCGCGACTGCTTGAGGCTGTCGATGATGGGCGTGGCGACCGCAGCGCGGGCCTCAAGATCGGTGGCACTGGAAAGCGCCGCGGAGGGCGGGGTGCCATTGGAGCCGAGGGCGAAGCCTTGGAAGAAGGCGCGCCACGTCGGATCAACCGAGTTGGGGTCATTTTGCCAGGCTTCATAAGTCGCCTCGATGACGGCGGCGTTGGCATGGGTGGGCAGGGAAGAACTGTTCATGAAGAGGTTTCGATAACGACGTTTGCGGAGCGGACCCGACGGCCAGGACCACCTCGGAAGCGTAGTTGAGAAAATAGGAGCGGTGAATGGACCACACTGGAAGGTCGGAGACAAGTGCGTCGCGGCCGGTTGGTGGGATTGCAATCCGGCTTAAGGTAGGTAACAGGCCGATTAGTAAAAACCGATTCAGCCCATGGAAACGCAGATCAAAACCTCGCTCGATGCCCTCCTCGCCGCCATAAAAGCATCTGATGGACAAGTAATTGCGGATGAAATGGCCAAGCTGGACGACTATCTGGAGCGGGGACGGGCAGGGCTGCACCCGCAATTAGTTCACTTTCTGCAGAACCGAAGCTATGCGAAAGCCGTGATGTTTTTGGGCGGAGATATGGATATACCGGTGGGTGTTTGCGGCGGCCGGGCCGGGAAAAAGGTCTAAAACGGGCATGAAACGGAGCTGAATCGAATCACAAGCTAATCAAAGGAAGGGCTAAAAATGTCTAACGGCGGCAAAATCTCCACCGATGGTGGGCAGGGTCTGGGGCAGAATCCATTTGGCGCTTTGAGCGGCCTCGGGCTGCCGTCGGCGCCAAAAGCTCCGGCGAATGCGGCACCGGCTGCGCAGGCGAAGCCCGCCGTGCCGGTAAAAGAGAAGAACCGGGGCCGCGTGGATGTGCGCCGCGAAACGGGGGGCCGCGGGGGCAAGACCGTGACGGTGGTCGACGGCTTTATCGGGATCGGGCTGCCGGAAAAGGAAATGCTCTCGAAGAAAATGCGCGCGGCGTGCGGCTGCGGCGGCACGGTGAAAGACGGCGCGATCGAGATCCAAGGCGACCAACGCGAGACGGTGGCGCGGATCTTGAGCGAGGCGGGCTTCCGGCCGGTGATGGCCGGCGGGTGAGTAAAGCGAAGGAAGGAGTAGGGCGTAAG
>JAZKEV010000531.1:0-1900 GCA_040386765.1 Verrucomicrobiota bacterium | reverse complement strand
CGTAAGGCGGTTAAAATGAACATCGCGCGAGCGGGTGTGTCGTCTGAGAGCCGATGATCTCTTTGCGCGCGACGTTGGGACTCCTGTTGAGTGGGGCGTTTGCGGTGGGCGGATATGGCGCCACGAAGACCGGCAAAGATACGAATGGGCCTGCGGAAGCAGGTGGTCTCAAAGACGCGAGCGTGTTTGAGGGCCCGAAGGCGCTGGACGAGGCGAGCGCGCCGGACGCAGCAAAGTCACCGGGCAGGCCGAACGTGGGGAGAATCGAATTAACCTCCGCCGTGGGCAACAGGACGTTTCCCCAGCCGGTGCCGGCCGAGACATTCTGGCGGATCTTTGGCGAACTTGACGCGGCGACGAAGAGCGCGACGTCGCTCACGATCCATCAAGGTCTGACGCGGTGGATGAAAGAGAAAGAGGCGGCGCTGGCCGCCTTGCGCGAGAAGGGCGAAACGGCGCTGACGGTGCGCGAGCAGTCATTCTATCCGGAAGCGCAGGCGGTACCGCAAGAGGCGGGCGAGAAACTACGCGCGGCGGTGTTCGGCGCGGTGAAGCCCTGGCGCGGCATCAAGCTCTGCGGAGGATTTCACGCGGATTATTTACTGCGGTGGGAAACGGCGCAGGGGAGAAGCGAGGCGCAGATTTGTTTCGGCTGCCACGAGCTCAAGATCGTCGGCCCCGCGGGAGAGATTTACGGCGACCTCGCCAGCGAGCAGGTGAATGCGCTGAAAGAGCTTCTCGCGCCGTATCAATTGCATCCTGTGCCGCCACCGCCGATGGCGGAAGCCAAACCGAGTAAACCGGGTAAGGCCAGCAGCGGCAGCGCGAAGGGGAAATAGCGGGCGGAGGGTGCCCGTTGCCTGTGACGTGAGCGGCGGCCCACCGCGCGCAATCGGATCGCGCGCGGCGGCGCGGATCAATTGGCGCCGAAGCGGAAGATCACGGAGCCGAGCCCCCCGCGGTAGGTGGTGCCGTAGAAATGGCCGTCGGCGGACTTCATCAGCGTGGCGTTGGGGACGATGCCCTCCGTGGAAAAGGCTCCGAAGTTGTGCAGGATGGTGTAGCCGGAGCCGTCGGGATTCATGCGGTAGATTATCCCGCGGTTGAAGGAGCCGCCGCTACTGGTGGTGCCGTAGATGAAGCCGCCTTTGCCGACGACGCCGCAGTAGTTCAGGCTCGTGCCGTCGTTGACGACGCTCCCGAACACATGGAGCACACTGTAATCGGTGCCGTCGGTGCGCACGCGGTAGGCGGTGCCGGCGTTGGTGGTGCTGGCGGGGGTGGTGCCATACACATAACCATCGTCGCCCAGCCAGACGCCGGTCCACGGCTCCTGACCCTCCAGCGCACCGCCGGTGAAGTGGTGCAGGACCGTGAAACCGGTGCCGGTCTTGCTCACCTTGTAAACGGTGCC
Organism: Verrucomicrobiota bacterium; assembly: GCA_040386765.1. Taxonomy (GTDB): domain Bacteria; phylum Verrucomicrobiota; class Verrucomicrobiia; order Opitutales; family Opitutaceae; genus ER46. Next base: position 486 of record JAZKEV010000531.1, on the reverse strand, counting down.
GAGATTGGCGGAGCCGCCGCGCAGCGTGGTGCCGTAGAGCATGCTATCGCTGCCCTCGACCACACCCGCGTACGGCATGCCTCCCTCGGTGGCGCTGCCGGCCAGAGTTTTCACGACGGCGTAGCCCGTGCCATCGAGATTCATCGTGAATACGCTGCTGGGGGTGCCGCTCAGAGTGCCATAGAGCTTGCCGTCACTGGCTTGGATGATGGCGATCGGAGACGTACCGGCAAATGTGCGGAGCGTGGTGAGACCAGAACCATCGGCCTGCACGCGATAAATTTCCGAGCTCTCCATGCCATGCGCGATGCCATAGACCGCGCTGTCGCTGGCTACGATGACCGATTGGACGAACGGCGAGCGGACATCGGTGAAGTTACGGAGGATCGTGAAGCCTGAGCCGTTCTTGTTTACCTTGAAAACAGTGCCTGTGCGGCCCGGGCCGCCGATGTAGTTCGACCCATAGAGCACGCCGCTGGCATCCTC
>JAZKEV010000530.1:13367-25910 GCA_040386765.1 Verrucomicrobiota bacterium | reverse complement strand
TTCTCCTTCTCCTTCCCATTCCCCGCCGCGCCCCGCCTCTCTTCCCGCCAACACCCATCGTTCCGCGTCCGCCGCTTTTCGACTGACATTTCTCCCCGGACCCCGCCGCATCGAAGGCGCGTGACGCGAAACATTCCCGCCCTCCCTCGTTTCGGTTTCTTTGCCGCCATTGCGGTGATGTTCGGCGCCAGCCTTCTGGAGTACGGCGTCTACTCCGTCTTCGAAAGCAACTTCGCCGTCCTTCTCCGCTACTGGCCGGCCTCGTTCATCGGCCTGACCAGCGAGCTCGGCGCCATCACTCAGATCCTCGCCAAGATGATTGGCACGGCTGCGATCGTGGCCCTCGTCCTCTATCGTTCCGGTGAGCCTTGGCGTCATCTCGGCACGCTGCGCTTCTCGCCCTGGGTGCTCACGATCGCATTCTTCCCCATCGTCGCAGGTCTCACCGTTTTCCTGTCCGAGATTGATAACCTCCTCCGTTTTCTCGGTCGCTCCGGGCTGCACTCGCCCGAGATGTTCGAGGAGCTGGAGCACCTCATCGGCAGCTCGTGGCTCGGCTATGTCCTCGCCGTGGTCATCGCCCCCATCGTCGAGGAGACGCTCTTTCGCGGCATCATCCTCCGCGGCCTGCTCGGCCGCTGGTCCGCCCCCCTCGCGATTTTCATTTCCTCGGCGCTGTTCGCGTTGATGCATGTCAACCCCGCGCAGTTCCCGATCGCCTTCACCCTCGGTCTCGTCCTCGGCTGGGTCTACGCCCGCACCCGCTCGCTCGGCCTCTGCATGCTGGGGCACGCGATCAACAACTCGTCCACCACCTGGCTCGACGGCTTCCCGTTCCAGATCGCAAACTACAACGCCGATCCCGCGGTCGAGACCTCCTTCTTCCACCCGTGGTGGTTCGATCTCAGCGGCATCGCGGCCGTCGCGCTCGGCGTGTGGCTCATCCACCGGCTCGCTCCAGGTATGCTGCTCTGGCGCCTGCCGCCCCCGCCGGCACCCGTAATGCACCAGCCCGTGCTCCCGGCTCCGCCCGTCCTCACACCGCCCTCGCTCGCTGGCGAATACAGCGGAAATGGCCATTGTCAGGGGCCGTCCTTCGTCAAAACTGATCCTTCCATGTCCGCCGAACTCGCCCAGCTCGTCACGTCCCTTGCTCAACGCGCCCGCGCCGCGTCGCTTGTGCTCGCGACCGCCCCTCGCGAGAAAAAGGACGCCGCCCTCGAGAAGCTCGCCGACCTCATCGACGCCTCGCACTTCGCGCTGCTCGAGGCCAATCAGCGCGACCTCCTCTCCCCCGAGGCCACCGCGCTCACGCCCGCCTCGCGCGACCGCCTCACGCTCAGCGAGAGCAAGCTCCACCAGCTCGCCGTCTCCGTGCGCGAAGTCGCTGCCCTGCCCGATCCCGTCGGCGAGACCCTCGACGAGCGCACGCGCCCCAATGGCATTCGCATCCGCAAGGTCCGCGTGCCGATCGGCGTCATCGCGATCATCTTCGAGTCGCGGCCCAACGTCACCGTCGACTGCGCCATTCTCTGCCTGAAGAGCGGCAATGCCTCCATCCTCCGCGGCGGCAAGGAGTGCTTCCATACCAATATGGCGCTCGCCGAGCTCATCCGCCAGGCGCTGATCGCCGCCTCGCTGCCCGTCGACGCCGTGCAGCTCGTGCCCACGACCGATCGCGGCGCGCTCAATACCCTCCTCAAGCTCGATACGCTGATCCACTGCGTGATCCCCCGCGGCGGCGAAAGCCTCATCCGCTACGTCGCGCAGAATAGCACGATCCCCGTCATCAAGCATTACAAGGGCGTCTGCTTCGTCTACGTCGATCAAGCCGCCGACCTCGCGATGGCCGAGTCGATCTTGCTCGACGCCAAGGTCTCCCGCCCCAGCGCCTGCAACGCCGCCGAGCAGCTCCTCATCCACCGCGATGTCGCGGAGGCATTCCTCCCGCAGATCGCCCGCGCGCTCATCGCGAAAAACGTCCAGCTCCGCTGCGATGCCGCCAGCGCCGCGATCCTCGACCGCGCCGCCCTCGTCAGCACGCCCGCGCAGCCCGCCGACTACACGACCGAGTATCTCGACTACATCATCGCGATCCGCGTCGTCGACTCGCTCGACTCCGCCATCGCCACGATCAATCGCGACAGCTCCAACCACAGCGACGCCATCGTGACTGCCCACGAGCCCGCCGCAAAACGCTTCCTCGCCGAGGTCGACAGCGCCACGGTATATTGGAATGCCAGCACCCGCTTCACCGACGGCTTCGAGTTCGGCTACGGCGCCGAGATCGGCATCAGCACCGACCGCCTCCACGCCCGCGGCCCCATGGGCCTCCCCGAGCTCTGCTCGTACAAGTTCATCATCGAAGGCACGGGCCAGATCCGCAGCTGACCCAAAATAGGGCGGATTTAAAACCCGCCCTCTCACCTTTCCGAAGGTAGGGCAAACCGTCCCCGGTGAGTCGTCGCGCCGCACCCGCGCGAACCACCCTAACTTCCCGCCCGCGCAAAACGCGCCAACCCGGCAAGACCTCGTCACCCCCAGCGGGCTCATGTAATCAGAGGCGCACATTTTTCCCCGCCCGATTCCAGCCAATCACAGAATATCGCGGAATATCCCGGAAATAGAGGAGGATTTCGTTCCACCACGCCGACGCCTCGTCTGAGCCCGACTGAAAGGGTCCAGCAATCCGCTCCTCATTCATGTTCACCCCTCAATTCTGATTTTCGTGTTTTTCGTGTATTTCGTGGTTCTATCCCTCCGCCTCTTTTTTCCACCCGCACGATCCCAACTCACCCCGGAATAGCCCGGACATAGAGGAGGACTCGACGCCACCGCCCCCGCCGCGCCGCCGCCTCCTTATCCCGGTCGTGTGTAAAAATTCCGCCCCTCGCTCATGCTTCATCATCCTTTCTTTTAGTTCCTACGTTCGCCGCGCCCAAACCGCCTCCACTATACCCTCGGCCGCGCCCCCTGTCATCCCCTCCATACCGCCCATTCCGTCCATTCCGAAAAAATTTCCGCGCGGGCCACGTGGCTTGTCCTTTGATGTCACGCTCTGCCTGATGCCCTCGCGCCCCATGCGTCCGTTCCTCCGCCGCATCACCCTGGTCCTCGCCCTTGGCGTCATCGGCTTCGTCGCCGTCTCCGCGTTCTTCGCCTATCGCTTCACCAGCGCAACCTCCCGCCCGGCCGGCGACTTCGCGCCATTTCTCCCCGCCACCACCGAGTCCATCCGCTTCGTCACCGCCGATGGCCTCTCGCTCGCCGGCTGGTTCACGCCCTCCGGTGACAATTCCCGCGCCGCCGTCCTCCTGCACGGCAACGGCAGCAACCGCCGGCAGATGCTCGCGCGCGCCGCGCTCCTCCGCGCCCAAGGCTACGCCGTCCTCCTGTACGATGCCCGCGGCCACGGCGAAAGCGCCGGCGACCGCGTCTCGATCGGCTGGTTCGAGACGCAGGATCTCCTCGCCGCTCTCGGCTACCTCCGCACCCGCGGCGCCCGCCAGCTGGGCGTCCTCGGTTGCTCTCAAGGCGGCGCCACCATCGCGCTCGCCGCCGACCGGCTCGGCCCCGATGTCCGCTGGGCCGTCCTCGAGAGCGTCTATCCCACGCTCCGTGACGCCATCGACTGCCGCTTCCGCCGCACCCTCTTCGTCCCCGGCTGGCTCGGCGCGCTGTTCATGCTCCCTTTCGCCGAATGGCGCCTCGGCGTCTCGGCCGATGCCATCGCCCCCATCGACCACGTCGCCTCCTTCACCTGCCCCGTCTTCCTCCTCCATGGCGAGCACGATACCCACACGCTCCCCGCCTCCGCCCAAGCCCTCTTCGCCCACATCACCGCTCCCAAATCCCTCTGGCTCGTCCCCGGCGCCAGCCACAACGACCTCTACGGCTTCGCCAAAGCCACCTACGAACAACGTCTACTCGATTTCATTCGCGCCGCCCCACCCTAAGCCTCTCACGTCGGCCCATATTTTGTTCTCCGGCGTTTAGCTGTTAAGCTTCTGGTATTGGGCTTTCCAAACCCGACCTCGCATCTATCAGCCGAACTCTTTCCTTAAGATTTCGCTCTCGGATAAACATTGAGATGACATCAAGCCCTGCGCCCTTTTCGGTCAGTGAGACATCTACATGCATCCCCTCGATCCCGACCCCGGAGCCGTTTGCCTCCCCTACGCCACAGACTCGCAGAGCCGCATCGAGTTGATCGTAGATGCGGTGCAGCTCATCAAGTGACAGATGTGAATCCAAAAACTTGAGATAGAAGTGGGTTCGATTGTCCGCGGTGATCCGCGTATCGACGCGCCGAACTCCACGAGTATGGCGGATGCCCGAGGTGATAAACGTTTTTGAAAGAGAATCTCTCGCGGGCGGAGGAACCATCGCCATCACAGCAGAAGCGAGCTGTTCGATAGCATCATCTACAGAGGCGGCCATAGTCCCCCAGTGACCGGTCGAAAACAGGATGGTGGATACTTTTCGCTCCGAATCGTGCCGAATCTCAACCGCGTTAATATCACCGGGGCAAAAGTCGGCAGCCAGCGCGCCATTTAATTTAAGCGCAGACGACTGGAGGCAGTCGGTGAGACGCTCAGCAGCCGCCTTGGCGACTTTATGGTGCCAGCGCTTCTCCGCATTTCCGAATAGTTGAAAGCGAATTACCATCGTGTGGTTCTTAGTCCGTTTTCATTCGCGCCCATTCGCATGATTCGCGGGCAACTCATTGCCCCCCTCACCGATGCCGCCCGTGCCGGATGATATCCCACACGATATACAGCCCCAGCACCGCCGAGAGCAGATACCCCACGATCCCCAACACCGGAAAACCGAACAGATGGGGCTCGATGCCGGTCGTCACGATCAGCGATGAGCCAATGATCAGGGCGCCGATGATCACCCCGAGCGTGATGCGGTTGGCCGCGATCTTCACCGCGTCGTCGTGGTCCTCCAGCCCGCGGTGGTTGAGGTTGATCGCCAGGCTGTCGTGCTCCAACCGTCGCACCAGTCGCCGCAGCTCAAAGGGCAGTTCCTGCATCCCAATCAACGTGTGTCGCAGCATCTCGCGCGAACGGCGGAGAAAGGTCTTCGGGCTCGTTCGCTCTTGATACAGCTCGCGCAGGATCGGCTCCGTGTGCGGTCGCAGATCGAAGCCCGGGTCGAGCCCGCGCCCTACTTCCTCGATCGAGATCACGGCCTTGGCCATCAGCGAGTAGTCGCGCGAGAGGGAGATGCCGTGCTGCCCGAAGATGAAGAGCAGCCGCAACATCGCGCGCCCCAGCGCCTGCCGCCCGATGGCGAAGTTCAGCTCCTCGCGCAGCGCGAGCGTCACTTCCTTTTCCAGCCGACGCAGGTCCGGCCGCGCCTCGACGGGCGCGAGGTCCGCCGCGATCTGCACAATCCGCTCCGTATCCTGCTCCACCGCCGCGATCCAGAAATCCGCCAGCGCATACCGCAGCCGCCGCGTCAGATGACCGACGAGCCCCCAGTCGAGGAAACATAATCTTCCATCCGGCGTGACAAACAAGTTTCCCGCGTGCGGATCGCCGTGAAAGAAGCCTCCGATAAAAACCTGCCGCACCAGCGAAGCCGCGCCGCGCGCCGCCAGCCGCTGACGCTCCTCCGGCGGCAGGTCCGCCGCCTGATTCACCGCCTTGCCCGGGATCCGATCCATCACCATCACGGTCGCGCTGCTCAATTCCGAAAACGACCGCGGCGCATACACTTCCTCGGGATGTGTGTTCTGCGCGTTGAAATAATCCTGGTTCCTCGCCTCGTTGCGGAAGTCGAGCTCCCGCATCACGCCTTCACGCGCCTCGGCGATCACGCCCGGCAGGTCGAGCGGGCGCAGCGAGATCACCCGCTCGTGCAGCTGGCCCGCCAGCCAGGCCGCGAGCTCGAAGTCCGTCCCGATCTTTTTCTCCAGCCCCGGCTTCTGCACTTTCACGGCCACTTCGGCGCCGTCGTGCAACCGCGCAAAATACACCTGCGCCAGCGAGGCCGTGGCCACGGGCGTCTCATTGAATTCCGCAAACACCTCCTTCAGCTCCCGCTTCAGCGAGCCCAGCAGCACCGGCCGCATCGTCTCGAACGGCAGCGGCTGCACCCGGTCCTGCAATTTCCGCAGCTCCAGGATGATCTCGTGCGGCACCACATCCGGCCGCATCGAGAGCAGCTGACCGAGCTTCACCGCCGTCGGCCCCAGCTCCTCCGCCGCCATCCGCAGGTGTTCCGCCGTGCTCAGTCGCACCGCCGGTGTCGGCAGCACCTTGTGCCAGAAACCCGTCGCCAAGTCCGCCTGCGTCAACAGGTCCGCAAACCCATGCCGCGCGAGGATCGTGAGGATCTCCTTCGCGCGGACCGCATTCTGCAGCGCGTTGAACGGTCTCACGCCGCCGTGCCGCCGCCCTGACCGCCCGCGCTCGGACTCGCCTTCTGCTCCAGCGCCGTCACGCGCGCCTCCAGCGCATCGAGCCGAGACTGCGCCTTCTTATCCTCCGACGCGAAACGCTCGCGCAGTTTCTCGTTCAGCTCGTGGCTCATCGTCTCGAACTCGCGGCGGCCTTGGTCCGCGATCTTCTCCGCCATCGCACGCGCCTCTTGGGAGCTCACCTTGCCCTGCGCCACAAAATCCGAGAGCGCGGCCTCGACCTTTTCCTTCGTGATGACCGCTGCGCCGACTCCGGCGAGCAGCGTCTTTTTGATTACGTCCATCATGGTGCCGGAATGCTAGCCGCGCCTTCCATCAACGCAACGTTCGCTTTCGCACCGGCATCCAAACGTAACTCGAACTTCCCGCTGCGCTTCGCGTCGTACCCCCGTTGAATGCCGCTCCGTGTGCCCATTCTCGCGTTTCTCTGCGGCCTGCTCCTTGTGCCGACCGCCCGTGCCTACAGTGTAAGCCCCACGCGCTGGACCACCTCCACCGCGACCATGCACCTCCAGCTCGGCGCCAATGCCTCGCCGCTCTCCGACGGCTTTGCCTCATGGGACGCCTCGGCCGAGGACGCCTTGTCCGTCTGGAATAGCCACCTGGCCAATTTCCGCTTCGTCGCCGTCCGTAATTCCACGGCCACCCGCGCCCGCGGCAACCGGATCAACAACGTCGCCTTTGCGCCCGATGTCTACGGGCAGGCCTGGGGGTCCAACGTCCTCGCCGTCACCCTCACCTTCTTCTCCGGCGCCGTCATTACCGAGACCGATGTGCTCTTCAATAACCGCCTGAGTTGGGATTCCTATCGCGGCGCGCTTCGTGGCTCGGTGCAGGATTTCCACCGCGTTGCCCTCCACGAGTTCGGCCATGCGCTCGGCCTCGATCATCCCGACGAAAACGGTCAGGCCGTCTCCGCGCTCATGAACAGCCGCGTCAGCTCCCTCGATGCGCTCACCGCCGACGACATCGCGGGCGGCCAGTCGCTCTACGGCGTGCCCGCCTCGACCACTCCGCCTGTCACAGCTCCGCCAGCCACACCTCCCGTCGTCGCCACCCCGCCCGAAATAACCGTCCAGCCCGTGCCGCAGGTCGTCGCTGTGGGCGAACGTGCTCAATTTTCCGTCACCGCCCTCGGCACGCCGGCACCCACGTATCGCTGGCTGCGCGATGGCGTGGAGCTGGCGGGCGCCACGCTCTCGTCGCTGACGATCGATGCCGTGCGCAGCACCGATGCAGGCGTCTACTCTGTCCGCGTCACCAACAGCCAGGGCTCCGTCACCTCTTCCGCCGCCACGCTCACGCTCCGCTTCAGCCGCCTCGCTAATCTCTCTACCCGCGGCCTCGTGCCGCCCGGCGGCACGCTCACGCCCGGTTTCGTGATTCGCGGCACTGCGCCCAAGCCCCTCCTCATCCGCGCCGTCGGCCCCACCCTCTCCAGCTTCGGCGTCGACAGTGCCCTCGATACGACGCAGCTCGACCTGATCGCACAGGAGAGCGGCGCCGTCGTCGCCTCCAATAACGATTGGGGCGGCACCGCTGCACTGCGCGACGCCTTCGCCAGCGTCGGCGCCTTTCCGCTCGCGCCCGATTCGAAGGACGCCGCCGTGCAGACGCGGCTCGAGCCGCAGGCCTACACCGTCCGTATCGCCTCCGAGGACTCGTCCTCGAGCGGCATCACGCTCGCCGAGATCTACGACGCCGATCCGAGCCAGCGCTCCGCACAGCTCATCAATGTCTCCACCCTCGGCTTCGTCGGCTCCGGCGAAAATGTGCTCACCGCCGGTTTCGTCATCGCGGGAAATTCCGCCAAGCGCCTGCTCATCCGCGCCGTCGGCCCCGGCCTCACCTCGTTCGGCGTGCCCGATGTCCTCCCTGATCCCCAGCTCGGTCTCATCCCACTCGGTCACGTGGAACCGCTCGCGACCAACGACGACTGGGTGAATAATTCCACCACGCGCGCCGCCTTCACCGCCGCCGGAGCCTTCACGCTCGCGAGCGACAGCAAGGACGCCGCCCTCGTCATCACCCTCCAACCCGGCGGCTACACGGTGGTGGTCTCCAGCGTCGACGGCACCACCACCGGCCAGGCCCTCGTCGAGATCTACGACCTCGATCCGTAAGGTTATCGGATCGTTTCGCCCTCCACGGCCAACCCAGCGCGTGAACCGCCTTCCGATCATCCGCGCTATCCGCGTAATCCGCGGTTAAATTCTTCCTTCCTTCTCTGCGCGTTCTCGTCCCATCCCACAATCCAAAACACGACCGCGGATTACGCAGATGTCGCGGATAAAGGCATTCGCGCTTCGCCGATCAGGCGAAGCACGCACACGCCCCATTCGCTTTGCGCGAAAAAGATTAGCGCAGATTAGCGTTCCCCGCCTCTGCCGCGTTGACGCCTCTATCCCATCGATGCTTTCCCGATCTAAGGCGGGCCAAAAATCCGCCCTACCTTAGCGATCCCACTCAGACAATCTTCAACCGCCCACTCGAATCACCAAAGCGCTGCAGGCTATTAACGCCCATGCGGTCGCTCAAGCTCAGGAAAAGATCGCTCATCGGCCGCGCTTCCACCTTCGAGAACCGCCCCGGATTCAGCGTGCCACCGCCGTGGCCCGCGAGCAGCACAGGGAGATTGTTATGCGTGTGCCGGTTGCCGTCGGCATTGCCGCTGCCGTACACGATCATCGAGTTGTGGAGGATCGATTTGCCGTCGGCATCCTTCTTCGCCTCGAGGCGGTGCAGGAATTTCGCGAAGTGCTTCGCGTAGTAGAGGTCGATATTGCCGATCTTCTCCATCAGCTCCTCGTTGTTGCGATGGTGCGAGCAGTAATGGTGGCCCTCGGCGATGCCGATCTGCGGAAACGCCCGGTTGCTGCCATCGTGCGCGAGTAGCAGCGTCGCGACGCGCGTCGAGTCCGTCTCGAAGGCCGTGGCCAGCAGTTCGAACATGAGATCCATGTGATCGCCGTAATCCGACGGCGTGCCCTTCGGCGCATCGGCCTTCGGGTCAGGCAGGTCGCCAAATTTTTCCGCGCGCTGGATCCGCGTCTCGATGCTTCGGATGCCCGTCAGGTACTCATCGAGCTTCTCCTTGTCGGCCTTGCCGAGCGTGCGTTGCAGCGAGCGCGCGTCGTCGAGCACGAAGTCGAGCAGCGACTTCTGCGTCTCCTGACGGAGGCGGTAGTGCTTCTGGCGCTCCTCGCGACCACCAACGCCGAACAGGCGCTCGAAGACGAGACGCGGATTCGACTCGGGCGACATCGGCGTGCTCTCCGAAGCCCACGAAAGATTATACTGGTACGCGCAGGAGTAACCCGAGTCGCAACGCCCGGCTTTCCGCACCTCGTCGCACGACAGCTCGAGCGAGGAGAATCGCGTCATGTGCCCCATCTTCTGCGCGATGGCCTGGTCGATCGAGATGCCCACCTGGATGTCCGTGCTGTCCGTCTTGCGCGCGCGCATGCCGGTGAGGAAGGTCGCATTGGCCCGGGCGTGATCGCCCGCGCCATCGTTGCCGCCCGTGGCATTCTTGTGATCGAGACCGCCGAGGATCTGGAGGGAGCTCTGCAAGCCCGCCAGCGGCTTCAGGGTCCTGCCCAGCGTGAAATCCGCGCCGGCGCCCGTCGGCCACCAGTACTCCTGGTGCGCGCCATTCGGGAAGTATACGAAAGCCGTGCGCAGCGGCGCGCCCGTGGCCGTCACCGCCATGCCACCCGCCGCCGCGGCGGCATTCGGTGTCGCCGCCTGCGCCATCGGCCGCAGGGCCGACTCGAAGAGGGGCAGCGTGATGCACGCGCCAAGCCCACGAAGAAACTGCCGGCGATTGAGAGCGAAGTGACGTTGCGCCGCGATCTCATCACGACTGGGGGTAAGGTGGCGTTTCATGGCAGTACTCCTTTTGGATTAAAACTTAGCGCTCGGTGGAAACTAATGACACAGCCGCAGCCGGTGTCGACTGCGTCCTCTGCTTTTGGAAAGGCGCCGACTCGATCACGCCGAGGAGGAGCGTCGACATCTTGCCGCCGTCCTTCTCGAGGTTTGCGACGATCCCATCGATCGTCTGCATGTCGTAATATTCCACGCCGCGGCCCAGCGCGTACGTCATCAGCTTTTCCGTGAGACAGTGGTAAACATCGCTCGCGCGGTCGCGCACGATCACCTTCTTCAGCTCGCGCACGTCGGCGAATTTCTCGCCCGTCACCAGCTTGCCGGCGGCCTCGATCTTCTGGCCCGCCTCGGTGTCGCGCCAGGAGCCGAGCGCGTTGAAATTCTCCATCGCGAGCCCGAGCGGATCCATCCGCTCATGGCACGAGCTGCACAGCTTGTTCTCGCGATGCACCGCGAGCATCTCGCTCAGCTTGGGCTCACGGCCCTTGAAGCGATCCTTCGACTCCTCGAGGTCCGGCACATTCGGCGGCGCGGGCGGCGGCGGGGTGCCAAGGATGTTTTCCAAGATGAAGAGCCCGCGCTTCACCGGCGAGGTGCGCGTGGGATTGGAGGTCACAGCAAGCACCGTGCCCTGCGTGAGGATGCCGCCACGCACGCTATCGGGCGGCAGCTTCACGAGGCGGAGGTTCTCGCCCTTCACGCCATCGACCCCGTAGTGCTGCGCGAGCTTCTCGTTCAGGAAAGTGTAATCGCTGTCGATCAGTTCCAGCACGCTGCGGTCCTCGCGGATCACATGCTCGAAATACATCTCGGTCTCCGCGCGCATCCAGCGGCGGAACTGCCCGTCGAATTCGATGCGCCCATCGCGATTGCGCGGCGCACTGGGCCCGAGCACCACGCGGGCGTTGATTGGCACGCTCTCCACATCGCGCGCCTGCAGCCACTGACCGGTGAAGTGCTTGGTGAAGGCCTTCGCCTTCTCGTCCTTCAGCATCCGCGCCACCTGCGGCCGCAATTCCTTCCGCAGCTCACCCTTCGCCGCGAGCTGCATCAGCTCCGCATCGGGCATCGTCGACCACAGGAAATACGAAAGCCGCGAAGCCAGCGCGTACTCGTCCACCGGCGCGATCGCCTCCTTCGCAAACTTTGCCTCGGGCTCTTCCACGCGGAAGAGGAAGCGCGGCGACGCCAGCACCGCCATCATCGCGCGGCCGATGCCCTCTTCGAAAGTCTTGCCGCCGTGCGTGTACACCTGTCGCGCCACGGCCACGAGCTGCTTCACGTGCGCATCGTCCACCGGCCGGCGAAAGGCCTTCGTCGCAAACGTCCGCAGCACCTTCGCCGCGTACGCATCGCGCTTCGCGGGGTCTTCCGGCGCCGGCCCATCGGGGAAAAAGCGCGCATGGTTCTTTGGCACCGCCCAATGCTCCGGCGAGAGCGGACCCCGCACCTGCACGGAGGCCACGCGCGCCACCACAAAAGTCGACTGCTTGCCCAGCGATCCACCCGCATCGGTATTCCCGGCATTCGGCTCCAGCGGCACGACTTCAAACGTCACCGTATGATTGCCCGCCTTCCAATCCAGCTCGAGCTCGTGCTTCAGCGTCTTCCGCTCGGACCACACCACATCCTCGGCAAACATCTCCGTGCCGTCCACTCGGCACACGAGCTTGCAGTGGCCCGCGTCGAAATCGAACGACCCGCGTACCTCGAGCTCGACCGTCACGCGATACTTGTCCGCCTCCTCGACGCTGAAGCTGCGCGAGACCTTCGCGGGCTTGGTCACGCTCAAGCGGTCACCATTGCCGTCAGGTCCCTTGAAATCCTTGCCGCTCGCCGAGCGCTCGCGGATCTCCCTCGCCACGCGCGGCACTGCCGTCTCGACGACCTTCTCCGCCGCCGCGAGGTACTTCTCCATCAGCAGCGGCGAGATCGTCAGCACGTCGCCGTTGTTGTCGAAACCGTTGCCGCTATCGTCCGCCGGAAACTCGACCTCGCTGTTGAAGTCGATGCCCATCAGGTCGGAAATCGTGTTGCGGTACTCGATCCGGTTGAGCCGCCGCACCGTCACCCGGCCGGGATCCGGATTCTTCAAATCGGCGCCAAACGCATCGAATTTGATCCAGTGGGAAAGCGTCTCGACCTCCGCCGCCGTCGGCCGGAAATCCTCCACGCCTTCCTCTCGCGGCGGCATCAGCCCGCCGCGGACATTCTTCAGCGCC
>JAZKEV010000530.1:0-13357 GCA_040386765.1 Verrucomicrobiota bacterium | reverse complement strand
TTCGCCAGCATCTCGTCGTCCGAGGTAAACGAGTCGAAGCTCACCTTGCCCTTGTTCAACCCGTTGCCATGGCAATCGTAGCAATACTTCTCGAGGATCGGCGCGACGTTCTTGTGATAATTCGTCGCTGCTGCCGCCGCCTTGGCGTCCGCCGCCGCGGCGGCCGGCACGAGCATCAACGCCCCCGACGAAAGCACCACGCTGGACGAGCGCATGGCGTTGCGACGCAAAGAGGAAAAGAGGGCGGCGATAACTTCGGGCACAGGAGGGGGAAAAGACGCACGCAAACGCGTAAGGTGACGCTGCCTCTTCCACTCCTTAAAATCAACCCGCGAAGCTCCAAATCGGCATGGAAATGAGGGCTGGCTTTCCAGCGTAACCGCCCACCCCGCCCAATCCTACTAGCTCAGGTCGCGGATCGACCCAAACTGCGGATCGAAAAGCCGCTGATACGTCCGCACGATCATCCCGTCCGTCAACCCCGCCAGCCAGTCGCAAATCTGCCGCGCCTTGCCCGCCGCCGTAGCCTCTGCGTCGATCAGCCGCCCGATATTCGGGGGCAGGATGTTGATCACCCTCGGGCCTTTATCGACGTAGTTCCGCCAGCAGGAGTCCCAGAGCTCGCACATGACCCGCCGCGCTTTGTGCTCCATCTGCTGGAGCTGCGGGCTCTCGAAGATGATGTCATTCGCCATCTTCTTGTAAAAGGCCGCCTCCCGCTCCGCCGCCGGGGCCACTACCAGCTCGAAACGATACCGGTTCGTCTGCTCCGACATGAAGTTCTTCCGCTCCCGCAGCCGGCAACCCGTGATGAAGGCCCCGATCTTTTGTGCAAACGCGTTCTCCAGCCGATCCCCGCGCATCGCCGCCGCGAGCTGGTCGAGCCACCGCTGGCGTTCGGCGTCGATCGCCTCGCCCGCCGCCCACTGCTCGATCCGCTCCAGCGTGAGAAAGCCCGCCTTCACCCCGTCCACGATGTCGTTCAGCGAGTAGGCCGCGTCGTCCGCCCAGTCCATGATCTGGCACTCGATGCTCTTGAAGGCGTTGAGCTTCTCCCCCGCATGCAGCTCCGCCGGGATTGTGGCCTCGCCCAGCACAAACGCCCGGTGCCGCTCCTGCGTATCGTAAAGAAAGTGATTCGTCGGCGGCGCCGGAAATTCGCGGAAGAGCTTTTTGTATTTCAGCACCCCGTCCAGCAGCGCCCGCGTCGGCGCCATCCCGCGCACGCCCGCCTCGTTCTGGTAGATCGTCTCCGTGAGCAGGTGCAGCGTCTGCGCATTTCCCTCAAAACCGCCCCACTTCACCATCAGCTCCTGCAGCGTCCGCTCCCCCGAGTGGCCAAAGGGCGGATGCCCCAGATCGTGCGCCAGGCACACCGCCTCCACCAGATCGCCATCGATGAAGAAATCCGCCCGCAGCGGCGCGCCCCGCGACGCCAGGAACGTGCAGATCGACCGCCCGATCTGCGCCACCTCCATCGAGTGCGTGAGCCGCGTCCGGTAGAAATCGTACTCCCCCGAGAGAAAAACCTGGGTCTTCGACTGCAGCTTCCGAAACGCCCCCGCATGGATGATCCGATCCCGGTCCATCTGAAACGGCGTGCGATAATCGCGCTTCCTGTCCCCGCCCAGCGAGTCGCTGTCAAAAGCCGTGTAAAACCGGTTGGTCATCGGAAAGCCCGCGACACGAATCGCCCCCGCCCCCCAGCGCAACCCCTATGTCGCCGCCTCCCCCGTAGCGCGGAGCTTCAGCCCGCGCTCAGGAGCCCCGCCCTTCCCCCTCGATCCCCATCCCCTCACCAAACGCACCCCACCAGCCTGCCCCGGCCAGCCATCCCCGTCTTCGTCTTATCCCAGTTACCGCTCGAAATGAGCCTCCAAGCCCGCGATGCCAAACCCCTCCTTTCGTTAAAAAGATACCCGCGCTTCGCCGATCAGGCGAAGCCCGCACGGCCCCCATGCTCCCATCGCTTCTGAAAATTAGCGCAGATTAGCGTTCTCCGCCTCTGCCTCTCAGCCGAAAACAGGAAGAGCGGGAAAGTCGGAAAGCCCCCCCGCCCAGCCCTCTGCTCTTCCAGCCTTCCCGTCCTTCCCGCTCTTCCTGTTCCCCTTCATGCTGTCGTTCCTCTTCATTCCACCCTGAGCCTTCCCCGCCCGCCCGGCGCACCTCGCCATCGTCTCTTTTTCGTTTCGTAATTCGTATTACCCTCCCCGTTCCATCGCCAAAAAAACAGGACGGTCCGACCACATTCGCTCTCGTCTTTTTTCGGCGAGGTTTCATGCTCCGCCGTGTCCCCCGCTTCGTATGCCCCACGCGACGTTTGCCACCCCTCTTGGCCTGTGTGCCATCGCCTGGAACGATATCGGGCTCACGCGTTTTCTGCTGCCCGATCCCGAGCGCCGTTCGACGGGCAACACCGAGGCCGATCCGCCCACGTGGGTCCACGACATCATCCTCCGCGTGCAACGTCACCTCGTCGGCGAGCCCCAGGATTTCTCCGACGTGCGGTATGATTTCACCCGCGTCCCCGAGTTCGTCCGCGCTGTGCTCCACGCCACGCTGAATGTGAAGGCCGGCTTCACCGCGACCTACGGCGAGATCGCCTCCGCCATCGGCCAGCCCGCCGCCGTGAGCCGCGCCGTCGGCTCCGCCCTCGGCAGCAATCCCTGGCCGCTCCTCATCCCCTGCCACCGCATCGTCGCCGCCACCGGCAAGATGACGGGCTTCTCCGGCCCCGGCGGCGTCGCGACCAAGGTGAAGCTCCTCTCGCTCGAAGGCGCCCAACTCCTCGCGGAGTAAAGCCAGCTGATACGCTGCCTTGAGTTAGGGACGGGCGGCCCTGCCCGTCCGCCGACGGTCCCATCGCGATCGACTGCGATCAAGGCTATCGCGTTCACCGCGCCGCATCTCTCCGCGTACCCGCCCCTCCGGGCTTGTCACGCCCGGCCCTCCCCGCCCTAGTGGCGCTCCCCCGCCTCTTCTCCGAGGTGTTTCAGTTTCCAGTTCACGATCAGCCCGCTTCACGCTGACCCAAGATCAACCTCTGCTGCCCGTCCTCGTTCCCGGTCCGCGCCTGCGCGCGGCCCGTCTCCCGCCATGCAATTCCTCACCGCCTCCCTGCTCAGCCTCGCTCTCGCCGGCTCCCTTTCCGCCCAATCCCGTCTCACCAACGTCTCGGTCCGCTCCACTGCGGGCGCCAATACCGATACCTTGATCGTCGGCTTCACGATCGCAGGCAGCGGCGAGAAGCAGATGCTCATCCGCGGCATCGGCCCGACGCTCGGCGTCTTCGGCGTCACGGGCGTGGTCACCGATCCCCAGCTGCGCCTCTTCAACCAGTCCAACACCCAAGTCGCCACCAACGACAATTGGGGCGGCCTCGGCACCATTGCCACCGCCTCCGCCGCAGTCGGCGCGTTTGCCCTCGCCAACGATTCCCGCGATGCCGTCATCGCGCAGGCTCTGCCCACCGGTACCTATTCTGCGCACGTCGAAGCCACCAGCGGCAGCGGTATCGCCCTCGTCGAGGCCTACGATGCCGACACCGGCACTCCCTCCTCGCAAATCGTCAACCTCTCCGCCCGCAGCACCGCCGGCACCGGCGCGGGCGTCCTCACCGTCGGCTTCGCCATCACCGGCACGAGCACCAAGACCGTCCTCATCCGCGCCGTCGGCCCCAGCCTCGCCGCCTTCGGCGTAAGCGGCGCCCTCGCCAATCCGCAGCTCCAGCTCTTCCGCGGCAGCGGCGCCGTGATTGCCTCCAACGATGACTGGCCCGCCCTCGCCGGCTGGGGCGCGGCCTTCACCTCCGTCGGTGCCTTTCCGCTCAGCCCCGATACCCGCGACGCCGTGCTGCTCATCGCCCTTCCTCCCGGCACCTACACCGCACAGGCCGCCGGCGCCGGCACCACCACCGGCATCGCCCTGATCGAGGTCTACGACGTCGCCAACCCGCCCGCCACGAGCATCGTCTTCACCCCCGTCGAAGCGTTGGCCGATGCCACGGCCCCGGGCCGGACGACTCCGGTCGCCACCTCCCAAGCCCGCCCCACCTATCCCTTCGAACTCCGCCGCGCCGGCATCTCCGGCGAAGTCGTGATCGAGTTCACCTGCAACGTCGAGGGCCGCGTCCAAAACGCCTTCCCCGTGCGCACCAGCCACGTGGGCTTCATCGACTCCGCGCTCACTGCCGTGCGCCAATGGACCTTCCGCCCCGGCATGGTCAACGGCAGGCCGATCCCCACCCGCCTCCAAGTCCCGATCGTCTACACCCTGACCGAGGGCTGATCTCGCACAAGGTACGGCGAGGCGTCCCCACCAAGCCGTCGCGGCTCACGCGTAAACCGACCCTATCAACTCCGCTCCGCCCTCGAGGCTGTTTGAGAAAGTGCCGGCCTCCGCCCGCTACCTCCGCGCCACCCCGATCCGGATCGTCTGCTCCCCGCGCAACGCCGAGATATCCACCGTCCCCAGCGCATCGATCTCCAGGCTCCGGCTGTTGCCGCTGCCTTCGATCTCCGCGCGGATCGCTTTCCATCCGTCCGGCACGCGCACCCGCAGCAGCGTCCGCTGCGCCGGCTGCCGTGTCGGCAGCGTTACGCGCGCGATCACTTCACCCGCCGCCAGCTTCGACCGCACGACGACCGACACCTCGCCAAAGGCCGTCGGAGCCCGCTCAACCGTGATCGCCCTCCCGTCCTCCAGCCAGCGTTTCGGCGTCGCGAAGAGCAGCCGCAGCGTCTCCGGCCGGCCGTCGTCGTCGAGATCCCAATCCTGCACGAGCGTGTGCCGCAGCATGGAGAGAAAGTGCGTGTTGGCCGCGCTGTTCGGCGGCAGGTAGAAGATGCGCCCGCGCTCGTCGACCGGCTCGAGCGCGCAACCCTCGCCGCCGATGAACGTGTTGCGTGTGAAGCCGTGCGCGAGCATCCCGTAAAAGCTCACGAGCGCCCGCTCCGGGTCGTCGCGGCGCAGGGTGTCGAGCGTGTAGCGCGTGCCGTACAGCGGATTCACCCGCTCCGCGCCCGTCCAGAAGTTGAACGTGTCGCCGCCTGAGCGTATCATTCCCATGAATACGCCGCCGTGCTGCTCCTGGTAGCGCGGGATCCATTGCTCCTCCGCGCTGCCCGGCGGGAAGATGCCGCTGCCGATCGTGTAGCCAATGACGATGTTCCAATAGCTGCCGATCCGGCTGCGCACGATGGGATCGTGCGCCGGCTCCTCGCCATGGAGCGCCACCGGCACGAAGGGCGGCGTCGTCTCCCGCCGCACGCTCTGCGCGATGGCGCGCAGGACGTTGGCCCGCATCTCGCGCGCCACCTCGGCGTAGCGCGCCGCCGTCGCCGTATCGCCCAGCTCGGCCAGCACCGCGCTCAGATCGCGCAGCGCGCGCCACGCGTGGGCGTTGGCATTCACCGGCTGCACCGGCGTGCTGATATCGCCCGCATACCGCTCCGGCGGGAAGAGCCCGTGCGGTCCCGTCCGCCCGTCGATGATCAGCTGCGCCTCTTTCTCCCAACGCGGCCGCAGGCTGCGCACCGCCTCCGCATCGCGCGTCTGCCAGTAGTAGCGGCAGACATCCATGATCTTGAACCCCGCCTGGTGGTACTCGAGTCCCTTGCGCGTGAAATCGAGCAGCGGCACCGCCAGCCTCCGCATGTCCGCCGCATAACCCCAGCTCATCAGCGCGAGCGCCGCGTCGCTTCCCTCCGCCTCGTAGAGCCGGTCGTATTGGTTGCCCGCGCTGTAGTTGATCCGGTCGCCGTCGATCAGCTGAAAAGTCTGGCAAAGCAGATGCCGCCACGCGGCGTTCACCAGCGGCTCGGGCGTCTCCACGTTCATCCCTCCGGCGAGGAGCGCGCGCCACGTCTCCACGCCCGCCGCCCGCTGGCTCGCGTAGTCCACCACGAGCCGCGCGTCCGCGGGGAGCGGCTTGGTCGCGAGCGCGAGCGTCGCG
This sequence comes from Verrucomicrobiota bacterium, assembly GCA_040386765.1. Classification (GTDB taxonomy): domain Bacteria; phylum Verrucomicrobiota; class Verrucomicrobiia; order Opitutales; family Opitutaceae; genus ER46. The sequence continues at coordinate 7,404 of JAZKEV010000530.1, read as the reverse complement.
GAATTATTCGCCGTGAGCCGCGCCCGCGCGCCACCGCGTTCCCAGCGCCAGTTTTTATCGAAGCCCGCCAGCACCGCGCCGGTCGCGCCTGTCATCCGCCCGTCGGCAAATTTCACTTCACCGTTTGCATCAGCCTCCACCGACACCACGCCACTCGTCCCCTGCGCGAGCGAGAACCGCACGAAGACCACCCCATAGTCCGCGAGCGCCGGCTCCGTGCTCGCAAAGGCCTCCAGCCGGTAAATCTCCGGCGCCCGCTTCGCGCGCACCTGAGTCAGCGGCACCTCGCCCGCCGATTGTACCGGCGACGCGTGCTCGTAGCGAATCTCCGCGATCGGCAAAAATCCCTCCGCCAGCGTCGGCTCGCTCGTCCGCGCCGGAAACGTCCCGAAGACCAGCTCGTCCACGCCCACGCGAAAGGTGAACGGCACGCCGTTGTCGTTCCAGCTCCGCGCCCCGCCGCGCAGGTTGAGTCCGCTGCCATTGGAGATGAGCCGCGCCTTCACCTTCGCCTTCGGCGCGCTGAGCAGGATCGGGTAGTGCCGGAAATCCGCATTCACATACCGCAGCGGCGGCAGGAGCGGCGCGAAGAATTCGTAGCTCGCCCCGTTCGGCTGCGCCATCGCCGCCTCGCCCCACACGTCGCGCCGCGCCCCCAGCGCCTCCTCCAGCGTCGGCAACGCCGCCGCTCCCAGCGCGACACTTCCCGCCAGCACAAAACCGCCAAGCGTTTTGAAAATAGAAATCACAGGACGCCCCAGCCTCAGCCACCCCCGCCCAACATGCATCTCCAAAATATCCGCCCCTTCCCACCTTAAGGACCGTTTGAGAAATGATCTCTTACTGTAGCGGCGGTCTATGACCGCCGATTGCGTACGAAGGCGTTGTCACGTTCGTCGGTGGTCATAGAAGACCGCCGCTACAGCAAGGCGTGCCTCGCAGCATTTCCCATCGGCGCCGAGCCGGGTTCACAGCACACCCGACCCGTCGGATCGAATGTGGCCCGCCGCGCCAGCGGCGAGATCTCAGGACCCTCGGCCGCCCTCAATAACCCAACCACTCGCTGGCGCTCCTGCCGCCCTCCCACCCACGCGAGCTTGCGCGAAGCCCTCCGCCCCGCAACCTGCGCCCCAATGCAATTGACCAAGCACTGGGCCGCCCAACTCGACGACTACGCGATCGACCTCGCCTGGTCGCCCGATGGCACGCTGCTCGCCGCCGCCAGCTCCGCCGGTCCCATCTCACTCTTCGCCGCCGCCGATGGCGCGCGCCGTCACGAACTGCCCGGCCACGACGGCGGCGCCAACGGCCTCGCCTGGCAGCCCCGCATCACCTCCTCCGCAGCAGCAGGCAGCCCCTCGCTCCTCGCCACCGCCGGCCAGGATGGTGCCGTGAAATTCTGGGATGCCACCGCCGGCCAGCACACCGCCACCGCCAAGCTCGGCACCGCGTGGATCGACCACCTCTGCTGGTTCGGCTCGCCCAACTCCGCTCCGCTCGTCGCCGCCGCCGCGGGCCGCGCCCTCACCGCGCTCCGCGCCGATGGCTCCGTCGCCCACACCTTCAAGCTCGCCCCCAAGACAATCACCGCCCTCGCCGCGCAGCCCGCCGGCGGCAGCCTCGCCTGCGCCTACTTCGGCGGCGTCACCCTCTGGGATTCCGACGATTTCGTGGTGCAGAAAGAGTTCCCCTACGGCAACGGCATCGCCTCCCTCGTCTGGTCGCCCGACAGCAAGTGGCTCGTCTCCGGCAATCAAGATCCGTCCGTGCACCTCTGGATTCCCGAGCAGGATATCGAGCTCCACATGTCCGGCTACGAGAGCAAGGTGAAGCACCTCTCCTATGACCACACCTCGCGCTGGCTCGCGACGAGCGGCGGCCGCGATTCGTGCATCTGGGATTGCAGCGGCGCCGGTCCCGAAGGCCGCGAGCCCACCATGCTCCCGCACGAAGCCCCCGTGTGCGCCGTGAAGTTCCAAAACACCCACAGCCTCCTCGCCACCGCCGCGCAGGATGGCACCGTGCAACTCTGGAGCCCCGAGCGCCCCAAACCCCTCCGCGCCACCATCAAAATGCCCAGCCCCGCGACCCAGCTCGCCTGGTCCCCCGACGACGCCCACCTCGCCATCGGCACCGAAAAAGGCCACATCTTCGTCCTGAAAAGCGTGGCGTAAGGTAGGGCGCGTTACGCGTGTTGCCGTAGCTTCAGCCTAGGTACATCCCTACCCGCCGCCTTGGAACTTCGTTAGATGGATGGGACATTCCGGGGGTAGGGCGAACCGTCCCCGGTGCCGAAAAAAGCTACCGCGCTTCGCCGATTAGGCGAAGCCCGCACGGCTGAATTGCCGCCGCCGCTTCTGAAAAATTAGCGTAGATTAGCGGTAGATTAGCGTTCCTCCGTCTGACCCGGAAAGAGGAAGTAAGCGGGACGGCCGAGAAGAAATTCCCACCTGCTCTTCCCGTCCTTTCCGCTCTCCCTGTTCCCTCTCCCTTGCGCGTGCGCTCCCTCTCGTTGCGTTTGTCTCTCTCGTTTCCGCGCACGCATCGCTACTCTCAGAAATCCACCGTCACCGAGAAATCCGCCGAGAAGGGCGTGATGTAGCGGTAGATCACATTCGTCGGCACGCCGGCCGGGGTCGCCTCGCGGATGGCGGTCACGCGCATGTCGTCGTTGTTCTCCAGGTCGATGATGTTCTTGAAGCCCACGCGGAACATGGTGCTGCGCCCAAAGATCTTTCGCTGGTGGATCAGGTACGCGCCGGCCGGATGCGTCGCGCCGCCGCGGTACATCACCCCGTTGAGCAGCGACATGTTGAAGTTGTCGCGCCAGTTGCCGTAGAGCGCGGCGCGCGTTCCCTTCAGCCACGAGGTCCGGGGGAACTGGTAGTCGAGCGTCCAGTTGATCGAGTTTTCCGCGCTCCGGCTGCCGGTCACTTCCTCGATGCCGTCGTTGGCGTCGAGGATGCGTCGCGCATCGTTGATCGCCGCCTGGTCCTCGCCCCCGCGCGCGACCGCCGCATCGAAGTAGCTCTTGAAAAGCGAGAAGTCGCGCGTGACCGCGATTTCATTGTGCGCGAGCGTGAAGCGGGCCTGCACGCCATACATGCGCTGGAACTGCAACGTCGCCTCGACGCCCTCGGCGCGCTCCGTCGCCGGCACGGTGCGAAACTCATCATTGGCGCCCGGAGCCGGCGTGAAGTAGCCGGGAGAGCCCGGCTGCGCGCCGGCGGGATTGAAGAGATTTTCCATCCTTGAGGCCGAGAGATCGTTGGGGCTCCAAACATAGCGCGTGTTGGCGCGATCCGTGCGGTAGACACCGACGTTGGCGGAGATCTTGCGATCGAGGAGCATCGTCTTGAGGCCGACCTCCTTCGTCTCGCCGAGCACGGGCCCGAGCGGCTTGCCGGTGAAGTCCTCGTACGGCTGCCAGCGGAACGACTCCGCATACGTGGCGTAGAGGCTCGAGTTCTCGTTGAGCTTGAAGACGAGGCTCCCTGTGTACGACGTGTGATTCAGGTCGTACGCCGGATCGAATTCGTAGGCATCCGGCCGGGCCTTGTCGTCGCCCAGATAGATGAATTGCCCGAGCGCATCGGTCGGCAGGTCGGTGATGCGCTTCCGCTTGAACTGATCGTAGCGCATGCCGAAGAGGGTGTGGATGCGGTCTTTCCAGTAGCGGCCGGCAATCGACGCGCTGTACGAGCGCGAGGAGCGGATGTCGATGAACGGCAGGTCCGTCGTCGTCGTGCTGTAGAAGCCGGGCCGGAAGGTCGGCGTGGTCGGCAGGTTTCCCGTGCGGAACTGTTCCCAGAAGCCCTCGCTCGGGAAGCGCGGATCGTCGAGGTACGCGCGGAAAAGGATCTGCTGGTTCGCGATGGCCGACGGGGCCGCGTCGACCGCGGCAAAGTTCGCCAGGTTGTAGCGGAAGTTGAAGAGCTGGTCGCGCTGCGTCTCCGCGCTGAGCACGACGAACTGCTTCATCCACTTGCCGAACTCGAGCGGGTACGAGGCCAGCGCGCGCACGATGCGCACGTGGTCGCCGAAGACGCGGTTGTTGATGCCGAAGTCCATGAACGGCCGGCCGGCGCGGTCGACCGAGACCTGGCTGTCGAAGGTGCCGTCGGTGCGCTGCTGCTCCTGGTCCTGGCGGTTGAAGGCGACCTCCAGTGAAAGCTTGCCGATCTGCTGCTCGATGGTCGCCGTGTAGTTGGTGTACGGGCGGTCGAGAAAATCGATCGCGCCGCGCAAGCTCGTCTCGCGCGAATAGCCATTGAGCGTGACGAATTGGCCGCTGGGCACGTTGCCAGCACCCACGCGATTTACGAGGCTCACGTCCACGCTTTGCCCCTCCATCAAGGTGACTACGGTGCCCGCCGCCGCCGAACGATCGTCGGCGGACGTGTTACCCGTCGTCACGTAGCGGATGTTGCCATCCGAGGTCACGTACCAGCGATTGGTCGTCGAGAAACCGAGGCCCGGCGCCGAAACCGGGCGTACCGAGAGCGTATTGGTGCCGCGCACGCGCTCGAATTTGCCCGTCTCCGCCTCGAAGCGGAACTGCGTCTTCCTGAAAGGCCGTACCGCGATCGCGCCGTGGATCGCGCGGAGGCTCGAGTGCGCGTGGTCGAGATAGCTCTTCTCGTCGCGCTCCACCATGTTCAGCCGGATCGCGACTTTCTCGTGGAGCTTCCGGTTGATATCGAGCTGCGCGCGGTAGGCGCCGTAGCTGTCGATGCGCGCGGAAAACTCGCCGGAGTTCCGGAAGCGCGGGCGCTTCGTGTAGCTGTTGGCCATGCCGCCGGGGATCGAGTCGCCGTAGATCAGGGAATTCGACCCCTTGCTGAAATCGATGCGGTCGATGTTGTAGGCATCCGTCGGCGTAAACCACGCGAAGAAGTTGCGCGAAGACTGCGCCACCTCGCGGCCGCCAAGCTGCATGCCGCGGAAATTCACGCGATTCTCCTCCGCTCCGCTCTCGAACTCGCTCACCACATCCACGCCCGCGACGAACATCGCGACGTCCTCCAGCCGGTACACCGCGAGATCGCGCATGAACTCCGTCGTGATCGCATCGATGCTCGCGCCGACATTCACCAGTTCGGTGTCCATGCGATTGCCCGCCAGCGTGGATGACGCCACCCAACCCGTATCGCGATCCGTCCGCACCTCGAAGGGCGAAATCTCCACCACGTCGCTCGTCGTGGTCGTGGCACCCGCAGCAGACGACGTCGTGGTGGACGACGCGCTCTGCGCGGCCAGCGGCGCGGCCAACAACAGCGCAAGCGGCAGGAAAATAGACTCTCTCCGATAGGGGCAGGTACTCATGCTAGCGCAGCGGTAACGAAACCCCCGTCGCCATCAAGCCCCGATCCACCGGCGCACGCTCCGCGTTATGCAATAGTTGCGCTTACGCTGCGAAAAGAGCGGAGCGGAGACGCGCTCTGTTCACGCCTCGACGAGGTTTAAAATTAGGATGCGCGGAGAGGTCCGCGCTCACTCGTACCGGAGCGCCTCGATCGGATCGAGCGACGCCGCCTTCCACGCGGGATACAGGCCGAAGATGACGCCGATGCCGCCGCACACCCCGAGGCCGATGCCGGCCCAGAGCCAGGGGAAAGTGATCGCGGTATTCATCATGAGCGCGATCGCATTGCCGCCGCCGACCCCGATCGCCACGCCCGCGACGCCGCCGATGAGCGAGAGCGCCACCGCCTCGGTAAGAAACTGCATCATGATATTCTTTTTCTTCGCGCCGATGCTCTTGCGGATGCCGATCTCCTTGGTGCGCTCCGTCACGCTCACGAGCATGATGTTCATCACGCCGACGCCGGAGGCGAGCAGTGCGATTGCGCTGATAATGAGTGCGCCCGCCGCCACGATGTCGGCGATCTTGTTGAACGACTCGATCAGCGACTCGTTGGAGAAGACCTCGAAGTCGTTCATATCCTCCGGGTGCAACCCGCGCACGAGGCGCATCGTGCCGATGGCCTTGTCCTGCGTCTCGGGCAGGTCGGCCTGGCTGGGTGCCTGCACGTTCATATTCACCGTGCGCCACTGCGCCCCGTAGATGACGAGAAAGCGCGTGATCGGCGTCACCACCAGATTGTCCGCGCTGCCGCCGAAGGAGGAACCCTTCCGCGCCAGCAATCCCACCACCGTGTAATTCTGCCCGCTGATGCGAACGGATTTCCCCAGCGGATCCTCGTCGGGAAATACTTTCTCCACCACATCCGCGCCAAGCAGGCAGACGGGCCGCCCGTACTCGATATCGTCGATTTGCAGGTTGCGGCCGGCCTCCACATCGAAATTGAAAGCGGTGATGTAGTTCTCATCCGTGCCCATCAGCCGCACATTGGGGTTGGTCTTGCGATCGCGCACGATCACCTGCTGGCCGCCACGGCCAAGCTGGAGATTCACGCGGGCGGCCTCACCCATCATTTCCTTGAAACGCGAGGCGATGGCATAGTTCACGTCGCGGCGATTGCGGAAGCGCGCCCAGTCCGAGGGCGAGAAGCTGATCGCCGGCCATTTGCTGATCTGGAAGCTATTCGCCCCGAGCACATTCAGGCCGCTCTCGATTGAGCCACGCATGCCGTTGATCAACGTCATCACCCCGATCACCGAAAATACACCGACCGCAATGCCGAGCACAGTCAGGCCCGAACGCAGCTTGTTCGAAGTCAGCGAGGCAAAGGCGAGCCGGAGAATTTCGATGCTGAGCATGACGGCTTATTCGTAACGCAGGGCGACGACCGGATCGAGTTTGCTCGCCTGCCAGGCTGGCGCGAAGCCGCTGAAGACGCCGACCGCGATCGAGAGCGTAAGACCGATGGCAACCAGCCCGGCCGAAAAGATCAGCGGAAAGGCGGGCATCACCGCGCCCACCACCGCCGCCATCCCCCACGCCGTCGCGAGCCCGCCCAGGCCGCCGAGGATGCAGATGCTCACCGCCTCGATCAGGAATTGCAGCAGGATCGTGCGGCGGCGCGCCCCCAGCGCCTTGCGCGTGCCGATCTCCTTCGTGCGCTCCTTCACGCTCACGTAGGTGATGTTCATGATGCCGATCGCGCCGACGAAGAGCGCGAGGCTCGTGACGATCAGCCCGCCCGCGGCGATGTTCTTCTTGATGGGATCAATCTGCTCGCGGATGACCTGCTGGCTGTTGATCTCGAAGTCGTCTTTTTTCTCCGGGCTCAGCCGGCGGAGGCGGCGCATCAGGCCGCGCAGCTCATCCTTACCCTCGTCCATCCGGCCAAAATCGATCTGCACGCGCACCTCCGGATTGGCCCAGCGGATGGGAAACACGCGGGCAAAAGCATCGATCGGCATGATCACCTTGGAGTCCCATGAAAAAGCGCCCAGCCAGCCGCCCTGCCGCGCCGCGACGCCGATCACCGTGTATTG
>JAZKEV010000529.1:0-4511 GCA_040386765.1 Verrucomicrobiota bacterium | reverse complement strand
TCTGCGAGGCCGCGCTCTGCTACACCGGCGACATCCTCGACGAGCGCCGCGACAAGTTCTCGCTCAAGTACTACGTCCGCGTCGCCAAGGAACTGGAGAAGATGGGCGCGCACTTCCTCGCGATCAAGGACATGGCCGGCCTTTGCCGCCCCTACGCCGCCGCGAAGCTGGTGAAGGCACTCAAGGATGAGATCGGTCTCCCGATCCACTTCCACACCCACGATACCAGCGGCATCGCCGCCGCCTCCGTGCTCCGCGCCGCCGATGCCGGCGTCGATGTCGTCGACCTCGCGCTCGCCTCGATGAGCGGCAGCACCTCGCAGCCGAATCTCAATTCCGTCGTCGCCGCGCTCCAGAATACGCCGCGCGATACCCAGCTCGATGTCGGCACGCTCAACGAGTTTTCCGATTATTGGGAAACTGTCCGCGAGTACTACCGCCCCTTCGACACCGCGCCCAAGGCCGGCTCCGCCGAAGTGTATCTCCACGAGATGCCGGGTGGCCAGTACACCAACCTCAAGGAGCAGGCCGCCTCGATGGGCGTCGCGCAGCGCTGGCCCGAGATCGCGCGCACCTACGCCGAGGTGAATCAGCTCTTCGGCGATATCGTGAAAGTCACACCTTCATCGAAGGTCGTGGGCGACATGGCCCTCTTCCTTTTCAGCAAGGGCATCAAGCCCGTCGATGTCGTGAATCTCGAGCCCGGCACCACTGCCTTCCCCGAGAGCGTGATCGATATGATGATGGGCGGCCTTGGCTGGCCCGAGGGCGGCTGGCCGGAGCGCGTCTCCCTCGTTGTCCTTGGCGAGAAGCGCCACAAGGAAGCCCGCGCCAAATACACGCAGGATACGAAGAAGAAAGCCTCGGCCTCCGCCGCGCCCATCGATCTCGACAAGACGCGCGCCGAGCTCGCCGAGAAGCTCAAGCGCCCCGTCACCGACGACGATCTCTACTCGCACCTGATGTACCCGCAGGTCTTCGCCGACTTCGCGAAGCACGTCGCGACGTACAGCGACGTCTCTGTTTTGCCGACCCCGGCATTCTTCTACGGCCTCAAGCCCGGCGAGGAAATCTCCGTCAGCATCGAGCAGGGCAAGGTCCTCATCATCCGCCTCATCTCGATCGGCCAGCCCGACAAGGAAGGCCGCCGCGCCATCAGCTACGAGCTGAACGGCATCGGCCGCGAAACCTTCATCCTCGACAAGACCGTCTCGCCGAAGACCAAGGCCCGCCCGAAGGCCGACCTCAACGACCTGACCCAGGTCCCCGCCCCCATCCCCGGCCTCGTCGCCCAGCTCAACGTCTCCGTCGGCGGCAAGGTCAAAAAGGGCGACAAGCTCCTCATGATGGAAGCGATGAAGATGCAGAACACCGTCTACGCCCCCTGCGACGGCGTGATCGCCGAGCTGAACGTCGCCCTCGGCGACACCGTCGAGGCCAAAGACCTGCTCATCAAGATCCGCACCGGCAGCTGATCAAAGTAGGGCGGGTCTCCGACCCGCCCTTTCCTCGGGTGGGCCTGCTGGCCCATTGGCCGTTCGCCGCCTGAGCGGTAGACGGCTTAACACGGGCGTCTCTCCCCGCCCTACCCGCTCCCTGTCATCGCGAGGGACGCCTTCAGTCGGTATTAGTCAGGTGCCTGCTTCTCTCTCCACTCCTGCCAGATTTCTGAACTCCATCCGACAACCGTGACATCCCCAGAGTCAGTAACGATAAATCCTGGTGCGCCCCCAAAACCCATATGATCCGGGTCTCGGATAAAGCGCAACGGTTCCAACCTGTAAAAGAAACACCATCCAGCGCTCACTCGCGTGCCAGGATGGAGGCCCCATACCCAATCATTTGTCGGTGGACGCAAACTGTACAAATGTTGGCGTGCGTGAACGAGGGCCTCTTCGTGCGACAGCATGGTTACCTAAAGTTGTGCAGGCTCTCTAGCGCTTAACCCTTCAGCAGCGCCCGCCCAATCTCCGCCCACTCCGCCTCAAGCGTCGTTCCCTTGGCCGGAGCCGGTCTGCCCGCGCGCGAGTACCAGTACCCCGCGTTACCGATATCGCCTTCCTTCCGGTGCAGATAGGCATGCACCCACGAGCCGTCGCGACTGTGGTCGTCCTGCGCGCAGTTATGCGCCGCTTCCCAGTCGCCTTTTCCATCGTGCCATAGCGCCTGCAGGGCCAGACTGAGGCCCGTCGGCGCGCTCGCGTCGCGCTTCACCGATTGCTGTAATTCCTCAAATGACATTTGCGCCAGCGTGCGCGACTCGCATCTCATATCAACTTCTCACTTACAAAGCCCGCCTCCCTGCCCGTATTTACGGAACTCACCCCAACCCTAGCGCGTCTCTTTCGCTTCCCAGCCCAGCCTCAATGCCCACCGCCGAACACGTCATTCTCCGCGAACTCGTTGCCCGCGATCCCGGCTGGGTTTCCGGCTCCGCGCTTGCCGTCAAGCTGGGCGTAAGTCGCGTCGCGGTGTGGCAGCACATGGAGAAGCTCCGCGCCGCCGGTTTCGCATTCGAGGCCCAGCGCGCCCGCGGCTACCGCATCGCCGCCCGCCCACCCACGCTGCACACCGCGTTCATCGAGACGCAGCTCAAGGTTCGCCCGCGCGGCTTCTCCCTGGTCGTCCTCGATTCCGTGGATAGCACCAACGACGAAGCCGCCCGCCAGCTCGCCGGTGGCCGGCCCACGCCCTTCGCCGTGCTCTCCCGCCGCCAGACCGCGGGCCGCGGCCGCTTCGGTCGCACGTGGCACAGCATTTCCACGGGCAATCTCTACGCCAGCTTCGCCTTCCGCCCCCGCGTCGAGCCCGAGCGCATGCAGACCTTCACGCTCTGGATGGGCCTCAATATCTGCGAGCTGCTCGCGAATTTCGCCAAGCTCCAGCCGGGCATCAAGTGGCCCAACGACATCCTCTTCGATGGCCGCAAGGCCGGCGGCATGCTCACCGAGGCGCGCGTCGACTCCGACCAGATTCGCGATCTCGTCTTCGGCCTTGGCCTGAATGTTAATCTCCCCGCCGACGGCTGGCCGCCCGAGCTCGCGAAGCGCGCCATCTCGCTCGAGGAAGTCTCCGGCCATCCCCTCGATCTCAATCGCCTCGCCGCCGCCCTCATCGGTCGCGTGCTGCTCGCGTATCAATCCTTTGCCGACGGCGATCACCTCAAGACCTTCGCCGATCTCTGGCATCGCTACGATCTTCTCCGCGGCAAATCCATCGCGCTCCTCGAGGGCGGTCGGCGTCACCACGGCACCGTCAACGGCGTCGACGACGAAGGCGCCCTCCTGCTGCGCGACGAGCAGGGCAAGGTCCAGCGCTTCCGCGCCGGCGAGGTCACCCTCGAGAAGGCCGGTTGATCCGCATGAGCGCCTCGCCCCCCATGCCCGATCAGCCGCTGGCGCCCGCCATCGAAGTCTCCCACCTCGTCAAGACGTACGGTGGCGTCACCGCCGTGAGCGACATCAGCTTCACCGTCGCGCGTGGCGAGATCGTGGGCTTCCTCGGCCCCAATGGCGCCGGCAAGTCCACCACGATGCGCATCCTCACCGGTTACCTGCCCGCCACGTCGGGCAGCGTGTCGATCTGCGGTGTCTCCGTCGCCACCCAGCCCGATGAGATCAAGCGCCGCATCGGCTACATGCCGGAAAACAATCCTCTGCCCGAGGATATGCGCGTGTCCGAGTACCTGTATTTCCGCGGACGGTTGAAAGAGGTCCCGCGCCGTAAACTAGGTCCCCGCATCGACGAGGTGCTCGAGGTCTGCGATCTCAAGCGCGTCCGCCACAAGATCATCGGGCAGCTCTCCAAGGGTTACCGCCAGCGCGTCGGCATCGCCGAGGCCATCCTCGCCGAGCCGCCCGTCATCATCATGGATGAGCCGACCATCGGCCTCGATCCACATCAGATTCTCATCGTCCGCGATCTCATCGCGAGCCTCCGCGGCCGGATGACGGTCATCATTTCTTCGCACATTCTCCCTGAGATCGAGGTCACGTGCGACCGCGTGCTTATCATCAATCAGGGCCGCGTCGTCGCGCAGGGCACGCCCGCCGCTCTGCGTCGCGAGATCTTCGGCGATTCGACCTACGAGCTGGAGCTCGCCGGCGACACCTCCGCCCTCACTCCCCTCCTCGCCGAGGTCGACGCCTCGCTCGCCATCACCTCGGAAACCGAGCCCGCGCCCGACGGTTTCCGCCGCGTCACGATCACCACCAAGCGCGACGACGAGCTCGGCGAGGCTATCCTCCAGCGCTGTCTCGCGCAGGGCCTGCGCGTCCGCGCCCTTGGCCGCGGTCACCCCACCCTCGAGGATGTCTTCCTCGCCGCCACCCGCCGCAGCTGGGACACTGTGGCGACGTCGTCGCCCAAGTCCGAAGTGAAAAGTCCGAAGTCCGAATGAACTTCCCGCTTCCCTTCCTCTGCGACGGATTTCGCACTTCCGACTTCAGACTTCGGACTTCCCCTCTCGGACTTCCGTCATGAAACATTTTCCCACCCTGCTCAGCCACGAG
>JAZKEV010000528.1:0-10786 GCA_040386765.1 Verrucomicrobiota bacterium | reverse complement strand
GATGTCCGTTCGCAACCAGCTCAAGCTTCTCGTCGGCGGCCTCAACGCCCGCCGTACCGGTCGTGCGAACCCCGCGGGGCCATCGAACATGGCGGAGTTCATGGAACGCAGCCGGCTGATTGCCGCGCTCATCTTCATCGTCACGGTCACGGCCATCGTGCTCATCAGCTCGGCTGGCCTCAGCACGCTCAACGCCCCCGTCTTGGTCAATCAGGTCGCCACCAGCCGTATCTCGGCGCTCGTCCCTTTCACCTACGAGAGCGTGGAGCGCACCCGTTCGGCCCGCGAGCAGTTCATCAATCGCGTGCCGCCCGTCTACCGGCTGGATCAGGAGCCACTCCGCCGCTTTGAAGCCGCCGCGCAGAAGCTGCTCTCCCAGCTCGCCGCCTTCGAGACCAGCCCGCAGGCCAACGCGCCCGCCAACATCCGCCGCACGGAGCTCGGCCGCATCGCCGACACGTTCAATTCCCACGGTCCCTACCACGCCACCGTCGATGATATCGCCGCCGTCCTCGCCGCCGGCGATGCCAAAAGCCGCGCCGAGCTCTTTGAGAATGGCCTCGCCACGCTCCGCGACCTCTACGCCCGGGGCATCACCGACTCGGGCCTCGGCAGCCTCAGCCCCGGCAGCGCCCTCGTCTTCCAGATCGCCCGTGCCGATGGCGAGGTCACCCAGCGCTCCGTCCAGACCAAGGAGGATGCGCTTACCGTCCTCCGCGTCACCCTCGGCGCCGGCAATCTCCCGCGCGCCACCGTCCAGGCCGTGTTTCGCCTCTTCATCTTCGGCGTAAATGCCAATGTCGTCTTCGACCGCACCGCCACCCTCGCCCGTCACGAAGCCGCCGCCAAGACCCTTCAGCCCGTCGTCGTCAACGTCTCCCGCGGCCAGACCATCGTCGAGGCCGGCGCCCGCGTGACCCCCGATCAGCATGAAATGCTCGTCGCCCACCGCGAGTACGTGCGCGAGCACGAGGACAGTAATCTCAGCGAAGGCCTGACACTCTTCGGCCGCGTGCTCCTGGTGCTCGCCATGGTGCTCGCCTCCCTGATCTACATCCGTATCGAGGATCCGGAGACGCTCCGCAGCAATGTCCGCTGCGCCCTCCTCGCCATCGTCGTCATCGTCAACCTCGCGCTGATCCGGGCCAACTACTCCCTCGGTGGCGCCGAGTTCTTCGTCCGCGACGGCTCGTGGGCCTCCACGCTGCCCTACGTCGCGCCCACCGCCTTTGCGCCGCTGATCGTCGCCATCCTCATCGATGCCGGTTCCGGCATCTTCATGGCGCTGCTCATCTCGATCTTTACCGGCGTCATCTACGGCAACCGCCTCGACCTCCTCGTCCTCACCTTCCTTGCCTCGCTGGTCACGATCTATTTCGGCCGCGACGCCCGCCGGCGCGGTCGCCTCGTCCGCGCTGCTGGCGCGGGCGGTCTCACGGTTGCCGCCTTCGCCGCCCTCATCGGCATCGCCGATCGCACCGATACGGATATTCTCATCCGCCAGATGGTCGCGGGCATCGGCACCGGCATTCTTACCGGCATCCTGGTCGTCGGCCTCCTTCCCATCCTCGAGTCGCTTTTCAAGCGCACCACCGACATCACCCTCCTCGAGCTGACCGACTATAATCACCCGCTGCTCCGCCGCATGCAGCTCGAGGCGCCCGGCACGTATCACCACTCCCTCGTCGTCGCCCAACTCTCCGAGAATGCCGCCAACGCCATCGGCGCCAATCCCCTCGTCGCCCGCGTCTGCGCTCTTTTCCACGATGTCGGCAAGACCGCCAATGCCGCCTACTTCTCCGAGAACCAGCGCGAGCGCGGCAATCCCCACGACGAGCTCCCCCCGGCTGAGTCCGCCCGCCTCATCAAGCAGCACGTGCTCGATGGCATGGAGCTCGCCCAGAAGCACCAGCTGCCCCGCGCGGTCGTCGATGTCATCCAGCAGCACCACGGCACCACGCTGGTCCGGTATTTCTATCAGCGCGCCGTCGACGCCTCCCGCGCTCCCTTTCCAACCGCCATCCAGCCAGCCCCCGTCGATGAGGCGACCTTCCGCTACGACGGTCCGCGTCCGCTGACCAAGGAGAGCGCCATCATCTCGCTCGCCGACGGTGTCGAAGCCGCCTCGCGTTCGCTGCGACAGGTCGACCCCGATCGTCTGCACGAGACGATCGACCGCATCGTCGCCGAGCGCATCGCCGACACCCAGCTCGATCAGGCCCCGCTCACGCTCGAAGAGATCACGCGGATCAAAAACAGTTTCCAGTTCACGCTGTTGAACATGCTCCACTCGCGCGTCGCCTACCCGGTCGCCGAGAAGCCCGCGCTGGAAGCCAAGGCTTGAGCGCTGGCGCGTTCCCGCCGTCACGTCCCCCTCGGGGCATGGTTTGAAAACGCCACGGGGGTCCTGATGGCGAGTGGCTGCAGCGGGCATCCCCACCGCCCCGTCTGTAGTTCGGGGACCACCCCAAACGCCAGACCCCTGACCCGAGACCCTATCCCCGCTTATCCCACACGATCCCGAAATATCCCGGATATAGAGGGGAATTTTGCTTCGCGGCCCCCGCCGCGCCTTGTCCTGAGCGGACTGAATGTTGCTATAGCCTTCACCCAAGCGCACCCCCAAGCAATCCCAGCCGATCCCAGCTAACCCCGGATTATCCCGGAAATAGAGGGTGACTGGCCGCCGCCGCCCCTCTGCCGCTTCGCCAGAGAGTTTCGATAAATGCCGCTCCTCACTCATCACGATTCATCCCTTTTTCTTTTAAATTTCCCCGCCCGTTCCGCTTGACCATACCCTACTATAATACCCTTCGCGGCCCCTCGTGTCATCCCGTCCATTCCGTCCATTCCCTCCATTCCAGAAATTTTTCCAGTCGGGGCACTCGGTCCATAGCGGCGAAGAAAGCAGGAAAAGGCATCTCGCCCTATTTTGAAACCGACAGTTTGCCGGCGCGTCTGGTAGTTCTCTTTGACGAACGATGACGAGAAAGCGCGCCAAGCCCGCCCCCCAACCCACCCCCCCCGCCCGTGATGAAGGCGCAGTGGGGACATCGCGCCTCCATTCTCCCGACCCGCGCGAGATCAGCATCGCCAACCAGCATCCGGGTCTGCGCCTCGATCGCCGCGCCGTCACCCCCGTGATCCATTGCCTCGACGCTCACGCCCCCGCGATCCTCGGCCCCCGGCTGGCCAGCGCCGTCCCAGAGGGGGAACTCTCACTCGTTTTCATGACCGATGCGGCCCTCGCACAGCTGCACGCCGATTTCCTCGACGATCCGACGACCACCGACGTAATCACCTTCGAAGGCGACCCCGCCTTCGGCAATGCGGGCGAGATTTGCGTCTCCGCCGATACCGCCGCCCACTACGCCCGCGAGCATCGGCGCGACACGGCGGCGGCTTACGCGAAGCAGCATCGGCGCGATTTCAGCACCGAGCTCACGCTCTACCTGATTCACGGCTGGCTCCACCTCGCCGGTCACGACGACCTCCAGCCCGCCAAAAAAACGTGCCATGCGCCGAGCGGAAGCCCGCGCCCTCCGCGTGGTTGCGAAAGCGAGCCGCCTGCCCACGTTCCGCCTGAAGTAGTCTATCGCGCTTGCGATTCCGAGCGTGCGTCCAACCCTTCTTGTCCTCATCCTTACCGCCCATGGAACTCCGACGTTTGCTGCCCGTAGTTTTTGTCATCGGTGCCACCGCTTTGGCCCAAACGTTTAGCTCCGTCGGCAGCTCCTCCTCCGCGCCCGCGATTCCGGCCGGGACGAGCGCGAATCCCGCGCCCACGTCGACGTCGGTGTCAGTTTCCAATCCAGCGCCTGCGGCCACCGCACGCGTGACCGGCACCATCCCGGCTGCGCCCCTCAATGCGGCCCAAAACGAAACCACCATCACCCTCGATGTCGGTTTCGGCATCCGCTTCGTCCCGCCCGCGCGCGTGTCCGTGCCCAACGGTGAGAAGCTCCGCATCGTCGCTCCCGAGGCCGGGGGCGGCGTGAACTATATCTGGACCAAGAACGGCCGCGCGATCGCGGGCGCCGCCGATTCGCACATCCTCGTCATCCCCTTGGTCGTCTCCGACGACGCCGGCACGTACGCGTGCCTGTTCTCCACGCCCACCACGTTGCCGCAGCCGTCCCAATCCCTCATCCTCGGCGTCGGCCCCACCGACCGGCTCCTGAATCTCTCCACCCGCTCGATCGTCGGACCTGCTGCCGATGGCGCGCTCACGACCGGCTTCGCCGTCGCCGCCGGGTCGGGCGGCAAGAAGATCATCATCCGCGCCGTCGGCCCCTCGCTCGCGAGTTTCGGCGTCGCCAATCCCCTCGCCCAGCCCGTCCTGCGCATCTACGACGCCAACGGCCGGCTCTACGACTACGGCTACGGCTATCCCGCGGTCGTCGGCGGCCTCACTTACGAGACCGATCTCGCCGAGTCGCTCGCCCGGGCCGGGGCATTTCCGCTCCCCGCCGGCACCCGCGATGTCACCGAGATGAGGCCGTTCATCTCCGGCACCTACACCGCGTCCGTCACCAGCGGCGATGGCAGCACCGGCACCGTTCTCCTCGAAATCTACGAAGTCCCGTAAGCTCGCGCTCACGCGCACCATTCCTGCTCCGCCAGCTCATTCATGTCCGAAGTCAGTCTGCCCAAGTCCCGCCTCGTCACTTTCCGCAACGCCTTCATCTCCGGCGCGCTCCTCCTCGCGCCGCTGTGGGTGACCATCTGGGCGTTTAGCGCTATCGTCGGCTTCGTCGGCGGCACGTTCCGTCCGCTGTACGAGCACACCCTGCCGGAATCGCTGCAGAGCATTCCCTTCCTCTGGGACCTCGTCGCCACCGTCGTTGTAGTCCTGCTGGTCACGGTCCTCGGGTTCCTGTCGAGTTACGTCTTCGGAAAATACTTCCTCAGCATCGGCGAGCGCGCGATCCAGCGCATCCCCGGCATCGGCGCCGTCTACAACTCCGTCAAGCAGATCGTCTCCACCTTCGGCACGCAGAACAAGAGCCTCTTCAACAAGGTCGTCCTCGTCGAATTCCCGCGCAAAGGCGTCTGGTCCCTCGGCTTCCTCACCAACAAGGACCAGGGCGAACCGCAAACCATCGCCGGCACCGATACGTGGACGGTCTTCGTCCCGACCACCCCCAATCCCACGAGCGGCTTTCTGCTGATGCTCCCCCGCCACGAGGTCGTGGAACTCGAGATGAGCGTCGGCGACGGCATGAAGATGATCCTCTCCGGCGGCGCCGTCGTCCCGCCCTGGCCCGCGCCGATCGTGAAAGCCACCGCGCTCACGCCGTAAGCGGCTCCCGTGTGCCCGCGCAGTCGCTCCAGACCGATGCTTTCGTCCTCCTGAAACGCCCGCCCGCCGACGCGTTTCAGAGCCTCACCGTTTTTTCCGCCGAGCAGGGCACGCTGCTGGTGATGCAGCGCATCACGAAAAAAACGTCGACCGGCATCAGCCTCGATCTCTTCGACGAAGCCTCCCTCTTCCTCGAAACCTCCAACCAGGGCCGCACCTGGTTCTTGAAGGAAGCGCAGCTCCTCACCCGCCACGCCGAGCTCGGTAAGAGCTACGACACCCTCCGCCTCGCCTCGCGCCTCGCGACGCTGATCTCGCGCAACCCGGTCCACGAAGAGAGCCGCCCCGCCGTCGCCGAGTTGCTGCGCTCCGCCCTCGCCGCCTTCGCCACCGATCCGCGCCCCGATATCGTGTATTTCAAGAGCCTCTACCGCTTCGCCCGCGACGAGGGTTATCCGCTCAAGCAGCAGTGGTTTCCCACACTCCCCGCCACCGACCGCGCCGACGTCGTCACCCTGCTCAACCGCCCCCTCGCCGAGCAAACCGCGACCACCGCCGCCGTCCTCCGCCTGGAGCGCCGGCTCGAGGAGTACCTTGGCGGCCACACGGAAATTTTGGTCGATTAAGAAGTGGCCGGCTGCGCCATCTCGCGCTCCATCCACTCGATCACGGGCTTGCCGTCGTTATGGCGCAGCGCCTCCGCCCGCCACTGCTCGCAAGCCGCGCTATCGCCGCGTTGCCACGCCGCCCACGCCAGACAACAACCGCCAATGGCGCGATCAAACAGCACTTTATCCTCAGCCATCAATCGCTCGAGGAGAGCGACCCCTTCCTGCACGCGGCCCGTGCACAGCAGCATGCTGCCCCGTGTACCCCATACCGTGCATTCTCCGCCACGTGCTGTGAACAGCTCTTCCGACCACGGCTCGGCTCGTGCCATCACCTCTCGATCGCCGGTGAACAGCGCCCATGTGCAAAAGCCATCGATATATTGCAAACGTCGCACGCTACTAGGTGCGATGGTCTCCATCCGCCGTAAAAAGAGCGCCTCCACGCGTGATCGGGGTGCATACCGTCCCTGGAGATTCATCGCGTCGCGAGGCTCTGCTACCGTTCGTCCGTCCGCCTCCACAGCCTTCACGAAATCCCGAGCAATCAACCATTCATCATACACCGTCGGGTCTTTCAACAACTGCCACAACGTGCTTCCATCGGAAGGCCGTACTTGATCGCCAATCGGTACATCGCCCAAGACAACTGACCAGTAGAGCACAATTCCGTTAGCCCACGCCAATCCGATAGCCATCGGGACAACGAAATCGCTCTGCTCCCACGGCACGGTCCTCAGCACCAAGAGACACATCGCGAGGATATAGATGTTCGACAGCGGCCCTGCAGCGATCATTGCCGCAAACCGGCTTCGGCCCCAAGGGCCTTCTGGTGGGGTTACGAGCACATAACCACCGAGATAAATTTGCCTCCCGATGACCCATTCGATGCCGCGCCACTTCCAGCGGCGCCAATCATTCCCCGTGCCCACTTGCACCCGGGTAACCTCGATATCCAGCAACTTCGCCGCGCCCGCGTGGGCGAACTCATGAATCGCTATACTCAGCGGCCAAACAATGAGAGCGAAGCCGACCAGAAATAGAATCCACACCGCTTTGTTTTGGTCAAGATCCCCTCCTCTCGTCAGTTCCAAAATAGTTCCAGCCCTCGCTTTCCTTCCGGGCTATCCACGTATTCCGTGAGCCCGTTCCATGGTCTTCGACCTCGATAAACGCACCGTCTCGCTGAGTGTCGGCGAGTTTTCGGCCTTCTCCCTCGGCCCGCGCGAAGCGGGACTGGGGGGCGGTGCGGGGCTTTGGCGGGCGCAATTGGGGACGCACTGGCATAACGAGCTGCGCACCCGCGCCATCGCCGAGCATGCGAGCGCGGCCGAGTTTGAGATTTCGATCTCCGGGCAGATCGCGCACCGCGGGTGGACGCTGTCGCTCAATGGCCGCATCGACCAGGTCATCCGCGTCGAAGGCCGCACCACGCTGCGCGAGATCAAGTCCGTCACCCGCTCGCTGCCCGTCGACGAGAGCGAGCTCCGCCGCGATTACCCCGGATACTTCGTTCAGCTCGCCACCTATGCGGCGCTCGCGCGACTCGGCCTGAGCTCGCTCGGCCCGCAACTCTCCACGCTCAGTTCCCAGCTGTGTTTCGTCGAAACCCAGTCCGGCCTCGCGCAGACGATTCCGCTCACGCCGGCGGACGATGTGCTTTTCCGCAACCAGCTTGAGCGCGTCGTGGAGTTTCTCACCCTCCGCCTGCGCGCCCGCGAACGGTTGCGCGGCCTGCGCTACCGCCCCGCTTTCGCTTCGCCGCGGCCGGGACAGGAATCGACCCTCACCGATCTCACGAGCCTGTTCGAGCGCCAGCCGGCCGTGCTCTTCGAGGCGCCGACCGGCTTCGGCAAGACGGGCGTGCTCCTCGAATTTGCGCTCGGCCAGCTGCGCTCCGGGCACTTCGACCGCGCGCTGTATCTCACCAGCAAATCCACCGGCCAGCTGCAGGTGGTCCGCACGCTCCAGCAAATGACCGTCGGCGCGGGGTCGTCCGCGCTCAAGGTTTCCGCCTCCGCATCTACCGCAGCCGCGGATATGAACACGAGCCTGAGCATAGGCACGAATCCGAGTGCGACGGCCACCGCTCCCGCCGTTGCCGCGTGGCACGTCCGCAACAAGTCCGAGCACTGCGTCAACACCACCTTCCACTGCGTCCGCGATACCTGCATGTATCTCGCCGACGCGCCGTCACGCTGGGGTCGCAGCGGGCTCGCGCGCTTCTATCTCGATGAGCACCACGCGCGCGATCTCGACACCCTCCGCACCGCCGGCCGCGATGCGCTGATCTGTCCGTACGAAATCACGCGCACCGCCCTCGCCTTCAACGACGTCTGGATCGGCGACTACAACTACGTCTTCGCGCCCCGCAATCGCGGGCTGTTCTTCGAGCAGCCGGGCTTCGTCCCCGGCCGCACGCTGCTCCTGATCGACGAGGCGCACAATCTCCCGACGCGCGTCGCCGATGCGTACTCGCACAGCTTCACCGCCACCGCCGCCTTCGCGGTCCGCGACGACCTGCACCGTATCCGCCCTTCCGTTACACTCGTCACCGCATGGGATCACTGGTGCCACTTCCTCCACCAGCTCCGCCCGTGCGACACCCTCCCGCTCGATGCCGAGGACGACGCCCGGCACCTGCTCGCCCAGATCGCCAAGCTGCTTCCCGCGATCTCACTCGATTACGCCGCGCTCGGCCAGGCGTCCGCCGATGCCCTCTGGTCCGTTCCCGCGCTGCTCGACGACCTCGCCACGCCCATCGCGCAAACCTCCAGCTATCTACCCCGGCTCTGGTGGTGCCCCCGCGAAGGCGAGCTGTTGCTCACCTGCCTGGATGCGGCGCCCGCCATCGGCGCGACACTCCGCGATTTCGGCGGTGTCGTCCTCGCCAGCGCGACGCTCACGCCCGTCGACGCTTTCGCCACGGCGGCGGGCCTCACGTTGCCCTCACCCCACCTTCCGGAGGTGAAGGCGCAGACTCCACCGACCGAGGGCCGCCTCGGCGCGCTCAACAAGCGCGACACCAAGAAACTCTTCAAGCAGCTCACCAGCGCCGCCGAGCTCCTTCGCGTCGAGGAGGCGCGCGATGCCTCCGCGCCCGCCTATCTCCGCGCCCACGCCCCCTGGCGCGAAGGCGCCTACGACATCGCCTTCGACTCGCGCGTCGACACCACCTTCCAGCACCGCTCGCACCACTACACGACCACCGCCGCCACGATCGCCGCGCTCTCCACCTCCGCAGTTCGAGCTCTGGACTCTCAGCTCTCAGCTCTCGGCTCCGCGACGCCCTGCGTCGCCGTCTTCTTCCCCAGCTACGCCTACGCCGAGGCCATCGCCCGCGAACTCCAATCCGTCGCCCCCACCCTCCGCGTCGCACAGCAGCCCAAACTCCGCGATCTCGCCGCGCAGTCCGCGTGGGTCGAGGAATCGCTCCTCCTCTCCGACGCGCTCTTCCTCGTCCTCGGCTCCAGTTTCGCGGAGAGCATCGACTCGCTCGGCGGCCGCATCTCGCACGCCATAGTGGTCGGTCCCGCGCTGCCCGAAGTAAACGCTGTGCAGCGCGCCCGCCTCGCCGAGGCCACCCGCTCTGGCCTCAGTCGCGAAGCCTCCTTCCGCCGCGTCTACCAGATCCCCGGGATGACAAAAGTGAATCAGGCCCTCGGCCGCCTCGTCCGCGCCCCCGGCCAGCGCGCCCGCGTGCTGCTGCACTGTCGCCGTTTTCTGGATACATCCTACGCCAGCCTGCTCGCCTCCGAGTACCAGCTCGGCACCAATCTCCACACCGACGCCGCCCTCGAAACCTGGCTCGCCCGCCCCGTCACCGCCGCGACCTGAGATTCCGAAGGTAGGGCGCGTTATCCTTAACGCGCCGCTCAGGACATTCGTACGCCACGGACGGGGTGGCATAAGGAAAAGCCGCCTTACCTCTGAGGTAAGCCGAGAAAAGGCGCAGAAGGCGCAAAAATTCAGGCCCTCTTTTTTTGCGCCTTTTGCGCCTCTTTGCGGCCAAATTTCTTCGCTGAACTAAACCGCGCAGCCCTGCGCAAGAAGGTCTACGCACCTATGCGTATTCAGGGTTGCTACTCGCTGCCCTAATATGGACGCGTATGCGCACGTTACCCGTCCTCCGCTTCATCACCGGCCTTCTTGGCATCTGCCTCGGCGTCGCTTCCCTCCCCGCCCAACAAAACTGGCAGTGGGCCAACTCCCTCCCCGCCTCCATCCAATGGAAAGACGTCACCTTCGGCAACGGCACGTACGTCGCCGTGGGTGACGATGGCATGATCGCCACCAGCGCCGACGGCGGAGCCTGGACCATGCGCCGCATGAACACCGCGCAGGTGGTCCTGAACGCCGTCGAGTTTGCCGACGGCCGCTTCGTCGCCGTCGGCATGGGCACCGAAACCCGCATCGGCGCTGCGCTCATCATGACCAGCACGGACGGCATCACGTGGGCGACCAACGACACCATCGCCAATTCCGTCAATGCCCAGCTCCGCGACGTCGCGTACGGCAATGGCACGTGGGTCATCTCCGGCTTCGGTGGCGCCCGTTTCATGTCGAGCACCGATGGCGCGACTTGGACGCAGCGCGCCGCACCCGGTACCGGCATCCCCGGCAAGATCGCCTTCGGCGCGGGCCGCTTCGTCAGCACCGCGAGCGGCAATACCGGCTACACCTCCACCGACGGCATCACCTGGACCAGCGTCAACGTCGCTCCCGCCAACTCCATCCTCGAAGGCGTCGCCTTGCTGCTGCTGTTCCGCGCGAGCGGGCGCGGCGTCGCGCCGCGCGACTTGCTCGCCAACCTGCTGGCCGGCCTGTGCCTGATGTTCGCGCTGCGCGGCGTCGTCCGCGATGCCGGCACGGCGTG
>JAZKEV010000527.1:4049-4446 GCA_040386765.1 Verrucomicrobiota bacterium | reverse complement strand
GGTCTGTTCTACAACATGGATCTCGAGCTGTTTCCCGGCCAGGCAATGACGATCGACGGGCCGGTACACACCAATGGCAAGTTGATGGCCCGGGGTGAAGTCGGCGGCGCTGCGGTGCTGACGTTTACCAAGCGGGTGACCGCGGCACAGGGGCTCTACGCCGATGGGCAGATGAAGGCCAACTACCGCAATCGTACCGGCAGCTTCACGGCCGGCACGGGCGGCTCGGGGGCGGTGAACTATACCAGTTCCTCCAACGTGCAGACCAACCTTTATGGCAGCACAAAATGGCGGGATCACAAATTCGGCACCACGACGGAGACGACCACGACCCTCAATCAGTTCAAGACCTTCGCCACCAGCACCTATACCGGCTATGTGCGTACGAATGTGCACG
>JAZKEV010000527.1:0-4039 GCA_040386765.1 Verrucomicrobiota bacterium | reverse complement strand
GGGGTGACTCCGTTGGAGCTTCCCTCGATCGGGACTTATAAAGAGATAAACGACTCCGACACTCCGGAAGACGATCGCAACAACGGCCGCCAGTTGATCGAGCCCCGAAACCCGATGAAATATCTCAACGGAGTCTGGACCACCACGACCGATTCAGCCAGCGATCAAGAGGCAAAAATCGCCCGCAAGGCGGGCCTTTATATCGTGGTGAATCCCGATGATCAGCATCGCACGGGCCGCCTGCCCAATGGAACCAGCGTACCGGTCCTCGCACACACCTACCGCTGCTGGCTCAATACCGTGAACTCCGAAGGAGCACACACCTTGTATGAGGTGATCCTGCCCGGCCAGCCCAGTTACGGATACCATGCCGGCGCAGATGGAGTCCAGATGACCAACGACGATTACATGTACGTGAACAATCTGCCGAATAAGTTTACCAACAAAACCATCGCGGATTCCAATCAGGTGCTCCGTACCTCCGGCCCGGCAACCGCCCGCACGTGGGACGATCCTTCCGCCGACACGAATATCGTCGACACCACAAAACTGATCAAGACCACCACCTATGGACGCGATCACACGGGCGATGGCGTGCTCGACGCCCCGACCCTCGCGCTTTTCTCGGATTCGTTCTTTTACGATTTGCGCCGGGCCACGAACTGGCGCGGCTATCCTTATAGCCGATCAACCTACAATTATACCCCCCGCCCGATCGCTAAAATCGACTTCGACATGGCGCGCTTCCGGATGTGCTTCGATCGCACGTGGAGCAGCGTCTCGGGCACGTTGAATTCGACCAATACCAAGTCCACGGGTTACAATCCGGGTGTCCCCAACGCAGCCAATTGGGCCACTTCGATTTTTCGTTCCGATGCCGGGACGACCACCGAGTTGACCCACGGCGTGGGGACAAGTTTCACGACCTACCCTGCCACCACCGATGTGGCAACGCGCACCCGGCAGGATCCCTTTCGGATGTACTTTGCCCCGGCAAATCCCGCCGACACCAACGTCACGACCAACCCCAGCGTTTTTGGGGTCGGTGCCGCCGATCTCTACAATAGCGGCGCGGGGCCCTGGTTCGACGGTATCACGGTTTACGTGCACTCCGTCGACGCCGAGTACCGCGGCGACGGCGCAGACGCTGGCACCGAGCCCGACCGGGTCGATTCCGGCGTACGGTTGATCAACGGTCGCGGGCCGATCGTCTCGCTCGCCACGGCGACGGGATTCACGTTCGTGACGAACGACGCCCTCTACATCATCGGCCACTTCAATGCCAATGGTGTGATCAACAGCACCAATCAGCGCACGGCAGACAGCACCAGTGAGAAGCTCACGGCGGTGATGGCGGATGCGATCACGATACTTTCCCAGCCCACCTTCATCAACAGCGGAGCAAATTACTACCAAGTCGCCGGCTGGAGCGACGCGCTCAGCGCCCAAGCCGCCGACAATGGCGAAGAACTCACCCGGTCGACCAACTGGCGCACCACAGACCCCAGCAGCTCGAACGAAGTAGAGGGCGAAGGCGCCGCCAAAAAGCCCGGTGACTCGCCGTACCTCAGCGTGTCCTCCACGGCCGCCTACTACGCCACCTACGACGAGAAGCTGCCCACGGTGAGCACGGAGATCTCCACCGCGCTGCTTATGGGTCTCGTGCCCAGCAATCACAATGCCACCGGGCTGACCGATCAACCACCGGTCGCCGCCGCCAACCAGCAGTACTCGGGCGGCGCGCACAACTTTCCCCGCTTGCTGGAGGATTGGCACAACCAGTACGGCCTCACTGCGAACGCGACGCTATGCATCCGGGGCTCGATGGTGGCTCTCTTCGAGAGCCGGGTAGCCATGGAGCCCTGGAACATCCGCTGCTACCTGGCACCGATCCGCGTGTGGGGTCTGCACGAAGGTTTCGAAGCGGTGGGGCACCACGTGCCGCTTGAGCCCATCGTGCTCAACTCCCGTCGCATGCGTTACCGGGAGATGACCGCAGCCGAATACGCTACACTCAAGGCCTCGATCGAGGCGCTGCCCAACTAAGCGCGACGTGGCTGGAGGCTTCGTTTATTCGGCGATGAGCGGCGGCGGGAGCCCGCGCGCTGCGCTGCCCACCTGGCCTAACCATAAAATCTTCCGGAATGGAGAAAATGTACGGAATGGACGGAATGGGCGGTATGGAGGGGATGACACGAGGAACCACCCAAGGTATAGTAGGGCCGAGTTAGGCGGAACCGATTGGAACCGATGTGGAAGTTAGAGAAAACGATGGTGAAGCATGCGATAAGGAGCGGGGCTTTTTACCCTCGCAAACGAGACGGCGGCGGGGAGCGGCGGAACCAAATCCTCCTCTATTTCCGGGATCGGTTGGGGTTAGCCGGGGTTGTGCGGGATAGGCGGGGGAAAACTAAAGGTGCGCTTACGCCCGCCACGGCTACGGCGGACCTTTGGGAGGCGGAGGGCGGAGGAGAGGCCTCGGGGGTGGTCGAATGAGCGCCAGCGAGCTGGCGACCTACCTCGCTTACGGACCTTTTCCCGGGTGGCGCTTGGACCGTTATGCCTCCGATTTGCCCTCGATTGGGCTCAAATTCCCTTTGGGTTTCCGGCCTTACCCCCGTCCCCCGCCCCTCCCGGAAGCCGCAAGCCTTTAATCGCGAAAAGAACGCTATTTGCGGGGCTCATTTTTCCGAAAAAAACCCTCGCGTCGGTGAGAGGTTCACGAGAGTATTTTCCTTTCATTTTTGGCCCTTAAATCCCTGCGAAAACACCTTCATGTCCGACGCTCCTGACGACCAGAATAGCCCAGCGCCAAATCAGCCCATCAGCAATACCTACGACTCGTCCCAGCTTGGAAAGCTGGAGGGTCTCGAAGCCGTGCGCAAGAAGCCCGGCATGTACATCGGCGGCACCGATGAGCGGGCGCTGCACCATTGCGTTTCCGAAGTGCTCGACAACTCCGTCGACGAACATCTCGCCGGCCACTGCAAGAAGATCGACGTCACCATCCACGTCGATGGCTCGATCAGCATCCGCGACGACGGCCGCGGCATCCCGGTCGATATCCACCCGCAGTACAAGATCCCGGGAGTCGAGATGGTGCTCACCACCCTCCACTCCGGCGGCAAGTACGGCCAGGGCGGCTACAAATTCTCCGGCGGCACCCACGGCGTCGGCGCGAAGTGCGTCAATGCCGTCTCCGAGTGGTTCGAGGTCGAGGTCTCGCGCGGCGGCGAGGTCCACCACATGAAGTTCGAGCGCGGCAAGACCGTGAAGAAGCTCGATGTCATCGGCAAGGCACGCGGCACCGGCACGCTCATCACCTTCAAGCCCGACGCGGAGATCTTCAAGGACACGACCGTTTTCCAGACGCCACGCGTCTCCCAGCGCCTGCGCGAGCTCGCGTTCCTCAACTCGGGCCTCGAGATCATCTTCACCGACGAGCGTCCCGCCGAGCCCAAGGTCGAGCGGTACTTCTACAAGGATGGCGTCGAGGAATTCGTGAAGCAGCTCAATCAGGGCAAGACCCCGCTGTTTCCGAAGCCCATCGCGATCCGCCGCGAGCAGAAGGTCAAAATCGACGAGAAGGATGCCGAGGTCCACGTCGAGGTCGTCCTCCAGTACAACGACACGTACAACGACCAGGTCCTCTGCTACACCAACACGATTCACAATCCCGACGGCGGCACGCATCTCTCCGGCTTCCGCTCCGCGCTCACGCGCGCGATCAACCAGTTCTCGAAGGCGAACAATCTCCTCAAGGACAAGGATCCGCAGATCACCGGTGACGACGTCCGCGAAGGTCTCGCCGCCGTCATCTCGATCAAGCACAGCGACCCGAAGTTCGAGTCGCAGACCAAGGTGAAGCTGCTCTCGCCCGAAGTGGAGAGCATCGTCGGCTCCCTCGCGTACGAGGGCCTGATGTTCTTCTTCAGCAGCAATCCTCCTGTCGCCAAGCGCATCGTCGACAAGGGCCTCAACGCTGCCCGCGCCCGCGAAGCCGCCCGCAAGGCCCGCGAGACCGTCCGCAAGGGCGCCC
>JAZKEV010000526.1:29749-33830 GCA_040386765.1 Verrucomicrobiota bacterium | reverse complement strand
AGCGGCGGTCTGTGACCGCCGACGAATGGGATAACGCCCTCGTACGCCATCGGCGGTCATAGACCGCCGCTACATTAAGAAAGACGGCGCTCCCCGAAATGGTGGAGCGCCGTCCCTTCATTCTATTTGATCAGACTTCGACTATGGGATGGTAACGACGCCCGTGGCCGAAAGGTTCACGGTCAACGTGCCGTGGACGGTGGTGGTCAGCGCACCGCCGGGGATGAATTCAACGACGAGGTAGCCGTTCACGATGCTCGTGTTTACGGTGTAGCCCGTGGCCGGCTGGAGGTCGCTGACGACGCAGTAGGTCGCGGCGGCGGGGAGTATCACCTCGACCGGGCCGGCGACCGCTGTGCCGCTCTTACTGAAGAGCACGACAACGTTGTTACCGTTGGCGGTGGAGATCACGGTGCCTTCGACATTGCCGACGAGGACATTGCCCGCGGCGGCGGTGAGCGGGGCGGCGCTCGAGGCGGCGGCGGCCGAGGCCGAGGCGTCAAAAACCGTGAGCCACGTCGCGGCGGTGGCCGGAGTGCCGTTGCGGATCTCGAGGCGGTAGACTTTGGCGCGGCCGAAGACATCGACGGTCGTCACGTTGTGATTTGCCGGGAGGATCGTCGTCATGCGGCCGCGGAAGAGGTTGCCGCCGAAGTTCGGACGCGTGTCGACGACATCGAAGCGACGGGTGCCGGGGGCGGCGCCGGTCTGCTCGGTGGGCTGGGCGGAGACGTGCCACGACATCCAGTTATCGACGCCCGCGTTGTTCACGCTTGTGCGATCATGGACAACGAAGAGCTGGGGGCGGACGTAAACGACGCTGCGATCCCAGCCGCTGATCGGGTGCGGTGCCCAGTATTGATCCTCGATGTGCGTGCCGCGCATGAGCACGTGGCCACCCGTCTCCTCGAAGCGCGAGAGCGTCGTGGTGGAGCCGGGACCATTGCCGATCTGACCCCAGTAGCCCTGCGGACGCACGGCATAGTAGGTATTGAAGATCCGGCGGCCGCCGTGCACGCCATCGGTCTGCGTGCCGAACATCTCGGTGTAGAGCGGATCGAAGATGCGCCAGCCATCCTCGGTGCCGGGCGTGTGGCGCATCATGGCGCCCCAGGCATTGACGACGAACTGCACGTTGCCGCGCTGGATCGCGAGCGAGCCTTTGTCGGGGAACTCCTCGGAAGAGGCGTGATAACCGGTGTAGGGGCCGGATTGGAACGAGGCCCACACGGCGTCGCTCGCCCACGAGCTGCGCATCGCGACCTGACCGTCGCCGTGCGTGCGGTAGCTCAGGCCGGTGCGGAAATCGACGCTCGGCGCGGCGGCATCGTGGAAGAGGAAGTCGGCCCACGCCTCGGCGCGATCGCTGGTAGAGGCGGTGGCGCGAAGCTCATTGGTGTAGCGCTGCATGATCGGCGTGTTGTCGCCATTGGAGAGGCGGAGCAGGCCGGTGTATTGCGTGGCCCAGGCGGCGCTGGTCGGCGTGGGGTTGTTCGACTCATAGACGAAACCACGGTCGCTTACGGTCTTCATGTCGGGCCAGGTGAAGTGCGCCATCCAGCGCGCGTGGCCATCGAGGTAGGAGAAGGGCCGCGGATCGTGGATGAGGTCGAGGCCCTTGGCGGTGAAGGCGGCGGCGATGGGCCGGGCCATGTTGATCAGCTCGAAGGGGCCGTAATTCCAGCCATCGGGCGCGCCGCCGCCGGAGAGCCACTGGGCGTGGTAGGGCTGCACCATGCCGTAGTGCACGCGGTTCAGCCAGTCGTTCCACATCGTGCCGGCGTTGGGATTCTCGCCTTCGGTCGCGAGGGCGCCGAGGGCTTTGCCGCAGTAGTAGCCGGCGAAATAATTTCCCTGGGGGAAATTGCGGCCGAAGCCCGTGGCCTCGTAGGAGGCGACCCAGCGATTGATCTCGGTGAAGATCTGCGCGCGGTCGGAGTCGCTCAACACCTCGTAGATCCAGTCGTAGCCGAGCGCGAGCGCGGGCACGTACGCGCGGATGGAGTAACCGGAATCGGTCGTCGGACGGCCGTGGCGGATCGGATCGGAGAGGACGAGCAGGAGCTGCTTTTCCTTCGCGGCATAGGCGGCGGCGCGGGCCGGATCGATGGTCTTCGCGATCTGGTAGGCGAGGCCGAGGGCGGTGGCGGGCTGGAGGTAGTCGAGGTATTGATAACCGCCGTTGATCGTGCCGGTGGACGGCGCCTCGTCGGGCCAGGCGATCGGCATGGTCACGTACTGATCGGCCTGCGTGCGCAGGCGGAGCCAGGCGGGATCGTTGGCGGCGGCGCGGGCGCGGAGGGCGGGGAGCGTCGCGGGTGTGATCCAGATGCGCGGGTGCGCCACGCTGCCGGTGCCGGGCGTGTAGAGCGTCACCGGGACGGTCGCCGTGCTGCTGCCGATGGTGTTGGTGGCGGTGAGCGTGTAGATCGTGGTCGCCGTGGGCGTAACGCTGACGCTCGTGCCGGTGACGGCGCCGGGGCTCGCGCCGACATCGGCGGCGATGGAGATCGAGTCAGCACCGGAGATCGACCAACTGAGGGTCGAGGGCGTGTTCGAACCCGCCGGGATGAAGGCCGGCGTGGCGATGAAGGAACCGATGACGGGCGCGGTCGGACCGGTTACGATGACATTCACCGTGCGGGTGACGGTGCCGAAGGTATTCGTGGCCGAGAACGTGTACGTGGTGTTCGCTGTAGGGCTGACGCTGATACTGTTGCCGGTCACGACGCCGGGGCTCGCGCCCACATTGGCGGCGATGGAGAGCTCATTCGCATCGGCGACGGCCCAGCTGAGGGTGGTCGAGCCGCCGATCGCGATGGTCGAGGGGCTGGCGCCAAACGACGCGATGACGGGGACCGGCGGCGGAGGCGGCGGGCCGACCGTGACGGTGACGGACTTGAACGCGGTGCCGTTTTCGTGCCACGCGGTGAGGCCGTAGCTCGTGGTCGCCGTCGGATGTACGACGACGCTCGTGCGGCCATTCATCGAGCCGACGTCGCCGCCGAAATTGGCGGACATCCAGAGGCTGCCGCTATTGTGCACGACCCAGCTCAGCGTAACGGGCTCGCCGGCGATGACGTTATTCGGCGTGGCGACGAGCGATTCGATGACCGCGCCCTGCGAAGGAGGCGGCGGGGTGGTTACGTTGACGGTGACGCTCTGCGACACCGTGGCGCCCGTGATATTGGTGGCGGTGAGGGTGTAGATCGTGGTGGCGGCCGGCGTGACGCTAAGGCTCGTGCCGGTGACGGTGCCGGGATCGGCGAGCGTCGAGGCAGCGATGAAGAGCGACACGGCATTCTGCACCGACCACGAGAGGGTCGAGGACGCGCCCGCCGAGAGCGACGTGGGCGAGGCCGTGAAGGATGCGATCACCGGCGGCGGAGCGACGACCGTGACATTGATCGTCCGCGTGACGCTGCCGCCCTGGGAATTGGTGGCGGTGAGCGTGTAGGCGGTGTTGCTCGCGGGCGTGACGACGGTGCTGTTACCCGTGATGGTGCCGGGACTCGCGCCATGGCTCGCGGCGATGGAGACAGAGGCCGCGCCTGTGACGGACCAGGTGAGGGTGGAGGAGCTGCCGGGAGTGATTCTGGCGGGCGAGGCGGTGAACGAGGCGATGACCGGCAGCGGCGGGAGCGCGGTGACGGTGACGGTTACCTTCTTCGTGGCGCTGCCGCTGGCATTGGTGGCGGTGAGCGTGTAGGTGGTGGTGGCGGCCGGCGCGATGGAGACGCTGCTGCCGGTGACGGCACCGATGCCGGGCGAGATAGATAGGGAAGTTGCTCCATTCACGGCCCAGGCGAGCGTTGTGGACTGGCCGGCGGCCACGGTGGTGGGCGCGGCCGTGAAGGAGGTAATCGTGGGCTTCGGCGGCGGGGGCGTGACGGTGACGCTCACGGTGCGCGGAGCGGAGGTGCCGGCGGCATTGCGCGCGATGATAGTGTAGGTGCTCGAGACCTGCGGACGGATCGTCGCGGTATTCTGGCCGATGAACTGGCCTGGGTCCCAGTCGTTGTCGGACGAGATGTAGTACGACGTGGCGCCGGGCGAGACCCAGTCGAGCCGTACCTGGGCG
>JAZKEV010000526.1:28634-29739 GCA_040386765.1 Verrucomicrobiota bacterium | reverse complement strand
TGTGGTGACGCTGCCGACGGAGTTGCGCGCGGTGAGCGTGTAGGTGGTGGTCTGGGTCGGGACGATTTCGATCCAGGTGCCGGTGACGACGCCGATATCCGGCGAGATCGAGATCTCGGCGGCATCACCGACGGACCAATTGAAGCCGACGGTTTCCCCGAGATTAATCGTCGCGGGCCCGGAGTGATTGAACGCGTAGATGGTGGGCGCGCGGCCGGCAGAGGCCGCCTGCGCCAACGAGGCGAAGAGCGTGAGCACGGCGCCAAACAGCGCGGCGCAGCGAACGAGAGGTTTAAACAAGGCAGTGGTTTTCATAGCAAAAGCTGAAGCGGAACGGACCGGGAGCGGCCCGACAGCAGTTGCCAGATATTAGCGAAAGGGGTGCGCCGTGCATAATGCCGTGTCGTATGAGGGGGTATGCCGTTTTGGTATTTCGGCGCGGAGCGCGGAGGTGCGTGCGGGAAAAGTGTAATGGTGCTTTGCGCGGCGATGGGATCGGCAGCCCGTCGCGTGACCGACGGAAGAGAAGATCCAATCCTACCAGACAGACGTGGCTCCTGAGGTCCCGCCTCTTCCGAGGCGGGCTACATTAGATCCATGGCGGCGGTGACGCCGCGCCGGCGAATCACTGCTCGATGGCGGGTGCCGCAGCGAGGCGGGCTTGGGCGGCGACGAGCTTTTCTAATTCCAGCGCGGCGGGGGAGGCGCTCGCGGCGTGCGCGGTATAGAAATCCATCCGCACGCCAGGGGGCTTCAGCTTGATGAAGACCACACCGGGGTGGGAGACGGTCGTCCCGAAAGAGCTGATGATGCCTGCGCCCATGCGTTTCTTCACCTCGATGCAGAGCTCGGGGAAGATCGAGGCCACGTACGTCACGCGCGGGCTGAAGCCGGCGTCGCGACACGCGGTGAGGAAGCTGCGATAGCGGCCCGGCGCATCCTGGTGCTTGAAGCCCACGATCTCTTCGTCGCGCAAATCCTCGAGGGAGACCACGCGCTTTTTGGCGAGGCGGTGATTGGCGGCGACGACGACCATCGCGGGCACGGAGCAGATCACGGTCGTCACCACGCCGGGGATGCGGTCGTAGTCGCCGGTGCTGAGGAG
>JAZKEV010000526.1:1101-28624 GCA_040386765.1 Verrucomicrobiota bacterium | reverse complement strand
CACATCGAGGCGGCCTTCGCGGAGATCGCTCGCGAGGTGCACGGAGGATTGCTCGGCCATGCGCAACTCCACCTGCGGAAACTTGCGGGCAAACGACTCCAGCGCCGGAGCCAGCAACGTCTCCCAAACGCTGATGCCGTAGTAGCCGAAGCGCACCACGGTGCCCTCCAGCGAGCCGATGCCGCGGGCGCTGCGCAACGCCTCATCGACCGCCGCGACGGCCTTGAGGCCGTGATCGCGGAGGGTGACTCCGGTTGCGGTCAGCCGCAGGCCCGCCTGATGGCGCACGAACACGGGATGCCCCACCATGTGCTCCAGCGCGCGGATGTGCCGGCTCAGCGCGGGCTGGGTCACGCGCAGACGCCGCGCGGCGGCCGAGATATTCATGGTCTCAGCGACGGCGAGGAAGGTGCGGAGGAGGCGTAGTTCCATGGGGCTGCGCAGCTGGCAGGCCGGGCAAAACGAAGCCGGGCATAGATAACGCCCGCCGCCGCAGGTCAAGGGGCAAGCGGCAACCCCCTTAGCTTAACGCCGCCGTTACAGTTGCCGCGAGAGCTCCAGCGTCCAGGTGCGCCCCGCGTAGAGTCCGCCATGGACGGCGGCGGAGTAACCGAAATTACCCGCGGCGAGCGGCGGGCGGCGGTCGGTGAGATTGACGACACCGAGGCGGATGGAGGAGCCGCGCAGCCATTTCGAATAGCCTGCGCCGAAGCTGCGGCCGACCTGGGCATTATAAGAGATCACGTCGCTCACGACATAGCGGTAGACAAAGCTGCCATCGGAAAACTGGCGGGAGAGGTAGCTGGGGGCGCCGAGGGCCTCGTAGGCGGCGGCGGTCGTCACGCCGGTGGAGTCGGCATAGCTGCCGGTGTAGTAGGCGCTGAGGCCGGCGGACCACGCTTCCTTGCGCCAGGTCACGGTGCCGGTGCCGCGCCAGCGGGTGGTGCCGTCGACATTCATTCGCTCCGTGGCGACCGCGCCGGCACCGGGCAGCGTGCGGGATTGGTTGCTGCGGATGAGATAGCTCCAGTCGGTGCTGAGCGCGAGGCGGCCGAGCGGGAGGGCGGGCAACCGGTACGCGAGGCTCACATCGACGCCGCTGGCGAAACCTTCGGCGATGTTTTCATAAGGCGCGTAGCGGGAGAAAATCTTGCCCGTGACGGGAGCCTGCTGCGCGGCGGGTTTGCCGGCATTGGCCGCGGCGAAGGCGGCGATGTCATTCGCATCGGGGGCGAAGCGTACGACAGCGGGATCGCCCTTGTAGTTGGCCGTACCGGAGCCGAGGTCGACCTGCGCGGCCGCCTGTCCGGCGGCGACCTGCGATTGCACGTAGGCCTGGAGGAGCGCGGCGTCGCTATTGAGGATCTGGCTGACGGAGCGGCCACCGACGATCTGCTGCTGGTCGATCTGCCAGTAGTCGGCCGTGAGGGTGAGGCCGGTGACCTTCGGGACTTCGAGCACGAAGCCGGCGCTGCGGCCTTCGGAGGTGGTGGGTTTTAGCTTGGGATTGCCGGTGGCGTAGTACCGCTGCGGATACGTCGCATCGCTGAGGCCGGCTTGATTGCGGTAGGTGTCGGTCGCGCCGGGCGCGGTATCGACGCTGAACTGCGAGGGCGCGTAGAGCGTGGGCAGATTGGGCGCGGTGAAGCCCTTGTTGAACGAGGCGCGGAGGAGGAGGCCGCGCCAGGGGTGATAG
The DNA here is from genome assembly GCA_040386765.1 of Verrucomicrobiota bacterium. Lineage (GTDB taxonomy): Bacteria > Verrucomicrobiota > Verrucomicrobiia > Opitutales > Opitutaceae > ER46. The sequence continues at coordinate 26,928 of JAZKEV010000526.1, read as the reverse complement.
TTGAAGCCGACTTTGGGCCGGGTGGTGGAGCCGAAGTCGCTGTAGCGCTCGTAGCGGGCCGAGGCGGTGAGCTCGAGCGAGCGGGCGAGGGGAATGTTGTTCTGCGCGCCTACGAGCGGAAGCGCCGTCTCGACGTAGCCGCTCAGCACATCGCGCGTGCCCGAGGAATTCGGCTTGGGCGAGAAGAGCACGAAATCGTTGTCGTCGGTATTCAGGCCGGACGAGGCGGGATTGGTGCCGACATAGGCGGGACGGCGGTCGCTGAACTCCTCGTAACGCGCTTCGCCGCCCACGGCGATGAAGGCGGTGTTGCCCCAGTAGCGGAGGAGGGGGCCGCCGATGCGCCAGTCGCCGCTGGTGATCGCGCTCATGCCATCGCGGCGCCAGACCTGCACGAGCGGATCGAGCGCGGAGGGCGGATTCACGTACGGCCGGTCGGCGACGACGGCGCCATTGGCCACGCGGAAGGTGTGGCCGAAGGGATTGAAGGCGTTGGCATCGTTGCGGAGGAGCGACTGGGCAAACGCGGTCTCGCGGATCGCGAGCGGCGAGACATCGGCGGTGTACGCGCGGGTGTGGAGCGCACCTACCTCCCAAGACCAACCTTCGCCGAGCTTGCCGCGCAAGCCGGCGACGCCGCGATAGACGCCGGAGGTGACGCGGAGTTTTTCGCCCTCAAGCTCCTGGAACGAAAGCGCGAGCAGCGTGATCGGCTGTGGCGCCCCGGTGAGGCGCGGCGTGCCATCGGCATTGGGCGCGCCGGTGGGGCTGTAGAAGCGCGAGCCGTAGGGATTGTAGGGATTGTCGACGGAGAGGGGCTTCAGGATGTCGATACCCGGTGCGTTGAGCAGCACGGGCTGGCGCGTGACCTGCGTGGTCGCGTGGTAGAAGGAGAGGTCGGCAAAGGCCGTGATGCGGTCGCTCAGATCGTACTCGAAGCCGTTGAACCAGTTTTGCCGCGCCGACTTGGTGCCGCCGAAGTTCTGATAGGCGTTGATATCAAGGTAGTATTCCGGATTGGCCGCGCGGGTGGGGGCGGCGGTGGTGAGCGCGGGCGTGCCGCCGACCGGGCGGAAATAGTTGGTTGTAGTGCCGGCGCCGATACGGAAGGTCGGCCAATTGCCGACGGTGGCGCGGGCATCGAAGACGCTGCCGGGGACATTGAAGGGCGCGGGGGCCTCGGCCGAGTGATTGGCGGAGCGGGAGAAATCGCGGTCGCCCATCGTGATCTCCTCACGCCACATGGCGGAGGCGACGGTGAAGAGGCGACCGCGACCGCCGGCAAAGTCTCGATATTGCGGCCCTGGCCGTGCTCGGGCAGCGCGAGCCGCGTGCGGATGGTGGTGCCGTGCAGGTCCCGACGCGTGATGAAATTAACCACGCCCGCCACGGCGTCAGTGCCGTAGATGGAGGAGGCACCGTCGCGCAGCACGTCGATCCGCTCGATGCCCTGGGTGGGGAGCTGGTTCACGTTGACGGAGAACGCGAGCATGGCCGCGTCGGGCGCCGTCATCGGGTGCGGGGCGAGGCGGCGGCCGTTGAGGAGGATGAGGGTGCTGCTGATGCCGATGCCGCGGAGATTGATGTTGGCATTGTCGCCGCGGGCGTGGGTGGCGGCGGGGGTGGACTCGTTGAGCGGGACGTTGGTGACCTGCGGGAGCGCGGTGAGCAGCTCGATGGGGGTGAGGGCGTTGCGCGCCTCGATGGCCTCGCGGTTGAGGACGGTGACGGGCAGCACGTTTTCCCCGTCGAAGTGCTTCACGTTCGAGCCGGTGACGGAGAAGGCAGCGAGCTTCACCGGGCCTTCGTGGGTACCTGCGGCGAAGGCGGACGCGGGTGGGGTCGACGGCGGGGTAAACGGCGCCACTTGAGCCTGTGCGGCGGCCAAACTCAGCGCGAGGCAGGCGGGGACAATCAGACGACGGAAGATGAACAGGCAGGGGCGGGCAAACACCGTCCAGCGGTAGCTGTCGGCAGGGGCATAGAGAAGGTTTAAAAACCCTTAGGACTGATTCCTAGGTTTTCGATTTTGCCCGTTGCGTCGCGGGCGGAGGTTTCGCAGAACTGGCCTCTTTCGACGCTCATGTCCCAGCCGACCGAACTCAATATCGACCGCGTGGCGAAACTCGCCCGGCTCGCGCTCACGCCCGAGGAGAAAGCGAAGTTTTCCCAGCAGCTCGGCGATGTGCTCCACCACATCGAACAGCTCGCCAAGGTCGACGTAAGCGGCGTCGAGGCCAGCGCACACGCCTTTGCCGTGCACAATGTCTGGCAGGACGATGTGGCGCGCCCGGGCCTCACCGTGGCTGATGCTCTCCGGAACGCTCCCGCCCAGCGGGAGAACATGGTCGTGGTCCCCAAGGTGGTGGAATAAGCGCGCATGGCCTCCGAACTCTTTCACCGCTCGATCGTCGAGCTCGCCGCACAACTCGAGGCGAAGCAGCTCTCCGCCGTCGAACTCACCCAAGCCATCATCGCGCGCAAAAACGCCGTCGATGGCCGCGTGCGCGCCTTCAACTCCGCCGACGAGGCCGATGCGCTCGCGCAGGCCGCCGCCTCCGATGCGCGCCGCGCCGCCGGACAGGCGAGGGGGGCGCTCGACGGGATACCGATCGGTTTCAAGGACGTGATCGCGGTGAAGGACCAGCCGCTCACCGCCTCGAGCAAGATGCTCGCGAACTTCGTCTCGCCTTACGACGCGACGGTCACGACCAAACTCAAGGCTGCGGGCGCCGTTCTCTACGGCCGGCTGAACTGCGACGAATTCGCGATGGGTTCGTCGACGGAAAATTCGGCGTTCAATCCGACGGGCAACCCGTGGGATGTGACGCGCGTGCCGGGCGGTTCCTCGGGTGGCAGCGCTGCGGCGCTCGCTGCGGGCGCGTCGATCGCGACGCTCGGTTCCGACACGGGCGGGTCGATCCGCCAGCCGGCGGCGCTTTGCGGCGTCGTGGGGCTGAAGCCGACCTATGGGCGCGTCTCGCGTTATGGTCTGATCGCTTACGCGTCGTCGCTCGACCAGATCGGACCCTTTGGGCGCACGGTTGAAGATACTGCGATCGTGCTTGGCGCCATCGCGGGTCACGATGAGCGCGATTCGACTTCTTATAATGCGGAGGTGCCGGACTATCGTGCGGAGCTCGCGACGCGGCGCGGTCCGTGGAAGCTGGGTATTCCGAAGGAGTATTTCGGCGCAGGGCTCGATCCTGAGATCGGCGCGGCGTTGGAGAAGACGATCGCGTTCTACAAGGCGCAGGGTTGTGAGGTGAAGGAAGTATCGCTGCCGAACACGCAGTACTGCCTCGACACCTACTACATCATCGCGACGGCCGAGGCCTCCTCGAATCTCGCGCGCTACGATGGCATCCGTTACGGGCATCGTTCGAAGAACGCGAAGGACATCGTCGACCTGTACTTCCAGTCGCGCGCCGAGGGCTTTGGCGCCGAAGTGAAGCGCCGCATCATTCTCGGCACCTATGTGCTCTCGAGCGGTTACTATGATGCGTATTATCTCCGCGCGCAGAAAGTCCGCACGTTGATCCGCCAGGATTTTCTCAACGCCTACAAGGAGGTCGACGCGCTCATCACGCCGACGTCGCCGATCCCGGCCTTCAAGATCGGCGAGAAGAGCGACCCACTTGCGCTGTATCTCTGCGACATTTACACGATCGGCGTAAACCTCGCCGGCCTCCCCGCCATCAGCGTCCCCTGCGGCTTCACGAAGAGCAACCTGCCCATTGGCCTGCAATTGATCGGCCAGCCTTTCCAGGAAGCAAACCTCCTCGCGATCGCGGATGCTTACGAGCGCGCGCACACGTGGGGCAGCCAACATCCCAATCTCTGAAAATCTTGGCCCGCGAATCACACGAAGGCACACGAATGAATCAGAATATTCGCGTTCATTCGCGTGATTCGCGGGCAACCTTGTTACTCAAATGAATTACGAAGCCGTCATCGGGCTTGAGGTCCATGTCCAGGTGAAAGCCCAGTCGAAGATTTTCACGCGGGTGGCCACGGGTTACGGGCATGAGCCCAATACGCTCACGGACCCGACGGTGCTCGCGCTGCCCGGCGCGCTGCCGGTGATGAACAAGCGGGCGCTCGATGCCATCATCAAGGCGGGCCTGCTGCTCGGCTGCAAAATCGCCCCCATCTGCAAGTGGGACCGGAAAAACTATTTCTACCCCGACTCGCCGAAGAACTACCAAATCTCGCAGTACGACCAACCGATCTGCATCGGCGGCACGGTCGAGATCGAGCTGCCGGGCTCTGCACGCAATATCATGGGCGAGCACAAGAAGGTGCCGCTCACTCGCATCCACCTCGAGGAGGATGTCGGCAAGCTGAACCACGGGGCCTCGGATTCGCTCGTCGATTACAACCGCGCCGGTACGCCGCTGATGGAGATTGTCTCCGATCCGGCGATGCACACGGCCGACGAGGCGTTTGCGTATCTCACGTCGCTGCGCGCGACGATGATTTACGGCGGCATCTCCGATTGCGACATGGAGAAGGGGCAGCTGCGCTGTGATGCCAATATCTCGATCCGCCCGGTTGGTGAGACGAAGCTAGGGACCAAGGTAGAGCTGAAGAATCTCAACTCGATCTCCTATGTGCGTGACGGCATCGAGCACGAGATCAAGCGCCAGCTCGGCCTGATGGAGCGCGGCGGTACCATCGTGCAGGAGACGCGCGACTACGATGGCGTGGCCGGCACCTCGCAATCGCTGCGCACCAAGGAAGAGGCGCACGATTATCGCTATTTCCCCGATCCTGACCTGATGCCCGTCGTCGTCGACGAGCCGTGGAAGGCGCGCATCCAGGCCGAGTGCCCGGAGATGCCCTTCGACAAGCAGCGGCGGTTTGTGGCGGAGTATCAGCTGCCCTATACGTTGACCTCGGTGCTCGTGTGGGATCGCGCGTTGGCGGATTATTTTGAAGAAGCGGCGAAGCTCGCCGGTCCCGGCAAGGCGCAGGCGGTGGGCAACTGGATCGTGAACGACCTGCTGCGCGAGATCGGCAGCGCGAAGCTCGAACTCGCGACGTCGAAGGTGCGGCCGGCGCACATTGCCACGCTGGTGAAGCTCATCGAGGCGGGCACGATCCTTACCAACGCGGCGAAGGAGATCTTCATCGAGATGTTTGCCACCGGCGAGCAGCCCGAGGCGATCGCGGACAAGAAGGGGCTCAAGGCGGCGCCGACCGATGCGGGTGAGCTCGAGCAGTGGTGCCGCGACTCGATCGCGGCGAATGCCAAGGCGCTCGCGGAATTCAAGGGAGGGAAGGATAGCGCGATCAATGCCTTCAAGGGGCCGATCATGAAGGCGGCCAAGGGGAAGGCCAACCCGAAGCTCGTCGATGAGACGCTGCGGCGGGTGTTGGCGGGGATGTAGCTCCAAGTTGGATACGATAGCACAACGTAGCGTGGGGGACGTTCTGCTTTGGGGCGGGGTCGCGGTTAGACATGCCGCTCGTTAGGCGAAATTCCGGAAAACCTTCTGCCTAAAGGCGGAACTACGAAACGCCTTTGCTGGCGATTGGGCCGGTAGGGCCTGCGGTCTCTGCGCGTACGGGCAGGGCTACGACAGGGGAGGGCTGCTTTTTCGCTGGAGAAAGCCCGCGACCGGGCGGAACGTGTGCGACCATGCCGTCTCCCATTTTGCCCCAGCAATTGACCGATGCGCTGAACTGGCGTTACGCCACGAAGAAATTCGATCCGGCCCGGAAGATCGCAGACGATGTGTGGCACGCGCTCGAGCAGTCGCTGGTACTGACGCCCTCCTCAATCGGGCTGCAGCCGTGGAAGTTTTTCGTGGTGACGAGTCAGGAGGTGAAGGCGCGGTTGCAGGCGGTATCGTATCGGCAGGCGCAGATCGCGGATTGCTCGCACCTCGTGGCCATTGCGGTGCGGCGCGGGCTCGATGCGGAGCATGTCGACCGGCACATCGGGCGGATGGTGGAGGTCACGGGTACGACCGTGGAGGCGTTGACGAAGTTTCGCGCGATGACGATGAAGAATCTGGATCGAGCCCGCGCGGCGGGGACGCTCGACGTGTGGCAGGAGCATCAAGTTTTCATCGCGCTGGGGCATTTCATCGCGAGCGCGGCGGTGCTTGGGGTGGATACCTGCCCGATGGAGGGGATTGAGCCGGACAAATATGACGAAATCCTCGGCCTCGCGGGCAGCAATTACGCGACGGCGGTCGCTTGCGCGGCCGGCTACCGCCTGCCGGACGATAAGTATGCGACGATGAAGAAAGTGCGGTTTAAGACCGAGGATGTCGTGGTGCGGTTGTAGGCGGCAGAGGGGAGAGGCGATTTTATGCCGGGGTTCTTGCCGATCTTCGCGCAACCGAAGTGACTCGATCTGCGATTGGCATCGGGGGTGGGAGGTGTCACGGTCGCGCGTTCTTATTTTTCCCAACTCATGAAACTACACCCCGTCCTACTCGCGCTCGCGTTGGCACTGTTGCCTGCGCTGCGCGCCGAATTGAAACTGCCCGCCATCATTGGCGATCACATGGTGCTGCAGCAGAAGCAGGCCAACCCGATCTGGGGTTGGGACACGCCCGGCACGAAGGTGACCGTGGCCTTTGCCGGGCAGACGCACAACGCGGTCGCCGGCGCCGACGGTCGGTGGACGGTGAAACTTTCGGCGGTGCCCGCCAATGCCAAGCCGCAGACGATCTCGATCGCCGGCACCTCGAAGCGCGAGATCGCTGACGTGCTCGTGGGCGAAGTCTGGATGTGCTCGGGCCAGTCCAACATGGGCTGGACGATCAATGCCTCACGCAATGGCGACCTCGAAGCGCTGGCTTCGAAACACCCGAATCTCCGGCTCATCACGGTGCCGCGCGTCGGCACGCAGGAGCTGCAGAACGATTTCAAGGGCAAGTGGGAGGCCGCGACGCCCGATACGGTGAAGAATTTCAGCGCGGTGGGCTTTCTCTACGGACGCTTCATCCATGAGATCGTCGGAGTGCCCGTCGGCTTGATCAACAATGCCTGGGGTGGCTCGGCCGCCGAGGCGTGGGTGCGCCGCGAGACGATCGCGGGCGATCCGCGATTCAAGGTTTTGATGGATTCGACCGCGAAGCGCGAAGCCGACCTGCAATCGGAGAAGGGCCGCAAGGGGTATCAGGACTCGGTGGCGAAGTGGAAGGTCGATTCCGAGAAGGCCAAGGCGGAGAAGAAGACCGTCCCGAACATGCCGGCGGACTACCTCGCGGGCAATGCCCGGCCGGGCAACATCTTCGCGGGCATGGTGTATTCCACGATTGGATACGGGATGAAGGGCGTGATCTGGTACCAGGGCGAGTCCAACGCCGGCCGCGCCTATGAACACGCGGACCTCTTCCCGTTCATGATCGAGCAGTGGCGCAAGGAATGGGGCCAGGGCGACTTCTCTTTCTACTGGGTCCAACTGGCCGATTTCAAAGCCGAGAAGGCGACCCCGGGCGAGAGCGACTGGGCGGAGCTGCGCGAGACGCAGACGAAGACGATGAAGCTCCCCAACACCGGCCAGGCCGTGATCATCGACCTCGGAGAGGGCCGCGACATCCATCCCCGCAACAAGTACGATGTCGCCGCTCGCCTGGTGCGCTGGGCGCTCGTGAAGGACTACGGGATGAAGATGCCTTACCGCAGCCCCGAGTTCAAAAGTATGGAGATCGCCGGTAACAAAGCCACGGTCACGATCGATTGCTTCGGCAGCACGCTCCGGCCTTTCGACGTGCTGGACGCCGTGGGCTTCGCGATCTGCGGCGAGGACAAGGTCTGGCACACGGCTAAAGGCAAGGTGGTCGGAGGCAACAAGGTCGAAGTGTGGAGCGATAGCGTTTCGGCCCCCACCGCCGTGCGCTATGCGTGGGCGGACAATCCCGTCTGCAATCTCTTCTCCAACGACAACCTGCCGGTGACGCCTTTCCGCACGGATGATTTCGAGATGATCACGAAGCCGAAGGTGGCTGTGGTGGCGAAGTGAGGTGGGACGGCGGCTTATTTGTTAGGCCGCCGCTTTCTCTGCAGTCGTGGATCCTGACGGCGCGTTAGGGATAACGCGCCCTACCAAAAAGCCCCGCGGTATGGCGGGGCTTTTTTGTTTCTGAAAATTGGAAGCGCTGTTGCGCTTTCGGTCCTCAGACGCGGCCGAGATACGTGCCATCGACCGTGCTCACACGGATGACTTCGCCTTCCTTGATGAAGAGCGGGACCTGGACCGTGAGGCCGGTTTCCATCTTGGCCGGTTTCTGGACGTTGCTGGCGGTGTCGCCCTTGATGCCGTCGGCGGACTCGATGACCTTGAGCGCGACGGTGGAGGGAAGATCGACGGAGAGCGGGCGCTCGTCGACGAAGAGCACGTCGACCTTGCCGCCGGGGGCGAGGTAGTTCTTCACGTCGCCCAGCTGGGTCGACGTGAGCTCGATCTGCTCAAACGTCTCGGGATCGATGAACGCGAAGGCGTCACGGTCGGCGTAGCTGAACTCGAGGGTCTTGCGGTCGGTGGGGAGGACTTCGATGGTGTCCGTCGACCCGAAGCGCTGGTCGAGCGCCTTGCCGTAGCGAAGATTCCGCATCTTGATCTGCACGAAGGCGCGCAGGTTGCCCGGCGTGCGGTGCTGGGTTTCCATGACGAGGTGGGGCTCGCCGTTGAACTTGATCACTTGGCCTTTGCGGATATCGTTGGCTGCGGGCATGGCTGAGGGTCGTTTCGGGCTGACGTGTCTGTAGGTAGAAAAGGTAAGAGGTTGGGCAACCGGCGCGGGGGGTGTCAAGGCCCGCTCTCGGGGGCCTTCGCTAGGCGCCGATCGCGATTCCCACCGCACTCAGCAGAATCAGCCCGAACGTCGCCCCAGCCACGTACCAGAAGGAGTCGGTAAATTTCGGCTTTGTCCCCGGTTTGGCCAAGGTAAACGCCACCGCCATCCACAACCCCACAATGAGGACGCCCGCCGCTGCGGCCGTGAGCACATTTAGTAAATTGAAGTACGGGGTCTCGTGGGAAGGGCGGCCTGAGCCGAGGAGATATGCCAGGTGCATACGGGGGGGGCGAAGGTGGGGGGCTGTTGCAAGTAGCTGCGCGGTATCGATCTCAACGATTGGAAGTCCCTTCTTATTAGAGAATGCGCGGGTGCATCCTGCGGCGGTACGCGCGCCGGAGTTCCATCTCCGCGCTTGCGCTTGGGGGGCGTGGTTTTTGAAACTGACCCTTAACTTAATGAAACAACGCACCCTCGCGCGCGAAGTGTCGATTCAAGGGAATGCCCTTCACACTGGCGAAGCGGTTACGCTTACGCTGAAGCCGGCTGCCATCGACCACGGTATCGTCTTCAAGCGTATCGACATCAACGGCGCGCCGGAGCTGAAGCCGCGCGTCGATCAGATCACCGACTTGGTCCGCGCGACCACCATTCAGGTCGGTCATGCCAAGATCCATACGGTCGAGCACGTGCTCAGCGCTTTGCATGGCTGCGGGATCGATAATGTGATGGTGGAGATGAATGCCTCCGAGCCGCCGATCATGGATGGCTCGGCCCGGCCGTATGTGAACATGATCCTGCAGGGTGAGCCGGTGGAGCAGGAGGCGGAGCGGGAATATTTCGAATTGGATGCGCCGGTGTCGGTCAGCCGTGGCAACTCCTCGATCATCGCGCTGCCGTGCGATCAGTTCAAGATCACCTGCACCTCGGCGGACGATCGCGGCATCCACACGCAGCATCTCACGCTCACGATCGATCCCGATGTCTACATGACGCAGATCGCGGCGGCGCGGACGTTTACGATTTACGAAGACATCGAGGAGTTGCTGAAGCTCGGCAAGATCAAGGGTGGTTCGCTCGATTGCGCGGTGGTGATCCGGGGCGACAAGATCATCTCGAAGGAGGGGCTGCGCTTCCCGGACGAGTTCGTGCGGCACAAGATCCTCGATATCGTCGGCGACGTGCTGCTGCTCGGCATGCCGTTGAAGGCGCACATCGTGGCAACGCGACCGGGCCACGCGATCAATGCCGAGCTGACGAAGATCCTCTTCGCCAAGCTGGAGGAGAAAAAGAAGGGGCCGAAGAAAAAGCCGCGTCCGACGGCAGTGCTGCCGACCGAGACCTCGCTGGATATCCGGCGCATCCTCGAGACGATCCCGCACCGTTATCCGTTTGTGATGCTCGACCGCGTGGTCGAGTTCATCGGCAACGACGAACTGGTCGCGATCAAGAACGTGTCGATCAACGAGCCGTATTTCAATGGGCACTTCCCCGGTAATCCGGTGATGCCCGGTGTGCTGCAACTCGAGGCGATGGCGCAGGCGGCCGGCATCGTGATGCTGCGCCGTTCCGGCAATGCCGGAAAATCGGCGTTCTTCATGAGCGCGGACAAGGTGAAGTTCCGCAAGCCGGTCCGGCCGGGCGATCAGATCGTGATCAACGCCAAGATCGTCAAGGTGCGCGGCGAGAAGCTCGCGGCGGCGGAGTGCAACTGCACGGTCGGGGGACAAGTCGTGTCCTCGGCCGAGCTCATGTTTGCCATCATCGTCGAGGGCGAAGAGTGATGTCCGCTCCCATCCATCCCACGGCGATCATCGAGGCGGGCGCGCAGATCGGCGCCGAGGTCGAGATCGGTGCGTATTGTTTCGTCGGAGCCGGCGCGGTGCTTGGCGCGCGGACGAAGCTGCACCATCACGCGTCGGTCGAGGGCAACACGGTGCTCGGCGAGGCGTGCGAGGTCTTTCCGTATGCCTGCATCGGCGGCAGGACGCAGGACCTTAAATACAAGGGCGGAAATCCGGGCGTGCTCATCGGCAATCGCAATGTCTTCCGCGAGTACGTGACCGTGCACGCGGCGACGAGCGACGGTGCCTTCACGACGATGGGCGACGACAATACGTTGCTCGCCTACGGGCATGTGGCGCACGATTGCCGGCTGGGCAGCCACATCGTGTCGAGCAATGGCGTGGTCTTTGCCGGCCATGTCACCGTCGAGGATCATGTGGTGATGGGCGGCTATAGCGGCGTGCATCAATTTTGCCGGATCGGCGCGTATGCGATGATCAGTGCGTATGCGAAGGTGGTGCAGGACATTCCTCCCTACTTCATCGCCGACGGGCAGCCGGCGGAGATCCGTGCGCTGAACAAGGTCGGCCTAGAGCGGAAGAATTTCACGGCCGAGCAGCTCGAGCGCGTGAAGCTGATCCACCGCATCCTCTATCGCGACGGTCACAACCGCACGCAGGCGATGGAGAAGCTCGCGGCACATGAGCAGGCGGGGAGCGACGAGTTTCAGCGGATCATCAGGTTTGCGCAGCGGAGCGAGCGGGGCATGGCGCCGGGGGCGCGTTAACGCGCCCACGCTGTGGGGCGATAGCGCACTTTCTTCATGGCCGCGTCGCCGAGATCGCCATTGGTCGCGGTGGACCCGCAGTCGAAGCGGAAGCGGAGGGGCTTGCTGCATGTGTCGCCGCAGATCGATGCGCTGTTGCTGCGGCTGCACGCCTCGGCGGATATCCAGGAGTTTTGGGCGGCGGTGCTGGAAATCCTGCGCGAGACGACGCCGCACGATGCGGTGGTGGCGTATTTGAACTTTCTCGATTTCGCGACCTCGTGGCAGGCGACCGAGATCCTCGCCACGCCCAATGCGCAGCGGTCGCTGAAGTGGTTTCGCAACCGGCGCGCGGTGGATATGACGCCGCGGTTCGTGCTTTCGCAGCCGAAGAAGATCAAGGTCTACCGGCTCTCCGACGTGGTGCCGGATCGCGCGGAACTGCTGCAGTCGGAGTTCTTCAAGAAGTTTCTCGCGCCCGGTGGATGGCATCATCTGGCGGTCTCGCTTTACTGGCGGGGAGATCGCGTGGGTTCGCAGATTGCGATCCGGCGGACGGAGAAGCAGGGCGACTTCACGGCGGCGGAGATCGAGCTGTTGGAGGCGATCCATCCGCATATCGAGACGGTGCTGCACCGACTGCTCACGCTGGAGGAGGAGCGGGCGCGACGGCGGACGCTCGAATCGTTTAACCAGCATCTGCCGTTTGCGCTGCTCTTTCTCGATTGGGAGCTGGCGATGCTGCACGTCAACCAGTCGGGCCTGGAGTTGTGCTCGCGGTGGAATTTTGGCGTGGAGAAAGCGCGCGCTTATCAGCCGCGGGCGGTGTTCGCGATCCCGGCAGAGATCCTGCAATCGTGCGCCGCACTGAAGGCCGCGTGGTTGGAGCAGCAGTCGTCGGGCTCGGTGGAGGTGGGGCAATTGGGGGCGGCCAAGGTCGAGCATCCGGTGCAGCGCGGGCTCACGGCGACGATTCGGCTGCACGTGGAGGAGCACTCACGGGCGGCTTATCCGGGCTTTATTATTTATCTCGAAGACCGCTCGACGCTGCCGGCGCTCGAGCGGCTCGCGAGCCACTCGTTGCTCGCGCAGCTTACGGAGGCCGAGCGTGAGATCGCCTATCGGGTGGGCGAGGGGATGGGGAATGACGAGATCGCGCGACGTTTGCGTAAGAGTGTGAAGACGGTGAAGGCGCAGCTGACTTCGATTTATAAGAAACTGGGAGTTAGCGGGCGGAGTCAGTTTTTGGTGCGGTTGCGGTGATGGGATTGGCGATGAGCGGATGAGCGGTGGCTGCGAGTGGGCAGGGCTCTGGCGCTCTGTTTTCGGCAAACGGACTGATTTAACCGCGGATAGCGCGGATGTGGCGGATGGTGTTCCGTATGCCGGTATTTATCTGCGTTAGCGGCGTAGTCGGCGGTTAATTCTTTGGGTTTGGTGGAGGTAACGACGAGCGCCAGCGGGTCGAAGGTGCGGGGCGAGGAGGAGGCTTTGTTTGCTACGGACATCCTGAGCGCGGGCTGAAGCTCCGCGCTACGGTCGGAGAATGTCGTGAAGTATCGTTTACGACCTTGGTCTCATGTCCTTCGACGGTGATTCCTGCTAGGGTCTGGCATCCCCTATGCCCCTGTTTGCGACCTTTGTCGCTCGTCAGAGCTTTTTCCGTCGTGTTGCGTTCACCTTTGCGGGTGCGTGCGGCGTCGCGTTTGGTTCAACGCAGCTGTCCGCTGCGGTGGCTGGAGATCGTTTTGTCTTTGAAGTGGAGCATGACCGCGTGCTCGCGCCGGTGGCGCAGGGGCGGGTCGATCTCGCGGGGAAGACACTTGAGGTGAAGTTTTCCGGGCGCGTCGTGCCGCATGAGGGCTCGGTGTTTTCGTTTTTCGCGCCTGGGGTCGAGGCGCTGTCGGGGAAGTTTTCAAATGTCGTCGTGCCGGAGGGTTGGCTCTACGATCTGAAGTACGACGAGCGCGCGCGGACGGTGACGATGAGCAATCTGCGGCCCAACCGCGTGCCGGCGTTTCCGGGCGCGGAGGGATTTGGCAAGTATGCGATCGGCGGGCGCGGCGGGCGCGTGATCGAGGTGACGAATCTCAACGACTCCGGGCCTGGGAGCCTGCGCGCTGCCGTGATGGCGAAGGGGCCGCGCACGGTGGTCTTTCGCGTTTCGGGTACCATCGCGCTCGAATCGGAGCTGAAGATCCGTGAGCCGTATCTCACCATTGCGGGACAGACGGCGCCGGGCGATGGCATCTGCATCAAGAACTACCAGGTTAATTTCGACATCCAGCACATGATCCTCCGCTATGTCCGGTTCCGGCCGGGCGATGAGCGCGGCAAGGAACAGGATGCCTTTGGCGGCCAGGGCGACCACATCATCGTCGATCACTGCTCGGCGAGCTGGGGCGTGGACGAGACGTTCTCGGTCAACAAGGCGTCGAACTTCACCGCGCAGTGGTGCATGGTGACGGAGAGCCTGACGAAATCGCTGCACAAAAAAGGCTCGCACGGCTACGGCGGCTTGTGGGGCGGCCCCGGCGGCTCGTGGCACCATAATATCCTCGCGCACCACTCCAGCCGGAATCCCCGGGCCTCCGGCAATGCCGAGTCGGGCCTGATGGATTATCGCAACAACGTGGTTTACAACTGGGGCTTCAATTCGGCCTACGGCGGCGAGCTCTGGCCGCGCAACTGGATCAACAATTACTACAAGGCCGGTCCGGCGACGGATGCCAAGGTGCGCCATCGGATCTTCATCCAGAAGGACCCGCGCGGGAAGATGTTTGCCGAGGGCAACTACGTGGATGGTTTCCCCGAGATCTCCGCGAACAACTGGAAGGGTGGCATCGATTTCGAGCCGACGGGTGAGGCCACGGAGAAGACGCTGCGGGTGGCGCAGCCGTACGCGGTGGCGCCGGTGGCGACGCAGACGGCGACCGAGGCTTATGCGCTCGTGCTGCGCTACGCTGGTGCCTCACTGGCGCGCGATTCGGTGGATGCGCGCATCGTCGAAGAGATCCGCACGGGTACGGCGAAATTTGGCGCCAGTTACAAGGGCGGCGGCAAGGGCCTCATCGATTCGCAGAAGGATGTGGGTGGCTGGCCGGAGTTGAAGTCATTGCCGGCACCCGTGGATACGGATCACGACGGGATACCGGACGCGTGGGAGAAGGCGCACGGCCTCAATCCCAACGATCCTGCCGATGGCGCCCGCGCCGCGAAGCTGGACGGCTACACCCATCTCGAACTATACCTGAATTCGCTCGTTCCCGATCTGGGTGCGGGCAGCGGTGCGGCGCTTCAGACCGCTCCGCGGAAATCTTGAATCCCCCCATGCGGGCTGAAGCCCCGCCTCAACGCACAACCACTCCCCCCATGAATCTCTCTCGTCGAGTGTTTCTAGGTTCCTCCGCGGCGGCGGTCATCGTCGCCGGCATGAAAGCGCAGGGCAAAGTCATCGGTGCCAACAACCGGATTCGCGTCTGCACCATCGGCTTCAACGGCCAGGGCAGCTCACACATGAAGGACGTTCTCGCGCTCTCGAAAGAGGCCGAGTACGTCGCGCTCTGCGATGTCGATTCCCAAGTCCTCGCGAAGGGCGCGAAGACGATCGAAGAGGCGCAGGGCAAGGCGCCAAAGCTTTACAAGGATATGCGCGAGGCGCTCCAGCAGAGCGACATCGACGTGATCACCGTCGCCACGCCGAATCACTGGCACGCGCTGGCCGCGATCTGGGGCTGCCAGGCGGGCAAGGATGTGTACGTCGAAAAGCCGATGACGCATAATATCTACGAGGGCCGCCAGGTGATGGCCGCCGCGCAGAAGCATGGCCGCATCGTGCAGCACGGCACGCAGAGCCGGTCGAACTCGACGCTGATCCGCGACATGAAGCTCATCCACGATGGCTTCATCGGAAAGATCATCGAGTCGCGCGGCTATGTTTACAAAAACGGCAACCGCGGCTCCATCGGCCTCGGCAAGCCCGGACCGGTGCCGGAGAATCTCGACTGGACGCTCTGGCAGGGCCCCGCGCGCGAGCAGCCGTACATGATCAACTCCACGCGGAAGAAGCCCGGTCTCTACGTGCACTACGACTGGCACTACTTCTGGGAGTACGGCAACGGCGAGATCGGCAACCAGGGCGTGCACCAGATGGACATCGCGTGCTGGGGCCACAATCGCGGGATGCCGACGAGCGTCTTCAGCGCGGGCGGCCGCTTCGGGCTCGATGACGCGGGGCAGGCGCCGAACACGCAGGCGACGACCTTCGCGTATGCGGATGGCTCGATCATGACCTTCGAGGTGCGCAATCTCGGCTCGTTCGAGGAGGCCGACGGCGGCAATTGCGGCAACAGCTTCTTCGGCACGAAGGGCTACTACGTGGTCGGCAAGGGCTTCTTCACTTACAAGGAGACGAAATCCGGTCCGCGCGAACAGATCCCGCTGCCGGCCGGTCTGCCGACGCCGAAGAGCGGCAACCGTTTCCAGCGCTTCTTCGCGGCGGTGCGCTCGCGCAAGCCCGAGGATATGCCGATGTCGGTGCAGGATGCGCACGTGTCGTGCACGCACTGCCACCTCGGCAACGTGGCGTTCCGGGTGGGACGCTCGCTCGAGTTCGATGCGAAGACCGAGCAGTTCAAGGACAAGAGCCTCAACTCGCATCTCACGCGCGAGTACCGCAAGGGCTTCGAAGTGCCGAAGCTCGCGGAGGCGACGGTCGCCCGCGTTTAAGCACCCCTCGCGCCTGCCGGCCTTGGGGCCGGCAGGGTAGGGCGCACTGGCGTTGAACCGGCGCGCCGCCCTACCAGACCCCAGCTTTCCAGTTTTCATGAAACCCCTGATCGCGTTTACCCTCGCGGCTGCTGCCGCATCTGCCCAAACCGTCGCGCCGAGCTCGACCACTCCGGCCTCCACGGCCGACGAGACGAAGCCGCCCGTGCAGCTGAATCCCTTCGAGGTCGTCGAGAACAACAAGGGCTACTTCGCCGGCAATACGATGTCGGGCACACGCTTCAACTCGAAGCTCGAAGACCTTGGCGCGGCGATCACCGTCATCACGAAGGAGCAGATGTCGGACTTTGCGATGCTCGATATCAACGACGTGTTCCTCTATGCCGCAGGCACGGAGGGCACGGGCGACTACACCGATTTTGCGGTCAACAACAACGGGCACGTCGCGGACAACATCCAGAACAACCCCCGTGGCGCGAATCGCATCCGCGGGATCGGCTCCGCCAATATCTCGATGGGGAATATCGGCATGTCGGGCCTCACGCCGATCGATCCGCTCAATATCGATGGGATCGAGATCAGCCGCGGGCCCAACGCCAATGTCTTCGGCCTCGGCAGCCCGGGCGGCACGCTCAACATGGTGCCCTCGCAGGCCAATCTCTCGAAGAACCGCTCCGCCGTCACCACGCGCGCGGACAGCGTAGGCAGCTACCGTTTCGACTTCGACGCCAACCGCGTGCTCAAGAAGGATTTTCTCGCTGTGCGGGCGAGCGCGGCCTTCCAGCGCGATGAGTACGAGCGCAAGCCCTCCGGGAGCGACACGCTGCGCTACAATGGCATGGTGCGCTTCCAGCCCTTTAAGAATACGACGGTCAACGCCTCGTACTCTTACTACCGGACGAACGGCAATCGGCCCAATTCGCTGATGCCGCGTGACAGCATCTCGTACTGGATTCAAAGTGGCAAACCCGCGTGGGATCCGGTCACGCAGACCTACACCGTGAATGGCGTCACATATGGCCTGAACGGCGCCGGTACGCTGGCCACCCGCACCCCGATCACGAGCGACAACAACATCCCCGATGTTTTCCAGCGCACGTTTTCCGGCAACGATCGCAGCTACGTCTTCGTCGACAATGGCGCGGTCGCGCTCTTCACGGCGCCGAATGCCAACTCGGCCGCTACCCCGCTCGCGAACAACGCCACCCAGCGCTACCTCGCGCCCAGCCCCGCCGCCGGCGTGACCTCGGGCAAGTTTACCAATCAACCGCTCTTCACGACCACGCCCTCGCTCAGCGACGGCACCTACTACGACTACGAGAACATCAACCTCGGTGCGATGAACCGGCTGATGGACCGCACGCAGGTCTCCTACGTGCAGCTCCAGCAGCTGTTCCTCAACACGCCGCGCCAGACGCTCTTCATGCAGACCGACTGGATGCGGGAAGATTCGCTGCGGTATCAGCGGAACATCTTTGGCACCGGCCCCTCGAGCCAGATCCTCGTCGATGTAAATTCGCGGCTGCTCGACGGCTCGGCCAATCCCTTCTTTGGCCGTACCTACATCGGCCTCGACCAGCCGCTCACGCAGTGGATTCCGGGCCGTAACGACACCTATCGCGGTCAGGTTTCGTACAAGCTCGATCTCTCGCAGGAGAAGAATGTGCTGCAGTGGCTCGGCCTGCATCAGATTACCGGATACGACGAGTTTCGCACTTCACGCACCCGCCGGTTCAGCTATCGCGACGTGCTGGCCTCCAACCACGCCTGGGTGCCGCCCGGCACCTATCCCGCGGTCACGGGTAATGTCGCGGGCGGCCCGCAGACGTCGAATTCGCGTTTCCGCGGCTATTTCCGCTACTACGTGGGCGACGCCAATGGCACCAACGTCGACTACGCGCCGACGACGTTTGCCTACGGCCCCACGACCTACGTCTGGAGCAGCAACGCTCCCACCGGCGCCTCCGGCATCACCCCTGGCACGGCCCAGCGCGAGCCCGCGCTCTTCGACCAGCGGCCCACGACCGACAGCAGCGGCGGCGGCAGCAACTCCATCCAGAATACCAAGACGACGGGCGGGGTGATCCAGAGCATGTTCTTTGGCAGCCGGCTCGTGACGACCTTCGGTGTCCGCGACGACACGGTGTACGACAAGCGTGGCGCCGAGCCCCGCCTGCTCAATGCCGACGGCACCGACTACATCTATGAGGCGATGAATGCGTGGGCGGACGGCGACTACGCGGTGAATGGCGGCCGCACCAAGACGGCGGGCGGCGTGCTGCGGCCTTTCCGTAATTGGGAATGGGTCAATCGCATGGCGCGCGCCGGGGGTGTGGCGGGTTTCCTTGGGCAGGTGGGCAACGGCCTTTCGCTGACCTATAACCAGTCGGATAGTTTCGTCCCGCAGGGGCCGCAGCAGGATATGTTTCGCCAGCAGCTGCCCAACACGCGCGGCGAGGGCAAGGACTACGGCTTCTGGCTCGACCTGCAGGACGGGCGCTTCGTGCTGCGTGTGAATCGCTTCGAGGTGAAGCGCATCAAGACCCGCAACGGCGATGCCGCAACGCTCGCGCAGCGTACGCTCAACCTCGACCTTTCCGGCAACAACGCCTTCCAACTCGAGGATAACGCCCGCGCGTGGGTCACGGCCGCCAATCCCGGTTGGACCGCCGCGCAGATTCAGGCCGAGGTCGCGCGCCAGACCGGCCTCTCCATCGAGGAGCAGAATGTGCTGACGATCCCGGATCCCGGCCACGCAGGACGTCGAGTCGAAGGGCACCGAGATCGAGCTGAACTTCAACCCGACGCGCTACTGGACGATGCAGTCGTCGTTTACCGAGACGGAGACGACGAATACCAATGTGTCGACGACCACGCTCGACTGGATCGCGCACCGCATGCCCTTCTGGACAACGGTGGTCGACCAACGCACGGGCACGCGCTGGTGGACGACGCCCTACAGCGGCACCACGCCTGAGCAGGCGCTGATGAACAACGTCACGATCCCGCTGAACATCATCCTCCAGCAGCAGGGCAAAGCCAACCCGCAGATCCGCAAGTACCGCGTGAAATATGCGACGAACTTCCGGCTCGAGGGCATCACGCAGAATCGCTTTCTGCGGGCCTTTAATATCGGCGGCGCCGCGCGCTGGGAGTCGAAGGGCGGCATCGGCTACTATGGCGTGCAGCAGTTCCCCGCCATCATCACCGAGCTCGATGCCAATCGCCCGGTCTACGACAAGGCGCATCTCTACGTGGACGCGTTCATCGGCTATCGCTTCAAGATGTTCGGCAACCGGGTCGGCGCCAATCTCCAGCTGAACGTGCGCAATCTCGGCGAAGATGGGCGCCTGCAGCCGATCGGAGCGTATCCGAATGGCGTGCCGGTGGCGTATCGTATCATCGATCCGGCGTTGTATATTCTGCAGCTGAAACTGGATCTGTGAGCGAGATGCGTGCATCCTTTCTTAACTGTAGCGGCGGTCTATGATCGCCGTCGAAAGCCTTATGGTGTACGTCGGCGGTCATAGACCGCCGCTACATTTGGCTAAAGTGAAGCTACGCGGGTGGGGGCTTTGTCTTACGCTGGCAGCCGGCACACTTTGTCGTGCGGCGGATTTTTATGTCGCACCCGATGGTCGCGACTCGAATCACGGGACCGAGCAGCAGCCCTTTGCCACATTGCCGCGGGCGCGCGATGCGGTGCGCGAG
The DNA here is from genome assembly GCA_040386765.1 of Verrucomicrobiota bacterium. Lineage (GTDB taxonomy): Bacteria > Verrucomicrobiota > Verrucomicrobiia > Opitutales > Opitutaceae > ER46. The sequence goes on along the minus strand of JAZKEV010000526.1, from coordinate 7,179 downwards.
CGGAAGGCGCGTGAGCCGAACCGGAACTATGAGGTGGTGCTGCGAGGTGGGCTTTATCGCGTGCATGAGACGGTGGTCTTCTCGCTCCCCGATTCGGCGGCGGAGGGGCACACGATCGCGTACGTCGCGTATCCGGGTGAGAAGCCGGTCTTCACGACGACGCGGGCGCTGACGGAGTGGAAACAGGAGCAAGATGGGGCAGGTGGGGCGAGGTGGACGACCATGCTGCCGGCGGGGATGAAGCCGTTTCTCACGCTCTATGATGGGGCGGGGCGGCTGCCGCGGGCGCGGGGGGCGGCGTTTTCGCCGGCGCGCGATTACAAGGCGATCGAGCAAGGGCTCGACAAGTTTACGCTGCCGTTTCCAGAGGGGAAATTGGAAAACTGGCCCGACCTCGCCGATGGGGAGATCGCGATCCGGCCGAACTATGGCTGGGTGTTCGACATTCTGCCACTCGAGTCGGTCGATACCACGACGCGGATGGCGCGCACGCGGGTGCCGGCGAGTTATCCAATGGTGCGGATCCGCTGGGGGCTGCGCGATGTGAATGCCAAAGGGACGGTGTGGGTGGAGAATGTGGCGGCCGTGCTGGATGAGCCGGGCGAGTGGACGCTCAATACCACGACGCGGACTGTCACCCTGATCGCGCGCGATGGGCAGCGGCCCGCGGCGATCGAGGCGCCGCAGCTCACGGAGATGATCCGGGTGGAGGGTGAGGTCGACTATGAGGGGCCGGTGGATCGGCCGGTGCGTGGGCTGGTGTTTCGCGGGCTGACGTTCACCGGTGGCGATCGGTGGCCGTGGGAGCGGAACCGGATTGGGTCCACGCTGCAGCACGATTGGGAGATGTTCGACCGGCCGACGGCGCTGGTGCGGTTGCGCGGCGCGGAGAGGATTGCGTTTGAGGCCTGCCACTGGAGGCAGACGAGCGGCGCGGGCATCCGACTCGACCTGCATGCGCAGGATAACCGGATCGTCGAGTCGACGCTCGAGCATCTGGGCGGGGCGGGGATCGTGCTCGCCGGCTACGGGCCGGGGACGAAGGACGTGAGCAAGCGAAACGAGATTTTGCGGAATCATGTACATCACGTCGGCGAGTTGCACTGGCACGCGGCGGCAATCGGGGTGTGGCAAAGCGGCGAGAATCGCGTGGCTAATAATTTAATTCACGACACGAATTACACTGCGATCACGGTGAGCGGACGGATCAACTGGAACCGCGAGGGCCGCGGCGATGGCTGGGCGACGATTCGCTGGAAGGAGATCGAGGCGGTCGATCCGAAGCTGCTGCCGGAGCCGGGCAAACCGCGGCCGACGTGGGAGCAGCGTGCGCCGTTTCTGCACGGACGGAACAATCTCGTGGAGCGAAACGAGATTTACGGCGTGATGCAGAAGCTTTGGGATGGCGACGCCATCTACGTCTCCGGCACGGGGGGCGGAAACCGCGTGCGCGAAAACTTCATCCGCGACTGCGTGTCGGAAAACATGTGCGAGGCCATCCGCTGCGACGACGACCAGCATGAGACGACGATCGAGCGGAACGTGATCCTGCGGAATGGCGGCATGGGCACGGGTATTGCGGTGAAGGGCCGGAATTACGTGCGGAATAATTTCGTGGTCGATCCGACGGGGTTCTTCCAACCGCGGGGGGTGATCTCGCTCGAGGGCGTGCCGGTCGATGGTGCGGTGATTGAGCGCAACGTCGTCGTGGTGACGAAGCCGGGGTTGAAACCATTCTTTTTGAAGAACCTGCTCGGGGTGCCGCCCGACCCGAAATACAGCGAAACCAAGACGGATTGGAATCTCTACTGGCACCCGACTGAGCCGACGTGGGCCGACGCGCATTTCGCGGCGGCGCGCGCGGAGGGGCAGGAGAAGAACGCGCGTTTCGCCGACCCACGGTTTGTCGACCCGGAGGCGGGGGATTTTAGGTTTTTGCCGGATTCACCGGCGCCGGCGATGGGGATTGAGCCGGTGGATTTGCGGAGGGTGGGGTTGAGGAAGTAGGGCGTGGGGTGTCCTCGAAGAACCGTGGCGCTTTGCGTGGGCGAGAATCTTTTTATGTGCGCATATGTTCCGCGCGACGGCTCACCGGGACGGTTCGCCCTACCTTCGGAGCGGCCGGCTGGCGGGGGCTTGTCCGACTTGCGACAAAGCGCCAGCGAGTTGGCGGCCTACGTGGCGGGCGGAGGCGCGTCCTTGTTCGGGTCGCGGCGTAAAGCCGCTCCTACAATCGGACCCGCTTCGCGCCGTGGCGAAGGCCCGTCCTGCTTTACTTTTTCTTATAGACCGTGGCGGGGTCGAAGAGGCGCTCGGAGGTGGTGGCGAGCTTGAAGCCGGAGGCTTCGGCGTTCTCGAGGTCGGAGAGCTTGCGGTAGAAGCAGGATTTGAAGCCGTTGTGGCAGCTCGCATTAGCCGCGCCGGTTTGCTCGACCTTGATCAGGAGCACGTCCTGATCGCAGTCGGTGCGGACTTCGCGGAGGTGCTGCACGTTGCCGGACTCCTCGCCCTTTACCCACAGCTTGTTGCGCGAGCGGCTCCAGTACGTGGCCTTCTTGGTCTTGAGCGTGTGCGCGAGGGACTCGGCGTTCATGAAGGCGAACATCAAGACTTCGCCCGATTGCACGTCTTGCGTGATGCAGGGGATCAGCCCGTCGGGGCCGAACTTCGGTTGCAGCGTGGCGCCGAGTTCGATCTCAGCGGTGGTCGTGCGCGCGGGGAAGACGTAGGTGCTCATGGTCACAGTCAACGTCGCGCGCGTATGTCTATGAGGCAACTTCACAATCTCGATCGAATGGCCACAAAAGGGCGCAAAATCGGAGGGCGATTGAAATCGTGCGTGCGCCTATAGGCGCGCGGATCCTTGGGAGTGGGCGAAGATCCTGAGCGGCGCGTTAGGGATGTGCCTATGCTGAAGCTACGGCAACACGCGTAATGCGCCCTACCTTCCGGCCAAGGTGCGAAGATAATCGAAACTGTAGAGGCCGGTGCGGTGGCCGTCGCTGAAATCGAAGCGGATGGCGTAGTTGCCGACGAGCTCCCAACTGAGCACCTCCACGCCGGGAAATTTCTTCGGGCCGTCGCCGCCGTAGCGGTTGCCGAGGATATCGCGCTCGCCCTGGTTCGAGGCGCTGGGCGAGGCGGCGCGCAGCGACTCGAAGGTGTAGTAGGATTCCTGGCCATCGTCCCACACGATCGCGATCTCGCGGCCGATGAGCTGGATATTGACGGGGCTATGCATGAGGCGTGGCAGCTAGGATTATCCGATGCAGAAGGACAGCAAATTTCGCCTTTCGACCCGTTGCGCTTCGCGCTGGCGTAGGGCAGGATAGGCGCCGATGAAACCACGGGCTGACGCATCGTTACCGCACATCGTCGTCGTGGGCGCCGGCTTTGCCGGGCTCCGCTTTATCCAGAATATGCCGGAGTCTCTCGCTCGGATCACGGTCATCGACCGGCAGAATCATCACCTTTTCCAACCGCTGCTGTATCAAGTGGCCACGGCGGGCCTCTCGGCGGTGGATATCGCGCAGCCGGTGCGGGGCATCTTCAGCGACCGGCCGAACTTCGCAGTGATCATGGCTGAGGTCACCGAAATCGACCTCACGAAGAAGTGGCTGAAGCACGACCGCGGCGAAATCACCTTCGACTACCTCATCCTCGCGGCGGGGGGGGTCACGAGCTACTTCGGGCATCCGGAGTGGGAACAATTTGCCCCGGGCCTCAAATCGCTCGACGACGCGCTGCGCATCCGGCGGCTCATTCTCAGCTCGCTCGAGCGCGCAGAGATGGAGACCGATCCGGAGAAACGCGATGCGGCGATGACAATCGTCGTCGTGGGCGGCGGGCCGACGGGCGTGGAGCTGGCGGGCGCGTTTGCAGAGCTGACGCGCACGGTGCTGCACAAGGACTTCGATGTTATCGATCCCAAGAAGGCGCGCGTGATTCTCATCGAGGGCAGCGACCACATCCTCTCGCCGTTTCCGCCGGAGCTGCGCGAGAGCGCGCTGCGACAACTGCAGGCGCTCGGTGTAGAGGTGAAACTCAGCCGTCGGGTGGAGTCGATTCGCGAGGGTGAACTCGTGGCGAGCGGGGAGACGATCCGCGCGGATAATATCATCTGGGGCGCGGGCGTGGGCGGAGCGCCGATCGCGAAGAAGCTCAACGTGGAGCTCGACCGCGGCGGCCGCATCAAGGTGCTACCCGACTGCAGCGTGCCGGGATATCCGGAGGTCTATGCGCTGGGCGACATGGTGAGCCTCGTCGATGCGAACGGCGTGCTCGTGCCCGGCGTGGCGCAGGGCGCGATGCAGATGGGGGTGCACGCGGCGAAGCTCGTAGAAGCGGAAATCAACGGCGAGAAATTCGCCCCGGTGGGCCGGAAGGCCTTTGCCTACCATGACAAGGGCTCGATGGCCACGATCGGGCGCTCGTCGGCGGTGGCGTTGATCAATGGCATGAAGCTGAGCGGCTTTCCGGCGTGGATGGCCTGGCTGGTGGTGCATCTGCTCTTTCTCGTGGGCTTCCGCAACCGGCTCTCGGTGCTGATGAGCTGGATGTATTCGTACTTCACCTACAAGCGGGGGGCGCGGATTATTACGGGCGTGTCGGGGGAGAAGTCTGCAGGGTCGGCGTAGGGGAGGTGGCTGCGGAAAATGGAAAACGGAGGGCTGCCCGCGAATCACGCGAATGAACGCGAATAAGGACGGCCGCCTCTAATTTTGAAAAAACGAATTTGAACAGAAGGTAACGAAGGAAACGAAGAGCTGATTTTGCGAGCGACGGCGGCTGCGCGCTTCGTTCCCTTCGTGGCCTTCTGTAAAAACTTCGGTGGCTTGGAGCGTTGGCTACAGTTTTAAATCGAATGCTGTAGAGTTCTCACGCTGTCCTCGCTCGTACGCGTGGATTCTTCGCTGCGCTCAGAATGACAACGATGTGGGGGCGTTACGGGATAGTGCGGCCGACTTCGGATGGGGAACGGTGGAGGCGGGCTTCCGTTTCGGTTGGGCGTGCGAGAGGGCGGGTCAGAGACCCGCCCTACTTTTTCTTGCGGCGCTCTTTCTTTTTGTCGGGGTTGTTTTTTTCGTTGGGGGCGCCGTCGTGGTCGAGGAGAGGGGCGGGGAGGGTTTTGAGGAGGTCGTCGAAGAATTTCCGGGCGGCGACGGCTTCGGGGGCGGTGGAGGCGGTGACATCTTTGTAGCCGGTGCCGTTGCGGCTGGTGCCGCAGTCGAAGAGGCGGCCGGGGTGGCGGGGGGAGTTGTCCTCGAGGAGCCAGCGTTCGGTGCGGAGGATGCGGCGGTCGGCCTGGTAGGCGAAGATCCACTCGCGCGTGGTCTCGCGCTCGCCCCGGAGGAAGGGCGCGAAGCTGCGGCCGTCGAGAACGTGACCGGCGGGAAGCTTGGCGCCGCCGAGCTCCATGAGGGTGGGGAAGACATCGGAGGTGTCGGCGAGGGCGGCGGTTATGCCGCGGGGTTTCACGAAGCCCGGGCCGTTGACGATGAGGGGGACGCGCGCGCCTTTTTCGGTGGCGGTGGATTTGCCGTCGCCGCCGGTGCCGTTGTCGCCGGTGAACATGATGATGGTGTTGCTGCGCACACCGGTCTCGTCGAGAGCGCGGAGGAGGCGGCCGATGAGTTTATCCATGTACTCCACGTTGGCGCGGAAGTTGGCCTTGTTTGACGTGGTGTGGCTCATGCCGGGTTTATAGGAATCGGGCGTGGGGAGCAGCGGGCCGTGCGTGAGCGGGATGGGATAGTAGAGGAAGAAGGGCTGGTCGCGGTGGCGGCGGACGAAATCGACGAGGAAATCGGTGAAGATATCGGGGCCGTAGTCATCGGGGCCGGTGGGCACCCACTGCGCGTTGCGGACGATGCTGGGGTGCCAGTAGCGCGAACGGAAATCGATGCCGGCAGCGAGCGCCTTCTCGCGGTCGGCGGCGGAGTAGTGCTCCCGGTAGCCCCAGAGGCAGTACTCATCGAAGCCGGTTTCGCGCGCGAGGGTGGGATGCTCGCCGGAGAGCTGCCACTTGCCCGCGACGGCGGTGGCCTCGGCTTCTCCGAATATCTCATGCACATAGGC
>JAZKEV010000526.1:0-1091 GCA_040386765.1 Verrucomicrobiota bacterium | reverse complement strand
GGCGAAGGTGAGATGGGTCGTGATGTTGTCGGGGCCCTGATGCTTCTTCGGGGGGCCGCCGCGTTTGCCAGAGAAGTTGACCACACCGGTGCGGAAACCGTACTGGCCGGTCATGAGCGTGAAGCGCGTGGGATGGCAGACGGGCGCGGTGTAGCAGGTATCGAATTGCACGCCGGTCTGGCCGAGTTGGTCGAGGTTCGGCGTGCGGTGGGTGGTATGACCGTAGCCGCTGAGTTCGCTGGCGCCGATGTCGTCGGCCATGATGACGATGAGATTGGGGCGCGGTGGGGTGGCGGGTTGGGCGGCGTGGGCGACGGCGAGGGCGAGGGCGACGGCGGAGATGAAGGTAAAGGTGAACCGGGGGAGAAAGCGGAGGGGGCGCATGGGGTCGGGGGTGCGCTTAGGGTGGTCTCGGCGGGGAAATTGAACAGGAAGATCGGGAAGGGCGGGAAGGGGTTTTCTTTTTTCGACACGGAGGGCACGGAGGTCCGAACCGAGGGGCACGGAGATCGGAAAGGTTTCGGATCGGGGACGTGCTGGTGATTTGGGGGCTGCTGGTGAGGCGTGGGTCCTGAGTCCCGCCGCTCACGCGGCGGGCTACACGGAGAGATGAGCGGGGAAATTGAACAGGAAGAGCGGGGAGGGGTGAACCGAAGGTATGGAGATCGGGAAGGTCGGCTTGCGGAGGGCTGCTGGTCTCCCGGCACGTAAGTTTATTTCCCATTAGACCTAGTGGGACGGTGTAGCCGCGTTTGGGAGCGGAGGATTAGGTAACGTGCACGGCGTGTGCGGTCCCGCCTCTCACGAGGCGGGCTACACGGAAGGATGCGGGGACTCCGTGTCGTAGATCGAATGGCAATCTACGAACCAGTGCCGCGAGACGGGACTCCTGACGGCGCGTTAGGGATGTGCCTTCGCTGAAGCTACGGCAACACGTGTAACGCGCCCTACCTTAGCGTTTCAGGGCGCGGATTTTTTCCAGCTCGGCGGCGAGGGACTGGAGTTTTTCGGGGTTTTCTTTCGCTAGGTTGCGGGTCTCGCCGGGGTCGGTGGCGAGGTTGAAGAGGAGGGGCTCGGGGATGCGGGCTTCG
>JAZKEV010000525.1:0-16359 GCA_040386765.1 Verrucomicrobiota bacterium | reverse complement strand
TGGTGAACTGCTCCGACTTGTTGAAGTAGCTCGTGCGCAGGATATCGATCGCACCAACGACCGCGCGCTGGTTGGCCGCGGTCCGCGTGGAGTTGTAGAGGGCAAACGCATCGCGGTCCGCCTGTGTGACAGGGAGGCGCACAACCGCCGGGTCGCCCTGATAACTGGGCGAACCGCTGCCAAGATCGATCGAGTTGATCGACTGGCCGGATGCGAGAGCGGCCTGCGTGGCGGCCTGCAGCGCCGCCGTGTCGTCGGGGATGCCGCCACCGGAGGAGATGAGGCTCTTCTGCCGGATCTCGTAGTAATCGACCGAGACAGACAGGCCCTTCACGAAGGGCACTTCGATCACGATGCCACCGGACTTGCCGGTCGAGGTCTCGGGCTGCAGATCGCGATTGCCGGAGGCGACGCTACGGCGGTTGGACGGACCATCACTGAGCAGGTTGGTGACGGCGCTACGATAGCCGTCGGTGCTATTCGTCTGGGTGCGGATGAGCGTGCCGGTGAAGAGCTGCGCGAGATTGGGCGCGTGGAAGCCCTCGTTATACGACGCACGGACCATGGCCCAGGAGATGGGCTTCCAGTTGATGCCGTACTTCGGCTTCGTGGTCTCACCGAAATCCGTGTAGTCCTCGTAGCGGGCCGAGGCGGAGAGTTCGAGCGACTGCACGAGCGGGAAACGCGTCTCGCGGCCGACGAGCGGCACGACGACTTCCGCGTAGGCCGCGGTCACGTGGCGCTTGCCGTGCGTGTCGGAGTTGGGCGAGAAGCCGAGGAAATCGTTGGTGTCCAGCCCGAGGCCCGAGCCGGGAGGATTGAGGCCGGCAAAGGGAGGACGATAGTCGTCGTAGGTCTCATAGCGGTACTCGCCACCGAAGGCGCCGCCGACCTTGTTGCCGCCCCAGAGGGGGAACACATCGCCCGAGGCGCGGAAATCGCCGCTCACGACCTTGGTGAGGCCGCGGCGGATGAAGCTCGAGCGGAAGGTCTCCTGCACGCTCTCCGGATTCACGTAATCGCCGGTGACGGCGATCGCGCCATTCTGCACCGCGAAGGTGCGGGTGAAGGGATTGAAGGCGCGCGCGGGATCGGTCTGGTTGATCGCGGCGACGAGCAGGCTCTTCCGGCTCGGCCCCTCTTCGTTTTCGATGACGCGGGCGGTCGTGTAGAGCACGGCGCTCTCCCACGTCCAGGACGAGTCGAAGAGCTTGCCGCGCAGGCCGGCGACGCCGCGATACACGGCCGTATCCACCCAGTCAGTACGGGTGGCGAGGTCGGTCAGGCGCTTGTTGGTGATCGAGACGGCGGAGGGCGTGCCCGTGAGGCGCTGCGTGCCATCCGTATTCGGCGCGCCGGTGGGCGACCAGAAGCGGGTGCCGAAGGGATTCCAGGGATTCGTGGCCGGCACGATGATGAAGCCATCCGTGCTCTGCGTGATGCCATCGGGCTCGCGGTAGGTCACCGAGTGCGCCTGGTAGAGGCTCGCATCGACGAAGGCCGTGAGGCGGTCGTTGATGTCGTACTCGGTGCTGGCGAAGACATTCGTGCGCTCCGTCTTAGGCTGGATGACGCGATACGCGTTGTTGTTCCAATAGTAGTCGCGCGTGACACCGGCGCGGCTCGGAGCCGCCGTGCCGAAGACAACACCACCGGTGCCATTGGGCTGGAGCACGAAGAGGCCGGTCGTGGCCGCCATCGAGGCCGGAACGCTGGCCGGGCGCGCGCCGGTGAAGCCGGTCACATTGCCAAACTGGTCGGTGGCCGTGACGGTGCCGAGGAGGTAGTTGCCATACTCGGTGGTGGCGGAGCGGGCGTTGAACACCGTGCTCGTCGAGACATTCCACGGCGCGGGCGCGAGATTGCTGTGATCGGCGTCGGCCGCGAAATCGCGGTCGCGCGCATACATCGCCTCACGGCGGTAGAAATCCGCTGTGATCATTGCGCGGCCCTTCCCGCGGGCAAAGGTGAGGCCGTGCGTCAGCGTCGCGCGGTATTCGTCGCCGTCACCATAGTCGGTGACGCCATAGCGCAGCGAGAGCTCGGTGCCGCGGAAATTCCGCTGCGTGACGTAGTTCACCACGCCGGCGACGGCATCGGTGCCGTACACGGACGAAGCACCATCGCGGAGCACCTCAACGCGCTCGAGGCCGCGATTGGGGAGCTGGTTGACGTTGGTGGAGAGCGTCGGGACGCCCGCCTCGCTCTGGCTGATCGGGTGCGGCGCGAGCCGGCGGCCGTTGAGCAGCATCAGCGTATTGCTGGAAGGGATACCGCGCAGCGAGACGCTGGCATTGTCACCGCGGGCGGTGGCGCCGAGCGTGGCGGTTTCATTGCCGGGGAGGCCGGTGACCTGCGGGAGCGCGGTCAGCAGATCGGAGGGCTGCGCGGCATCGCGCACCTCGATCGCCGCCTGGTCGAAGACCGTCACGGGCAGCACCTTCTCCATCTCGAGCCGCTTGATATTCGAGCCCGTGACCGAGAAGGCCTCGAGCTGGATGGGCGTATCCGTGCCGGCGGCGGCAGTCGGAGCGGGGGCGGGAGCGGCTTGGCCCAGCAAGCCCGCGGGCAACGCGGCGCACGCCGCGAGCGAACGCCACGCCCAAGGGTGGACGCGACGAGGAAGGATGGAGTTCGGGTTCATGGTTTGGATGTTCTTGGTGCGGCCGGGTCAGGCCGATGGATCACTTCACTGCTAGCTCGGCCCGGTTCAGGTGGCGGGCCAGAAAGCCGAATACAGTGGTTTTGAGGCTCTCTGGCAACGCCTGCTCCTGCCATAAGTCCAAATGAAACATGTGCCCGACGCCCTCCAAGAGGAGCATATCGTGCACAACGCCCTTGGCCCGCAAGGTGTTCGCGAGCTCGACCGCCTGTATATAGTCGACCGTCGGGTCGGCCAGCCCGTGCACAATCAAGGTCGGCGGCGAACCCGCCGCAACATGCGTGACCGGCGACGCCAGCTTCCACACCGCTGCACCCTCGGTGCGCTTTACACCCAATACTTCCGGCGCGTGCGAATCCATCAACCCACCCGTCGGCGTGCCATCGGGCTCGACGACGCGACGCGTCAGCAGATTGGTCATTCCGTAGAAATCGATGACCACCCGCACGCGGTTCGACACGCCGGCATAGGGAGCCTTCGGCTCGAACTCAGCGACGTCGGGCGTGTAGGCCGCCATCAGCGCGAGATGACCACCCGCCGAGGCGCCCATCGCCGCGATCCGCTCGGGATCGACACCATAGCGGGCAGCGTTCTTGCGGATGAAGCGGATGGCGTTCTTGCAATCGAGCAGGTTCGCCGGCCACGCCTTGGGGCCGAGCACGTAGTTGACGCTCACGAAGACATAACCGCGCGCCGCAAAGTTGCCGCCTAGATTACACTCGCGATCCGCCGCCTTGTCTCCGCGCACCCAGCCGCCACCGTGGAAATAGACGACAGCCGGCAAGCCTTGGCCGGCAGCCGATGCCGCACTCGCGGGGGCGGGTAGATAGATATCGAGCTTCTCCGCACGCGCAGGCTCGAGATAGGTGACGTCGGAGAGGAGCCGCACTCCGGCGGGCAGGGGCACCTCGGGCGCCTTGGCGGCAGGAGCCGCAGGCGCGGCCATGGCGGCGGGGAGACCTGTGACGGTGAGCCCGGTGATGCCCGCGATGAGCGCCAACGCAATCGTACGACGCAAGGTGCGTACGGCATCTACGCCGCGTAATGTAAAAATGGATACGCGATGATTCACGACGAAAGTTCTTTGGATTTTATTACGCCCACGCCCACATCGGCGCCAGCGATTGGGTCCGCCGGCAGCGGGCCGGCGACGCTCGTCGCAAACGCAGCCGACGCAACCACCGGACGGGAAAGGATGGCCGCCGCGCGGCTCGGATCGAAGTCCCCGTTCCACTTCGCCACAACCAGCGTCGCGACGGTGTTGCCGATGAAGTTGGTGATGGCTCGCGCCTCCGACATGAAGCGGTCCACGCCGAGAATGAGCACCATGCCCTCCGGCGGGATCTTCCCCGTGGCTTTCAAAGTCGCCGCGAGCACGATGAAGCCGCTGCCGGTCACACCCGCCGCGCCTTTTGAGGTCAGCAACAACACACCCAGCAAGCCGAGCTGCTGCGCGAGCGTCAGATACGTGTCCGTCGCCTGCGCAACGAAGAGCGCCGCCATCGTCAGGTAGATGCACGTGCCGTCCAAATTAAACGAGTAGCCGGAAGGCACCACGATTCCCACCACCGGGCGCGCGCAGCCGATCTTCTCCATCTTGTCCATCAGGCCCGGCAACGCCGATTCCGAAGACGAGGTACCGAGCACGAGCAGCAGTTCCTCGCGGATGTATTTGATGATCTTCCAGAGGCTGAAGCCCGCAAACCGCGAGATCGCGCCGAGCACGACCGTGATGAAGAGCGCGCACGTGAGATAGACACACGCGAGCAGGTAGCCGAGCTGCGCAAGCTTGCCCACGCCGTACTCGCCGATGGTGAAGGCCATCGCTCCACCCGCGGCGATTGGCGCGACCTTCGTGACGATCGTCACGATGCCGAAGAAGACGCGCGAGACATCGTGCAGCAGGTTGAGCACGGGGCGCGCATGGTCGCCGAGCCGGCCCAGCGCCAGGCCGAAGAGGATCGCGAGAAACAGCACCTGCAGGATCTCCCCCTCCGCGAAAGCGCTCACGAACGTCTTCGGAATGATGTGCAGCAGAAAATCCACCGTGCCCATCTGCCCGGCCGCGCTGGTGTACTTCGCGATCTCGCCGGCATTGAGCTTCGTCGGATCGGCATGGAAACCGGCGCCCGGCTCGAAGACATTGGCCACGACGAGCCCGATGAGCAGCGCAAACGTGGTAACCACCTCGAAGTAGAGCAGCGCCCGCCCGCCGACGCGCCCGACCTTTTTCAGGTCGCCCATGCCCGCCAGTCCCACGACGACCGTCGTGAAGATGATCGGCGCGATGAGCATCTTCACCAGGCTCACAAACGCATCGCCCACCGGCCGCAGCTGCACGCCCCATTCCGGCTTCACGTAGCCGACGAAGCCACCGATCACGATGCCGACGAGCACCTGAATGTAGAGCGACCCGGCCAGCCGCCGAAGGCGCGAAGGTCCGGGCATACCTCTGCCCTCGACCGATGATGAGACGTCGCGAGGGGAGGATGAAGGGGTCACAAGGGGAAACCGCACCGCCGGAGCGGTGCGGAGGGGGTTCTGGCGTCTGATCTGGGCCCATCAAAATGGATTGTATACATGTATGCAAGTATATTTCGTACAAATTTCTCGTCTGTCGCTTCTGTCCTCCTTCTCTCTTTTTCTGTCCTTTCTGGACTTCCGATGCGCCCCACCGCCCCCCGCCCCTCGTTGGTTGAGTTGGGGACCACCGTGTCCCGGCCTACAGCGTTGCCGGACCACATTTACGCGGCGCTGAAACAACAGATCCTTTCCTGCGCGCTGAAACCGGGTGAGCGGTTGATTGAGAAGAACCTGTGCGCGGTCCTCCACGTATCCCGCACTCCCCTTCGCGAGGCCCTGAATCGGCTCAACCACGAGGAGCTCGTCATCCTCCAGCCCAACGCCGGCTACCGGGTCGCGCCGCTCACGCTGGAGGGCTACCGCAATCTCACGGAGCTGCGCGCCATCGTGGAGCCGCAGGCCACGGCGCTCGCCGCCGAACGCGCCACCCCCGCCGACATCGCGGAGCTGCGTGCGCTCTCGACGCTGGATTTCAACCCCGCCGACGACCAGGGCTTCGCCGACTACTGCCGCGCCAACGCCCGCTTTCACCTCCGCGTGGTCCGCACCGCGCGCAATCCGATGCTCGAAAACATCGTGATGGCGGCCCTCGATATGTCGCAGCGCCCCGCGTACCTCCGCATCGGCCGCCAGCTCGACCCCGCCAATCCCTCGGCCCGCCACCACGCGATCACCGATGCCATCGAGCGCCACGACGCCACCCTCGCCCGCGAGCTGATGGAGAAACACGTCCGCGGCAGCGGCGACCGGATCGCCGAGGCCTTGGTGACAGCGGGGTATCAGTAGTCGGAAAATAATTCGAAAATGGCTGACAACGCGTCGGGCGAATTTCCTCAAAGCAGCGATCAGCCCCTTTTCACGGCCATTTCTTCGAGCAATGCCGCGATGCATGCAGCGTTTGCGAAAGCCGCTGCGAGCCTCCCCCGCTTCATCGAACACCTTACCAACAACCCACGGCCTACTGCTCCGCCAAGCTCAAGTTTCGCGACCCTGATGAATCCAAGCGCTTGGGTGAGGATCGTTTCGTCTACCTCTGGTTGGGCGACGCTCACTATCACCCCACCGAGCGGGTATTCTCCGGCGCTTTTTTCGAACTACCTCCCGAATTGGAAAAGTGGCATCAGGTCGGCGAACGCCTGGCGTTTGAATCGGAAGATATCTTCGACTGGATGGTCCTCACTCGGGATGGCCGCCTGTTTGGGGGCTACACGCTGCGCGTGACACGCAGCCACTTGCCAGAATCTCAGCGGGCCGGTTACGACGAGCATATCGGCGTCCGCAGCTATGAGTTGGAAGAGTAAGCGCGTATCCTCTCACCGCGCCAAAAACAATCCCGCCCCCGGACCCACCGGCAGTCCGAGCCACACCCACACGACGAGCAGCAGAGTCCACGTGAGGAGAAACATCGCCGAGTAAGGCAGCATGATCGCGGCGAGCGTCCCGATGCCGGCCTTGGGCTCGTAGCGTTGCGCGAAGGTGAGCACTAGGGGGAAGTACGGCATCATCGGCGTGATGATGTTGGTCACGCTGTCGCCCACGCCATAGGCGGCCTGCGCGAGCTCCGGCGAGACGCCGAGCAGCATGAACATCGGCACAAAGACCGGGGCCATCAGCGCCCACTTCGCCGAGGCGCTCGCGATCACCAGATTCACCGCCGCGGCGCAGAGCACGAGCGCCACGACCAGCACCGTCGGGCTGTGCTGCACGCCCAGGCGATGGATCGCCTCCGCGCCGCCGATCGCCGTGATCACGCCCAGATTCGTCCAGTTGAAGTACGCGATGAATTGCGCCGCGAAGAAGGCCAGCACGATGTAGCCGCCGAGCGACTTCATCGCCTCCGTCATCCCGCGCACCACATCGTGGTCGTTGCGCAGCGTGCCGGCCACGATGCCGTAGGCGATGCCCGGCAGCAGCCCGAAGAGAAAGATAAACGTCACCAGCCCCATCACGAAGGCCGACGCCCCGAAGTCCGGATTCGTCGGATTGAGCAAAAACCCGCCCGCCGGTAGCAGGCCCCGTCCCACCACCGCGGCGAATATCAGCACGGTCGCCGCGGCGGCCATCAGCCCACGCCGCTCTCGCGACTCCAGGGGCGCGAGCGGTTCGCGCGCCGCCTCTCCCGCGTAACCGCCGAGGCGCGGCGCCACCCACTTCTCCGTCACCCACGTGCCCACGATCGTTAGCAGCACCGTCGCTGCCGTCATGAAGTAATAGTTCGCCGTCGGCCGCACCACGTAGGCGGGATCGACGATCCGCGCTGCGCTTTCGGAAAGCCCGGCCAGCAGCACGTCGACGGAGCCGATCAGCAGGTTTGCACTGTAGCCGCCCGAGACCCCTGCAAACGCCGCCGCCAGCCCGAGCAGCGGATGCCGTCCCAGTGCGTGAAAGAGCGCCGCGGCGAGCGGAATCACGAGCACGTAGCCGACCTCGCTCGCGGAATTCGAGAGCACGCCCACCAGCACCGTCATCGGCGTGATCCACCGCCGCGCCGTCGCGGCCACCATCAGGCGCAGCGCCGCGCGGATCATGCCGCTGTGCTCCGCGACGCCGAGCCCGAGCAGGCAGAGCAGCGAGGCGCCGAGCGGCGGAAACAGCACGAAGTTTCGCCCGCACTCCAGCACCATGCGCTGGAGGCCCGCGACCGAGAGCAGATTGACCGCGCGGATGGTCTGCCCGTTCGTCGGGTGCACCACCTCCACGCCCGCCGCGCTGAACACCGCCGACATCACGACGACCACCGCCGCGAGCAGCGCAAACATCGTCGCCGGATGCGGCAGGGCATTACCGACGCGCTCCACGCCGCCGAGAAACCGCCGCGTGCGCGACGATTCCGTGGCAGCCGGGGTTTGCATGCGGAAGCAGGAGCGCGCGCCCGACCGTCCGTCAATTCACTTCACCGGCTCCACGTGCACCGTCACGTCGCTGATCCGCAGCGTTACCGCCGCGATCAACGCATCCTTCACCGCATGCGCGATGTCGTGCCCCTCGCGCACCGTCATCTCGCCGTCGACCCGGATCTGGATATCCACGAGATGGCTGAGCCCGCTCTTGCGCACGCGGACTTTGTCGAGCGCTCTCACGCCCGGCACCGCCAGCGCAGCGGCGCGCACCTCCTTTTCGAAATGCTCCGGCACCGCCGAGTCCATGACGTCGCCGAGGGCTTTGCGCACCATGCTCACGCCGTTGTAGGCGATGACCACGCAGGCGAGGAGGGCTGCCCAGTCATCGGCCGCCTCCCAGCCTTCGCCGCCGAGCAGCGCCACCGAGATCCCCAAGAACGCCGCAGCCGACGTCACCGCATCCGCCCAGTGGTGCTGCGCCTCCACGTCGAGGGCGGTGCTACCCGCTTCCTTGGCCGCTGCGAGCAGCCGGCGCGAGAACCACAGCTTGGTAATCACCACCCCCGCGAGCAGCGGCAGCGTCCACCACTGCGGCCCGCGATGCGGGGTCACGATCTCGCGCACCGCATGCACCCCCACCCAACCCGCCATCGCAAAGATGAAGACCGCCACCGCCAGCGCCGCCAGCGGCTCGGCCTTGCCATGGCCGTAGGGGTGGTCTGCATCCGGCGGTCGCGAGGCCACGCGAAAGCCCGTCCATACCAGCAGCGACGAGAAAATATCCAGCACCGACTCCGCCCCATCCGCGATCAGCGCATAGGTGTGGCCAAAGATACCGCCCGCAATCTTCACGACCGCCAGCACCGCGTTCAGCGCGATACCGCGCAGCACCAGCTGCGCGCTGCGCTCGGCGGCGCGTTGCGCGCCCGCGTGAGGATTCGGGACGGAGCCCGGGACCAATGACATCTCACCATGCTTGGGCTCGCCGCACCGCAACTCCAGTCGGCATTCCGCGGTGCAGTTTGCACGATTTTGCTACCACACCTTACGCCGCCAAGCCATTGACCGAGCGCGAATTCCACCCAAGGTCTACGCGCCATGGCCGCCGAAATCAGCACGACGCCCAACGACCCCGTGAAGCAGTTTTCCGTTTTTACGGAAAATCGCGTCGGCCGTCTCCACGATCTCACCGCTCTGCTCAAGCAGCATAATGTCCACGTGATGGCCATCACGGTGCTCGACACCACGGACAGCGCCATCGTGCGTCTCATCGTCGACGATCCCAACAAGGCCCGCGAGCTGATGATCAATAACGATTACGCCTACGCGGAATGCACGGTGCTCGCCGTCGAGATCAACGACGAGTCGCGGCTCAACGGCGTCCTCGCCGCCCTTCTCGAGGCCGAGATCAACATCCACTACGTCTACAGCTTCATCAAGCGCCCCGAGGGCATGGGCGCGCTGGCCATCAACGCGGAGGACGTCGACGTCGCCGCCCAATCGCTCAGCAAGCGTGGCTTCCGTGTGCTCACGCAGGGCGATATCTCGCGCTGAATCCGGCAGATAGTTTCACCCGTATCGTTTACCCATGGCCTCGCGTCCCAAACCCTCCGCAAAAGCCAGACCCAACCCCGCCGCTAAAGCGAAGGCCGCCGCCTCCTCGCGCAAAGCCAAAGCGCCGCCACCCGCCGTCACTCCCCCTCCCGCTGCCGCTCCCGCCCGCTCCAGCTCCACCCCGAAGAAGAGCGAAGCATTCGTCGTCGGCGTCGGCGCCTCCGCGGGCGGCCTGCAAGCGCTGCAGGCTTTCTTCGGCGCGTTGCGGGAGCCGTTGAATGCCGCTTTCGTCGTCGTCCAGCATCTCTCGCCCGATTTCAAGAGCTTCATGGTGGAGCTGCTCGCGAAGCACACGCAGATGCCCGTGCAGCGCGCCGAGCAGAATGCCCTCGTCCGCCCCGGCAA
This sequence comes from Verrucomicrobiota bacterium, assembly GCA_040386765.1. Classification (GTDB taxonomy): domain Bacteria; phylum Verrucomicrobiota; class Verrucomicrobiia; order Opitutales; family Opitutaceae; genus ER46. The sequence goes on along the minus strand of JAZKEV010000525.1, from coordinate 6,315 downwards.
TATCTACCTGATCCCGCCGAAGGTCACGCTCACCATTTCCCGCGGCCGGCTGCAGCTCGCCAAAAACGATCCGCGCCGGGGTCTTCATCTGCCGATCGACGAGTTCTTTATTTCGCTCGCGCAGGACTTGCAGCGCCGCGCCATCGCCGTCGTGCTTTCCGGCACCGGCAGCGACGGCACCGCGGGCATCCGGGCGATCAAGGATGCAGGCGGCATGGTGATGGTGCAGAGCGAGGACAGCGCGCAGTTCGACGGCATGCCGCGAAGTGCCATCGCCACCGGGCTCGCCGACTTCGTGCTGGCGCCGCCCAAGATGCCCGAGCAGCTCGCGGCTTACCTCAGCCATCCGCTTCTCTCGAAAACTCACGATGTAAACCGCCGCCGCGGCGCCGAAGTCGATTCGGTGCTGTCGGAGATTTTCATTCTCTTGCGCAGTCAGTGCGGGGTCGATTTTTCGCACTACAAGCCCGCGACCATCGACCGGCGCATCGAGCGCCGGATGAGCGTCTGCCAGATCGACAACCTGCCCGACTATGTGCGGCACCTCGCGCAGTCGTCGCGCGAAGTCACGCTCCTGTTCAACGAGCTGCTCATCGGCGTCACGTCGTTCTTCCGCGATCGCCCCGCGTGGCAGACCGTCGAGAAGGATGTGCTGCCCGGGCTGCTCAAGTCCCTGCCCGCCAATGAGCCGATCCGAGCGTGGTCTTCGGGCTGCTGCACCGGGGAGGAGGCCTACACGCTCGCGATCCTCGTCGCCGAGGCGATGGACAAGCTGAAGCTGCACAATCCGGTAAAGATCTTCGCGACCGATATCTCGAAGGAAGCGCTCGGCGTCGCCGCTCGCGGCCACTACTCGCCCACCGAGGTCGCCGGCGTCACGCCCGCGCGGCTCGAGCAGTTTTTCATCAAGGAAAGCGGCGGCTTCCGCGTGAAGTCGCGGCTCCGTGAGATGGTCGTCTTCGCCAATCACAATCTCCTCAGCGATCCGCCGTTCACCAAGCTTTCGCTGATCTCCTGCCGCAATCTCCTGATCTACCTCTCTGCGCCGATGCAGCAGCGGCTGCTCACGCTCTTCAGCTTCGCCTTGCGCGACGAGGGTGTGCTCTTCCTCGGCAGCAGCGAAAGCATCGGCGACGCCACGGACCGCTTCCAGCCCATCGCCACGCGGGCCAATCTCTACCGCAACCGCCGCGTCGGCCAGCCGCCGCCGATGCTGCTCAACTCCTCTCGCGTCGTACGCCGGGCACCCGCGCTCGAGAGCTCGGGCGCGCTGCAGCGCGCGACGGCCCGCGCCATCACCGGCGACGTCCCTTCGATTGAGACGGTGCATCGGCAAATCGTCGCCGAATTTGCGCCCGCGTGCCTCGTCCTCGATGGCCGCGACGAGGTGGTGCACATCCTCGGCTCCGCCGGCGACTACCTGAAGCTCTCCGAGGGCGGCATCACCCGGAACATCTTCAAGCTCACGCAGCACAACCTCGCCAACGCCCTCCGCTCCGCCCTCATCCGCGCGCAACAGAAGGGCGACACGTTCACCTACGACAACGTGCGCTTCAAGGAGGGCCGCAAGCTGCGCGTCGTCCGCATCCACATTCGCCCGATGCTCGACAAGCAGGGCAAGCTCACCGGCACGCGCCTGGTCTATTTCGAAAAGATACCGACCGCACAGCCCGCCGGACGCGGCAGCAGCCGCGCCGCCCGCTACGACAGCACCAACGCCCGCCGCATCGCCGATCTCGAGCGCGATCTCTCGCTCACGCGCGAGAGCCTTCAGGCTACGGTGCAGGACCTCGAAACCTCCAACGAGGAAATCCAGGCCGCCAACGAGGAGTTGCTCGCCGCCAACGAGGAATTGCAGAGCACCAACGAGGAGCTGCAGTCGGTCAACGAAGAGCTCCACACGGTCAACGTCGAGAACCAGACGCGGATTGAAGAATTCACGCGTCTTTCCAACGATCTTAACAACCTGCTCGCCACCGCCGCCATCGGCGTGCTGCTCGTCGATGCCGAGCTGCGGGTGCGCCGCGCCTCGAACTCCGCGCTGCTGCTGCTCGATCTTACCGACGCGTATCTCGGCGTGCCGATCGAGACGGTGGCGCGCATCCTCCATGCGCCGGAGCTGCCGGGCAAGGCGCAGCACGTCATGGCGCACGGCAACACCGAGGAGCTCGAGGTGCGCCGCGCCGACGCCGGCCGCTGGATGCTCCTCCGTTGCGTGCCGTTCCGCAGTGAGACGGGCCGCACCCAAGGCGTGGTGGTTACCATCATTGATATTACCGAGCGCCACCGCGATCAGGAGCGCTCCCTCGCTCAAGCCGCACTCACTCAAACGATGCTGGATGCAATAGACTCCAGCATCACCGTCCTGAGCCGGCACGGCGATATCCTCCTGGTTAACAATAGCTGGAGAAATTTCGTACAGTCCAATGAAGCGGCGGAGCTGGAGACCCTCTCTCAAGGTAACAATTTCTTCGATATCTGCTCCCAAGCGGCAGTCCCCAGCGGACTTTCCGCGCCGGAATGCCTCGAAGGATTGCGGCAGGTACTTCGTGGGGAACGCACGGCCTTTTCGTATGACTATGCGCACGGTCCCGCCACTATTCCAACCGAGCGCCGCTGGTATCGCATCCACGCGGTTCCGCTGCACTCGCCGGAGGAGGGTTTGGTGCTGACCCATTTCGACATCACCCCTCTCAAAAAGGCCGAACACCTTCTCGATACCGCCGGCTCCGCCGGCAAGCAGTCATGAGCGAAGCCGCCAGACCCAACTCGCCCAAAACCCGTCGCGCTCCGCCGGGAAAAGTCCCCGCCGTCTCGGAAACCGAACGGCAGCTGGCGGCGGATTTGCAGACGCACCAGATCGAGCTGCAGATGCAGAATCAGGAACTCGTCCAGGCCAAGGACAGCCTGGAGCGTTCGCGCGCCCGCTATTTCGAGCTCTTCGATTTCGCTCCCGTCGCCTATTTCACGTTTTGCCGCCAAGGCTTGGTGGAGAGCCTCAATCTCGCCGCGGCCGAGCTCGTCGAAGTCGACCGCCAGCGGGCCGCCGGCTCGCCGGGCGCCGCCTTTTTCGCCGAGCGGTCAAAGCGGGCCTTCGTCCAACATATCACCGATGTCTTTGAAACCTCCGGGAAGCAGAGCTGCGATCTCGTGCTGGCCAATGCCCAGGGCGACAAGGTCCGCCACATCCACCTGGTGAGCCGCGTCACTCGCGGCGAACTGGGCGACGCTCCGCTCGCCCTCTCCGCCGCGATCGACATCACCCAGCGCAAGCTCGCCGAAGAAGAGTCTGCGCGCTTCAACGCCGCGCTCGAGCATCGGGTCGAGCAGCGCACGCAGGAGCTCGAGGACTCCAACAAGGATCTCGAGTCCTTCATCTACTCCATCTCGCACGACCTCCGCGCGCCGCTGCGCAACATGGCCGGCTACGCCAATATCATCATCGAGGATTACGCGGATCAGGTGCCTCCCGAGGTGAAGGGGTTCTCCCAGCGCATCCTCGTGAGCAACGAGAAGATGCTCCACCTCGTCGACGACTTGCTGCGTTTCTCCCGGCTCGGCCGGAAGCCGCTCGAGGTCGCCCGCACCGATCTCAACGCGCTGCTCAAGGAGGCGCTCAGCGATCTGCAAGCAGAACTGGAGGGCCGCGAGGTCGAGTGGCAGCACCAGCCGCTGCCCGTCGCCGACTGCGACGCGGGCCTCATGCGCCAGGTCTTCGTCAACCTCCTCTCCAACGCGCTCAAGTATTCGCGCCCCCGTCGCCCCGCGATCATCCGCACCGGCTGCGATGTTCGCGATTCCAAGGTCGTGATCTACGTCCGCGACAACGGCGTGGGCTTCGACATGCGATTTTACGACAAGCTCTTTGGCGTCTTCCAGCGGCTGCATGTCCCTTCGCAGTTCGAGGGCAACGGCGTCGGCCTGGCGATGGTCTCCCGCATCCTCGCCCGCCACGGCGGCCGCGCCTATGCCGACAGCAAAGTCGATCACGGCGCCACGTTCTGGTTCAACTTCGAGGGCCTGACGGCGGCGCCGTAGGCACGGAGCGGTTGTCGTCACCGAGCGCACCGCACTTTCACCGGGAAGGTGCGAGGCGTCCGCGCCGAGCCGTCGAGCTTTGCGGGAGGGAGGATCTTGGGTTTTTCGCATGTGTGTCGCGCGACGGCTCACAACCGAGGACGGTTCGCCCTACCCTTCATGCGACCGGACAAGATCGGTTGCGGCTGCGATATTCTTGTCTTTTGACCGGGGTGGGTGCGACCGGGCTTCCGCGTGATTCGCACATGCGAGAGAGCGGGTCAAAGCCCGCCCTACTTCAGGCGTCCTGCCACGCGAGCCCGCTCCTCCACGTTCGTCGCCACCCCCCAACGCGCCCCACGTCCTTTACCCTCAAGTTTTCGCAACCGTGTGCCGATAGGGGCGGAGATGCCTGTCGCTCCAGCCACCGCCACGCCGTTTTCCCGGGAGAAAATCATGCAGGTGGCGCGCGCCCTTCCGGCCGATCTTCAGGTGCTGTCGGCGCTCGGCGAGATGCTGCAGGATCTGAACAGCGAACTCGACGATATCGCCGGGCTGCTTCGGCGCGATGTTGCGCTGGCGGCGCGCATTGTGCGCATCAGCAACAGCCCACTCTTCGGTGGCGGCGGGCGGATCGCCTCGATCGAAGATGCGGTGAATCGGGTGGGCTTCGGCGAAATTTTGAAGCTCGTCGGCACCGCCAGCGTGGCCCGGTTTGGCGAGCGCGCGCTGGAGGTCTACGGCATCGGCGCGCAGACGTTGCGCGACAACATGCTCTACAGTGCCATCGCCGCCGAGGCGATCGCCCGCGTGTCGGGCATCGATCCGCGCGTGGCTTACACGGCCGGCCTGCTGCGCCCGATGGGCCTCCTGGTGCTCGACCGGGCCAACCGCGGGACGTTGCGGCCGGGGCAGGGTTACGATGCCGCGCAGTGGGACAGCTACTCGGCGTGGGAAGGAAGCCTCTTCGGGGTCGATAATTGCGAAGTGGCCGGGATGATTCTCGAGGAGTGGAGGTTTCCCGCGGAGCTTTGCAACGCGATCCGCGCCCACTACCTCACGAAAGAAGTCGATTACGATCGTCCGCTCGCGGTGGTGTTAAATGTTTCCAACGGGCTCGCGCATCGCGCGGAACGCAGTTTCCCCGGCGAGGCGCGCTGGTGGGCGCTCACCGATCCAAAGCTCTTGGTGGCAGGCATCACTGAAGACTACATCGATCCCGCGATCGAGGAGATCGAGGTGGCGTTCTCCGCCACCGTCGCTGCGCTGGCGATGTAGGCCTCCCGGAGCGGAGATAGCCCCTTGGTGCAAGCGCGCTACATTTCGCGCGAAATGTGCCGATAACCCTCCCAATGCCCCCAGCTGCCGCCCCTGTTGCTCTCACCCGGGATGTCCTCCTGCACCACGCCCAAGCCCTGCCGGCCGCCCCGCAAGTGCTCTGGGGGTTGTGCGAGCTGCTCGAGGATATCAACACCGACATCGACCAGATTGCGGCGCAGATCCGCGTCGATTCCGCGCTCTCCGCGCGCGTGCTGCGCATCAGTAACAGCGCGGTGTACGGCGGTGGCTCGCCGGCGGCCTCGATCGATGAAGCGGTGTCGCGCGTGGGCTTTGCCGAGATCACGCGGCTCGTCGGCATCGCGACGGTCGTGGGCCTGACCGATCGCGCGCTCAAAGTTTACGGCATCACGACCACGGTGTTGCGCGAGTCGCTGCTCCTGCACGCGCTTGCCAGCGAGGCGCTCGCGGAGCGAGCCGGGCTGGATGCACGCGCGGCGTATGCCGGCGGGCTCTTGCGCGGCGTGGGACTGATGGTGCTGGACCGCGTGGCTCAGGAGAAGGCGGACACCGTGGCGGCCTTCGATCCGAAGGCCTTTCCGGGCTATGCCGCGTGGGAGGGGGGCCAGTTTGGGCTGACGAGCGTGGAAGCGACGACGATGATTCTCGATGAGTGGCGCTTCCCATCTGAGCTCGTGGCCGCGATGGAGCGACACTTCGTGCCGCGCGACGATGCGATGGCCAGTGTGCTCCACCTCGCGGGCGCGATCGTGAGCTCGCACCGCTGTGCGCTCATCGGCGAGGCCAAGATCTGGGCCGCCACGCCGGAGATGCTGTTCACCTTGCGCATGGACGAAGAGACGTATCACGAAGCGCGCATCGAAGCGGGGAAGGTCTTCGGGCGGCAGCGGCAGGCGCTATTCTGAGTGAGGGCGGCCGGGGGGGCACGCATTTTTTGTAGCGGCGGTCTATGACCGCCGATTGCGTACGGAGGCGTTATCCCGTTCGTCGGCGGTCATA
>JAZKEV010000524.1:2408-6763 GCA_040386765.1 Verrucomicrobiota bacterium | reverse complement strand
GGCGAATGAATCCGCTCCTCGGGTGTCTCCTTCAAGTTATGCCAGCGCAGGAAACAGATCACGAGCCGCAGTTGGGCGAAGCCATACTCCGCGCGGTCGCGCCGCTCGCTCGCGATGATCTGGTCGAGCACACCCGACGCATACGGCGCGTCTTCGAAGCGCACGTAGTGCCCCAGCACGATCGAGTCGCCCTTCGCCACCGCGGAGGCGATCGCATCGTGCCACAGGAAAAGCTGCGTGGGCTTGATATTGCGGTGGTCCAGCAGCAGCGGCACCGAGGCGAGCGTGAGGTTCAGCGTCTGCAGCGTGGGCTTGAAATGAACGAGCCGGTTGCGGCGCGAGATTTCGAAAAGCCGGTTCCTCAGATGTGTGAGGATGATCTTGCCCCGCTCTTTCGGCGCGCTGTCGCGGTAGCCCTTGAGCCGCGCGAAATCGACCGTGTAGTCCGCCGCCTGGTCGCGATACCGGCGCAGCCGCTGCACCACCATCTCCACGGTCTGCACGCGGCGATGCCGGTTCAGCTCCGTCATCTGCAGGATCATGCTCGCGACCACCGGGTGCAGCTGCGAATTGAGCGCGAAGAGATTGTCGCGATTCCGCACGAAGAGTTCGACGTCCTCAGGGTCCGTGAGATCGAGCCCGCAGGCGCAGCTCGCGAGGATGAGCCCGAGCGAAAACACATCCGTCAACTGGTCGTGATGCCCGGCCCGGTGTTCCCATGTGATATATCCCGGCAGGTACACCGGGCGGACGAGCTCCGCGCCGGCGTCGCCGATGCGCAGATCGTGCTCGGCCAGATTGCCTTCGTCGACATCCACGGTGCGGCGCGACTCGCCGACCACTTCCAGCGCCGAGACCCCGGTCTTCTGCAGGGCCTCGATGCGCACCGGATTCTTCCGCGGCGGGCGAAGCGCCGCCGGGTCGAGCTTCACCACCGTGTCCTCCACCTTGAGCTCCGCCACGCCATCGAGCGGCGCGACACTCCCCTGCTGGTGCGCCGCCGCGACCTGCTCGAAAAGGGGCAGAAGCGCCGCGAGCACATCGTCGGTGCCGAAGCCGCCCGCATCGGAGCCGCGTTTCAGGAAAGCGAGAAAGGGCGCGGGGGTGAGTGCGTCGCTCATGGCTCGTCCCCCTTCACCGCCCCGGCTTGGTTCTGGACCTCGGAATCCGTCGCCGCTTCACCCTCGGCCGGAGCCTGCACTTCAGCCCGCAGGCGCTGGGCTTCGCGCTTCTTGATTTTAAGCTCCTTTACGACCAGCGACTCGAGGCGGTCGTCCCAACCGACTTCACCCGCAAGGGCAAACGCCGCGCGCACCGGCTCCAGTTCCAATTCCGGATCGACCGACGCAAAATCCAACAGCAGGTAGCAAAAGTAGTCGCGCACCGTGTTCGACGCCTCGCGCAGCTCCGCGAGCAACGCGTCATCGCGCTCGTCTTCCGGCACGAAATCGAAATCGGGGAAGAACAGGCGCAACTGCCCGCGCACCGGCTCGGTCCTGAACCAAGCCGGGCGCAACAGCAGCTGCAGCCAGCGCCGCGTCAGCTGCGTGAGATGCTGCTGGCCCACGAGGTCGAGCTGGTCGAGCGTACGCTCGCCCTCGAGCATGCGCGCGATCTCCGCGTCGACGTTCGGCGCGTTTTCCGCCCACAGCATCAAGGCCCGCGCGCGGATGAAAGCCTCCGGGTGGCTCACCCCTTCGGTCTTCACCTTGGCCCGCGCAAAAATCTCCTCCGCCTGCCGCACGTAGCTCACCGGATCGACCTGGGCGAGACCCGTCTGGATCTTCACCAATCCGGAAATGACCACATTGGGATCGCCCGTCACCTGGAGCGCGCCACGGTCGGCGAAGATCTCCGTGTAGAGCCGCATCAGCCGCGCGCTCTCGATCTGGCTCGGCTCCGCCCGCGGATCGTTCGCCATCGCGTGCGCGATGCGATCCACCAGCAGCATCCGGCCATCGCCCCCGCTCCACAGCACATAGTGCGCGAGCTCATGCCCCAGCACTCCCCGCAATTCCGCCGGGCTCAGCAGTTGCAGCAGCCCGCCCTCGAGCAGGATGTGCGCCTCGCCGGGGAGGTAGAGCAGCGCAGCATTCAACTGTTGGTTTCGCTGCGACTGATAAATTGTGACCGGCACCTCCAAACCGAGCCGGGCCTTCGCATCCGCCAGCGCAGCAAACAGGTCAGGATACGCCGCAGGATCGAGCCGGTATGCTTGCTTCAGCAACTCGAGCCGCAGCGAGTCTGCGTACTCCAGGCGAACCTGGGCCGAATCGAACCAAGCCCACGTCTCCGGTTCCTCGGTCTTCAGGTAATCGCTCAGCGCTTCCTGGTAAGGAAGGGCGCTCAGTTTGAGTTCAGAGGCGGCCATGCAGCACGCGTCAAACTGCCGTCCACCGCCAGACGGTCAAACGAAAGAAAAGCGGGCATTTCCCCCGTTCCGCCCGTCTCTCAGAGGCAGCGTCTCCTGAAAATGAAAAACGCGGGCTGCCGTGCGTCCAAGCCGGCAACCCGCGTGTGAATCCCGGCCACCATTAGCCGGGCAAAGCGATCAGAAGCGTGCGCGCACGCCCGAGGTGAAGCCCACGCCCTGATTGGTGGCGAACCACTTCAGGCCGTTGAGCGTGACATCGGTGCGGGGCGACTCGTCGGTGAGATTGTCGATATCGAGGAAGATGTCGTAACGCCGCTTGAAGGAATACTGCAGCTTCAGGTCGAACTTCAGCCGTGATTCGTTGTAGACATCGACGCTAACCGGGCCGGCCACGAATGTGCTCTTGTAGCGTTCGGCCGTGTAGTTGCATTGGAGGTTCGCGTCGAAGCCCCGGTAGCGGAAATTGATGCCCGCGTTGAGTTGCCGCGGGGACAGGGTGGCAAGCTTGCTGGTGGTTACCGTCGTGCCGAAGTCACCTTCCGCCTGGAGGTAGGTAAAGTTGGCGTAGGCACCCAGGCCCCGGAAGGGACCGGGCAGGAAGCTGAACTGCTGCCGGTAGCTCAACTCGACGCCGCGGATCTCCGCGCTGCCGATATTACGCGAGGTCGCGACATTGTAACCGGCATAGAGCCCGTTGCCATCGATGCCCTCGGGGCCGGCCAGACTCGTGAAGGTGCGGAAGTAGTCGTCGATCTTCTTCATGAACACACCCGCGCTGACGAGGCCGACCGGCTCGAAATACTTTTCCACGCTCACCTCGAAGTTGTCGGAGATATATGGCCTGAGACCCGGGTTGCCGGCAGTCACCGTCAACGTGTCGGGATTTTCCGTGACCGTCGGGAGAATGTTCGCGACGGGCGGACGGGAGATGCTGCGATTGTAGCTCGCCCGGAAGAGGTAGGACTCGATCGGTTCATAGGTGAAATGGATGCCGGGGAAAAACTTCTGGTACTGGCCGTCGATCTTGTTGCGCTGCACAAACGACCGGGCCGCGCGCTGGCGATTGGCCTCGACGACTTCGGGGACGAGGCTGGTGCCGCCCACGCTGTTGCCACCCCGGCCGACCGTGGTATTGCGCGCCCACCCCGTGCCGCTCGTCTTGGTGTCTTCCATGCGCACGCCGGTGAGGACGCGGAGCTTGCCGAACCTGAACAGACCTTGGATGTAGCCCGCGGTAATCTCTTCCTTGAACGTGGTGGGATTATTGGCGGTGACGTAGCTGGTGTAGGCATTGTCCGCCGTCTGGCGCCAGTAGCCCGCAGGCGCATCGTCCGGCGAGCGCATCTTGGTCATGAAGGGGAACGGGCCATAGCGGTCCTCGCTTTGGCGGTAGCTCAAGTCGGCATACGGAGCCATCGAGTCGTCAGCCGAGTTGGGAACGCCGTCCGCGCCCACCCAGGTGTAGGAAGCAAAGTCCGTGATGGGCTTGCGTTCGTCGGACACATACTTCCCGCCAAACTTGATGGATTTCAGGAAGGCCGTGTCGAACCGCTTCGTCGCGTCGGCGCGGAACGTGTACACATCGTTGGGAGCCTTGTACGACTGCTTCTGCAGCGTCGCCATCTGATAGTTCGCCGCGTCGTAGATCGACGGGCCTGCGGTCTGCTTGAAGATCGGATACCACGGGTCCTGCCCGCGACGGTCGATCTCGAAGCCGATGCCGCCATTGATGCGGGCCTGCGTGCGCGTCCAGCCCGGGTAGGAAATATCCGCGTGGGAGTGGCTGGCGCGGGTGGCGAGCGTCAGGCTGTCGCCCCAGACCTTCGTCTCGGCGCCACCGCTGAACGTGAAATTGTTCGTGATATTAAGGAATCACTTTGCTTTGTGGCTGTTGACTTTGAAGAAGAAATGAAAAAGGCTGCTGAATCGTCTGCCTTGGAAAAGTCCTTTGAATTACCTGATGGTAACATTATTGTGATTG
>JAZKEV010000524.1:0-2398 GCA_040386765.1 Verrucomicrobiota bacterium | reverse complement strand
GTTCTTGGTGAAGTTGGGCGTCGATTCGCTCGTGGCTGTGGAAAGGGCGCTGGGCAGGAGGATGGAATGGTCGTACGTGCTGCCGGGCGCAAAATCGTTGATCGTGGCGCTGACATTGCCGAAGCCCGGCCGATAATAGACTTGGTATTGGTCGTTGGTGTTGTACGCCCCGTTGAAGTAGACGAAGGTGGTGCGCGAGAACTTGTAATCGACCGTGAGGCCGGCATTGCGCGCGCGGGCCTTGTAGCCGATATCGCCCGAGCCAAAGAAGCGCGTGAGCGGATTGTCCGAGCCGGGGTTCAGGTAGGTCGCGGGAAAGCTGGTCAGCACACCACCCGGGCCGGCCTCATCCTGCGTGGTCGCGGAGACACGGCGCATGAAATTGACGGCGATGCCGAGGTTCCTTTTTCCACCGAGCACATCGAAGGACTGCGAATAGTTAAACGAGAGCAGGTCGAGCCCGTCAGGATTGTCCTCGAAGGGGCTGGTGTCGGTGTGGCGATGGCGCCAGAGCACGCCGCCCGTAAGGGTGATGCGACGGCCCGGAGTGTCGAAGGCGCGGCGCGAGACAAGATTGATAAAGCCAGCGACAGCATTGGCATCCTGATCGGGCTGGGGAGCCTTGATCAGCTCGACCGTTTCGAGATTGGCGGTGCCGAGTTGTTCGATCTGGTAGTCGCGCGTGGCGGAGGTGCCGCCCGAAGTCGCCATGCGATCGCCGTCCACCATGAGGGCCGAGAAACCGGGGCCCATGCCGCGCACGTAAAGCGTGCGGACTTCGCTGCCGACGATATCGGTGGAGATGCCGGGGAGGCGCTGGATCAGCTCGCCGGGATTGGAGGCCGGATTGCCGAACGTGTCGGTTGCGACGACGAGCTTCGGGTTGTCGGACATACGCTGCTTTTGAATTGCGAGTGCGCTGCCTTCGCGTGCGCCCGCCACCGAGAAGGCCTCCATCTGGTAGACACCCGAGGTCAGCGGCACATCCTTAACCGTGTTCTGCCCCGCCGACACCGAGACTGGCACACGTGACGTATCCAAGCCCGTGTAGCTCACAAGCAAGGTATGCGCGCCCTCGGGCAGCGCGATGCTGTAGGCGCCGCCGCGTTCGGCCACCGCCGTCGCAGACGCGCCTTCCACGGAGATAATGGCGCCGGCGAGGAGATCTTTGGTTGCCTGATTGGACACCACACCGGTCACGGTGCCCGTGCGGGCGGTCTGCGCGGCGAGCGAGCCGGCCGAAGCCAGGCTCGCGATAAGACAGACGAGCGTGAGAAACATGCGCGGGAGCGCGCACGGCCGAAGCGGGATAAGCGAAGCCTTCATGGAGATGGAAACGGTCTTTGGTTGGGCTGCAGTCAATGGGGTCGGCTGCGACGGAACCGTAACCCACCAGTTAGTTACAACGCCTTTGTTGGTTAACGTTCTCCAATCACTCACCACCAAGAGGCCCCCTCGTAACCATGCGTAACCACCCGGTTACACATTGCGGAATAATTACGCGTTTCTCGCGCCACAGCCGCGGCGCGGCTTGCCTGCGAATTCCCGTTCGGTAAACGTTCAACCCCGATGAGTGTCCGCCGCATTGCTCAACTTGCCCGCGTCTCGCCCTGCACCGTCTCCCTCTCGCTCCACAACAGCCCGAAGATTTCGCAGGCGACGAAACAGCGGGTGCTCCGCATCGCGCGCCGCATCGGCTACAAGCCCAACGCCAAGGTCGCCGAGCTCATGGGCCAGATGCGGCTCAAGCGCGCGCCGGAGCGCGGCGCGTGCCTCGGCGTGATCTCATTTTACGACAGCCTGCGCCCGTGGGAGAGCGCGCTGCATCTCCAGCGGATCTACGATGGCATGACAGAGCGCGCGGAGGCGCTTGGCTACCGCCTGGAGCCGCTGTGGCTGAAAGCACCGGGGATGACGCCCGGGCGTTTCCGAAAGATCCTGGACTCGCGCGGCATCCAGGGCCTGCTGTGTTTCGGCAGTCCCAATCTTAGCGACGAAATCCCGCCGGAGCTCGATCACTACGCAATCGTCACGCAGGGAGTGAGCATCAAGACGCCCCTGCACCGGGTGGCGAGCCACGCCTACAACGACATGTGGCGGGTGATGCGCAATATCCGCCAGCTCGGTTACTCCCGGCCCGGCGTGGTCATCGGCGACTACGAAGGCGTGCGCAGCGCCCACGCCTATCTCTGCGTCTATCTCGGCTGGTGCCATCTTGAGTTGGGCACGCCACCGCCCGTCCCCGTCCTGCAGCTGAACAACGTCGAGGAGGACCGCTTCATCCCGTGGTTCAAACAGCACCGTCCCGATGTAGTGATCTTTGCCCATCACTACAAAGCGCTGCCGGAGCTCGAGCGCCTCCTGAGCGCCAATCGCATCCGCACGCCCGAGGATGTCG
>JAZKEV010000523.1:0-4405 GCA_040386765.1 Verrucomicrobiota bacterium | reverse complement strand
GTCCATGTTCAACCGCCCACCCTCGCGTTTTCCGTCGTCGATACGGGCGTGGGCATCTCGGACGACGATCGCGCGCGACTCTTTGAGCCCTTCCACCAAGCGCTGGAAGGCCGCCCCGCCGAACCCGGCACCGGCCTCGGCCTCGCCATCAGCCGTCGCATCGTCGACCTCATGGGCAGCGCGCTCGAGGTCGAGAGCACGCGCGGCGCGGGCAGCACCTTTCGTTTCGCGCTGCCGCTCGAGGTCATCGCCCGCGAAGCCGCCGCGCCGGAGGCTCGCCCCCTCCGCGTGATGGGCTACTCCGGCCCGCGCCGCCGCCTCCTCGTGGTCGACGACATCGGCGTCAACCGCTCCGTGCTCGTCGATCTCCTGCAGCCGCTCGGCTTCGAGCTCCGCGAGGCGGGCGATGGCCCCGCCGCGCTGCGGATCGCCACCGAGTTTGCGCCCGAGCTCATCTTCCTCGATCTGCGCATGCCCGGCATGGATGGCTTTGCCGTCGCCCGCTCGCTCCGAGCCCTCACCGGCGGCATGAAGCTCAAGTTGATCGCGATGTCCGCCAGCGTGCTGTCGTTCAACCGCGACGACGCCTTTGCCGCCGGCTGCGACGATTTTCTGCCGAAGCCCTTCCGCGAAGCCGACCTCCTCGCCAAGCTCGAGCTGCACCTCGGCGTCGCTTGGACCCACGAAGACGCCGCGCCCGGCGCCGTCCCCGCGAGCGCGCCCGAAGCTCGCCCCTCGCGCGAGGCCCTGACGGGTCTCCTCGAAGCCGCCCGTCGCGGTCAGGTCGCCGTGCTCCGCCGCCAGCTCGGCGAGCTGCAAGCGCGCAGCCCCGCCTTCGCCCGCGACCTCGAAGCCCTACTCGCCACCTACCGCATGGAGGAGCTCCGCGCCCGCCTCGAAGCCGAGCTCACCGCCAGCACAGAAAAGTAAGGCCGGGCGGCCCTCAAAAAACTCATATCAATCATCGGCCGAAATGGCCCTTCTACTCGTGATACCGAGGCCATCCTCTTGTTGAAAAATCATCCGAGCTTCGCCGATCAGGCGAAGCCTGCACGGCCCCTCTCGCCGCCCCCACCTCTGGAAAATTAGCGCAGATTAGCGTTCTTCCCTCTGAACCAGAGAGCGTCAGCTCTTCCCGTCCTTTCCGCTCTTCCTGTTTCCCACCCTTAATCATTGGTATCGGATTCCTTTTTGCGCCTTCTGCGCCTTTTTGCGGCTACCCCCCTAGCCCCACTCCCGCCCTCGCGCATACGCATCTATGCGTATGCCCCAAGCCAGCCGGCCCGTTGACCCCTGTCGCCCCGCGCGAAAGCTCTCAACGATGATCTCACACATCCGGCTGTGGGTGATGGTCTCGTCCGCCCTGCTCTCATCCGCCCTTCTGGTCGGCTCCCTTTTCGGCGCCGAGAGCGAGCGCGGTCGCCCCTTGATTCAGCGGATCAACGCCCAGGAGTATAAAGCCCACTACCAGGTGTGGTCGGCCACCCAAGGATCCGACGGCCTGATGTGGTTCGGCAGCCAGGGCTCCGTCCTCGAGTACGACGGCATGACTTGGCGCAAATGCCTCGTGCCAACCTCCTTCGTCCGGCAGACCGCGTTCGGCGCGGATGGAAAACTCTACGTCGCCGGCGAGGACTCCCTCGGCTGGATCGAACGCCTGCCTAATGGCGGTCTCGAATACCGCTCGCTCCTCGACCACATTCCCGCCGCGAACAAACCCATCGGCCTTCCGCGCCGCTTGATCGCCACCGCCGACGCGATCTATGCCTCGGCCGATCAATACGTCTTCCGCTGGCGCGATGGCCAGATGAAGGTGTGGTCGTATAAGGACAAGGAGCGGGCCACCATCGATGTCATCGGCAACGACATCCTTCTCACCCGCGGGAAAGAGGGAATTTTCCGCCTCGAGAGCGACGAGTTTCGCCCCTTCGGCAACCCGCCGGAGCTGCAGACGCCGCAGTTCAAATTTCTTCTGCCGCCCCCTCCCGGCACGGATGCCGTTGCCCTTTTCGGTTTGGGCAATTCCGGTCTCTTTCTCCTGCAACGCGACGGCAGCCTGCGCCCGTGGACGCATTCCGCGACGGAGGATTTCAAAACCGCCACGCCCTTCACGGGCATCAAGCTCCGCGATGGCCGCTACGCGATCGGCAGCGTTGCCAGCGGGCTCTTCATCCTGGCAGCCGACGGCTCCTCCCACCGCCGCTACCGCGTCGCCGAAGGCCTGACGCACGACACCGTCATCGGCATCGGCGAAGACCGCGAAGGCGGTCTCTGGGCGACCACGCAAAACGGCATCAACCGCATCGATCTGGTCACCCCCGCGACGCTCTTCGATCAGAACACCGGCATCGGCGAAGGCATCGTCTTCGAATTTCTCCGCTACCAAGGCACCCTCTACGCCGCCTCGAATCAGATGCTGCTCCGGCTCGTCCCCGCCGCCGGCACGACGCCCGCCAGGTGGGAGCCCGATCCGCGCCTCACTCGCGAATTCGCAGTCCAGCGCATCGCCGCCCATCCCCGGGGCTTGGTCGCCGCCGGCAAGGATCTCGTCGTCCTCACGCCTAGCGGCACCGAGCTGGCCCTGAAACTCAACGGCCGTATCACCACCCTGCATACGTCAAAGTCCGACCCCAATCGTATCTTCATCGGCTACGATTCCACCGTCGGCTCCGTGGTGTGGCGCGACGGCAGCTGGCTCGACGAGGGCCTCATCCAAGGCATCAGCGGCGAGCCGCACTCGATGTTGGAGGAGGCGGATGGCATGCTCTGGGTCGCCACCGGCACGCGCGGCGTGTTTCGCGCGCGGCGCACCAGCCCGTCGGGGCCGTGGAATCAGGCGGCCGTGCGCCATTTCTTCGAGGGGAGCGGCGGCCTCGCCAAAGGCCACGGCTGGGTCTTCGTGCTCATGGGTCCCTTTGGTCCGGATTTCTCGAGCGATGCCGGCAATTTCCGCTTCGACGCCACCCGCGACGAATTTGTGCCGCAGACCAACTACGCGATCGATGGGCGCCGCACCGCCGCGATCATCGAGCCCCTCGAGCCCGGCTCCGGCGGCGAGTGGTGGGCCTCGAGCCGCCTCAAGCACCTCGAAGCCGACGTCGATTTGCTCAACGGCAAAGTCGATCCCGCCGACGGCCTGCTGAAGCTCCGCGCCTCCCCCGCCAGCCTGCGCAGCCTCCTCGGCATCAGCGGCGCGCAAAAGCTCTACGGCGAGCCCTCCGAGGGCGTGATCTGGATCAAGGGCATGGAGTCCGTGCTTCGCCTCGAGACCAGCGTCGTCGGCGCCCGTCCGCTCGTCTGGAAACCTCTGCTTCGCGAAGTTCGCGCGGAAAACCACCTCCAAAATATTGCACCCAATGCGCCGCTGCGGCTCGCCTACTCGACCGAGCCGATCACCTTCACCTTCTCCGGCGCGCGTCTCAGCAAAAGCGCTGCTCCGGAATTTCAAACGCGTCTCCTCGGCTTCCGCGATACGTGGTCGGAATTCTCGCCCAAGACCGAAGCCGTCTTCACCAACCTGGTCGGCGGCCCCTTCGTCTTCGAAGTCCGGGGTCGCGATGCCGACGGTCACCTGAGCGAAATCGCGCGCCAGAGTTTCAGCGTCAGCCCGCCGTGGCAGCGCAGCCTCCCCGCCTTTATCGCCTACGGCATCCTCGGCCTTGCCTCCATCGGCGGTTTCATCCGCTGGCGCCTCCGCCGCTCTGAGCGCGAGCGCGAGCGTCTCGAGCAACTCATCGCCGTCCGCACCTCCGAGCTGAAAGTCGCCAAGGACGTCGCCGACGAGGCCAACCGCGCCAAGAGCGTCTTCCTCGCGAACATGAGCCACGAGCTGCGTACGCCCCTCAATGGCGTGATCGGCTACGCGCAAGTGCTCCAGCGCTCCCCGCGCATCGCCGGCGACGACCGCCAGCGCATCCAGATCATGCAGGCCAGCGGCGAGCATCTCCTCCGCATGATCAACGAGGTCCTCGATCTCTCCAAGATCGAGGCCGGAAAATTCGAGCTTAACTCCGCGCCCTTCCACCTGCCGCAGCTCCTCCGCGATATCGCCGCCAACCACACCGCCCGTGCCGAGGAGAAGGGCCTCGATTTCCGTAGTGATATTCCGGATACGCTGCCCGACCTCATCCTCGGCGACGCCCAGAAACTCCGCCAGATCCTCGACAATCTCGCCGGCAACGCCGTCAAATTCACCGCCCGCGGCTCCGTCACCCTCTCCGTCCGTCGCCTCCCCGCCTCGCCAACTCAGCCCAGCGAGCGACTTACCTTCGCCCTCACCGATACCGGCGTAGGCATTTCCCACGCCGATCAAGCCCGGCTCTTCGAACCCTTTCACCAAGCCATCGACGGCCGCCCCGCCGAGCCCGGCACCGGCCTCGGCCTCGCCATCAGCCGCCGCATCGTC
>JAZKEV010000522.1:0-3318 GCA_040386765.1 Verrucomicrobiota bacterium | reverse complement strand
TCGACGGCTACCTCCCGCAGGACATGACCATCAACCTGCTCAGCGACTCCTTCCTGCAAGCCGTGCACGCGGTCGTCGGCGGCAAGGCCGCGTCCGCCCCGGCGCCCAAAAAATAATCGCGCCTCAATGCGCGAAGCCAGGGCGAAGCGGCGGTTTGCTCCCGATGAGCGAACCGCCGCTTCTTCGTGCATGGACAGGTAAAATTCATTGGCTTCCCCCGCCCGCTTCGCCATTCGGTAGGACCTTCACATGCTGCGCTTCATCGCCCGACGTCTTCTGGAGACGATTCCCGTTCTCTTCATCATCGTCACGGCCACCTTTTTTATGGTGCGGTTCGTCCCCGGCGGCCCGTTCGACAGCGAGAAAGCCACCACCCCCGAAATCCGCGCCAACCTCGAGGCTTACTACGGACTCAACCTCCCCCTCCACCAGCAATACACGAACTACCTGAAGGCGGTCGTGCTCCACGGTGATCTCGGCCGCTCCACCAAATACGCCAGCCGCACTGTCAACGAGATCATCTCCGACAAACTTCCCGCATCCCTCCAACTCGGCGGTCTCTCCTTGCTGATCGCCCTTGTGCTCGGCCTCTCCGCCGGCGTCCTCGCCGCCGTGAAACGCAACACGAAGGTCGACTACGTCGCCTCGTCCTTCGCCATGACCGGCATCTGCGTGCCGACCTTCGTGCTCGGCCCGATTCTCGTTCTCATCTTCGCCATCCACCTCGGCTGGTTCAGCGCATCGGGCTGGTATTCGTGGCAGGACCGCATTCTCCCGTCGCTCACCCTCGGCATCGTTTATGCCGCCGGCATCGCCCGCCTCACCCGCGGCGGCATGTTGGAAGTCCTCAACCTCGACTACATCCGCACCGCCCGCGCCAAGGGAGCCTCCGAGCTTCGCATCATTTTCAAACACGCCCTGCGCGGCGGACTGCTCCCGGTCGTCTCCTACCTCGGCCCCGCCATTGCTGGTATCCTCACCGGCTCGTTCGTCATCGAAACCATCTTCCAAATCCCCGGCCTCGGCCGCGAATTCGTCAACAGCGCCTTCAACCGCGACTACACGTTGGTCCTGGGCACCGTCATTCTCTACGCGGTCCTCATCATCGCCCTCAACCTCATCGTCGATGTCGTTCAGGTGTGGCTCAACCCGAAGCTGAAATTCGAATAAGCCGCGCCCGCCATGCCGTCCCTTTCCCCCAAAAACCTCCCGTCCGCCGACCTCTCCCCCGCCCAACTCGAGCGCGGCGTCTCCCCGTGGCTCGACGCCTGGCGTCGCCTGCGTCGCAACCACCTCGCCGTCTTCGGCGGCATCACGCTCATCGTCCTGTCGTTGCTCTGCGTAATCGGCCCGTGGTTCAGCTCCTACGGCTACGAAGAGACCGATCTCTACAACACCTTCTCCCCTCCGTCCGCCAAACACTGGCTCGGCACCGACCAACTCGGTCGCGATCTGTTAACGCGCCTCATGTTCGGCGGACGCATCTCGCTCATGGTCGGCCTCATCGCGACATTCGTCGCGCTCACCATCGGCGTCATTTACGGCGCAGTCTCCGGTTACATCGGAGGCAAGCTCGACCGAGTCATGATGCGCATCGTGGACATCCTCTACGCCCTCCCCTTCACGATTTTTGTTATCCTGCTTACCGTGATGCTAGAGACCCCAGCCCAAATTCTTGATGAGTGGATCAAGCATCTCTCATTCGGCGACTGGCAGCCATTCATAAATACCAGAGGTGCGTCGAGAATACTGCTGCTATTCGCCGCCATCGGCGCCGTCGAGTGGCTTACCATGGCCCGCATCGTCCGCAGCCAGATCATGTCGCTCAAACGCATGGAGTTCATCGAAGCCGCCCGCTCGCTCGGCTTCGGCACGCCGCGCATTATTTTCCGGCACATGATCCCCAACATCCTCGGGCCGATCATTGTCTACACCACGCTCACCATCCCGGGCGTGATGCTGCTTGAAGCCTTCCTCAGTTTCCTCGGCCTCGGCGTGCAACCGCCCATGAGTTCATGGGGCGTGCTCATCAAGGATGGAGCCGAGCGTATGGAGGAGTATCCGTGGCTCCTCATGTTCCCGGGCACCGTGTTCTCCTTAACGCTATTCTCCCTCAACTTCCTCGGCGACGGTTTGCGCGATGCCCTGGACGTGCGCTCGGCCAAAGATTGAGGCTTGCCTGTCCGTGCAGGCTCGCTCGCGATTCCCTGCTTTCCCATGCGCCGCTTCTACCCCTACCTTTCCTACCTCAAGCCCGTTCGCTGGCACTTGATCGGAGGAGTATTGTTGGGCCTGATTTACGCCGGCGCCAGCGGCTTCGGCCTGCCCTACATGGTGAAGTTTGTGTTCCCCAAAGTCTTCACCGAAGGCGCTCCGCTCATGACCAACTGGGAGATCGTCCGCATCGCCCTGTGGTTGCCCGCAGTCTTCAGCCTTCGCGGCATTGCCGGCTACCTCAACACCTACCTGGTGCAATACGGC
This sequence comes from Verrucomicrobiota bacterium, assembly GCA_040386765.1. Lineage (GTDB taxonomy): Bacteria > Verrucomicrobiota > Verrucomicrobiia > Opitutales > Opitutaceae > ER46. Next base: position 837 of record JAZKEV010000522.1, on the reverse strand, counting down.
GGCACCCGTATCCTCGAGCAACTGCGCCTCGATTATTTCCGCAAGCTCCAGATACTTCCCCTCAGCTTTCTCCAGCGTAACTCGTCCGGCGACCTCATCTCGCGCGGGGTCTCCGACACCAATCAGCTGCAGACCACGCTCAGTAATCTCGCCAACGAACTCGTCAAACAGCCAGGCACCCTTGTCGCCGCGCTCGGTTACTTGGTCTATCTCGCCTTCACCGAAAGTGGAGTCGGCCTCGTGCTCGTCTGTCTCGCCAGCGTGCCATTGTGCATTTTCCCCATTCGTTTCGCCGGCCGAAAACTCGTGCGCCGCGCCGTGCAATTGCAGGCCGAACTCGGTTCTCTCACCGATCGTTTCAGTGAAAGCCTCGCAGCCTCCCGCGAAGTCCGCGCCTTCAGTCTGGAAGAACGCGAAGTGGCCCGTTTCAGCGTCTCGACGCGGCTCCTGCTCACCTACCAGATGAAGGTCGTCAAATACGCGAAGGCTCTCCCGCCCGCCATCGAGATCATCAGTGCGTTCGGCCTCGCAGCCACCTTCATCTACGCCTACCGCTCGGGTCTCGCACTGGCCCCGTTCCTTTCTATTATCACGGCGCTCTATGTCTGCTACGACCCGATCAAAAAACTGGCAGCCCTGAGCAACGACACCAAACGCGGCGCAGCCGCCCTTGATCGTCTTGAATACGTTTTGAAGGAGCCGGTCCTCATCGCGGATCCGGTCAATCCCAAGCTGCCCGGACGCCTCCGCGGTGAAATCGCCTTCGATCGCCTCAACTTCTCCTACAAAGAGGATAAACCCGCGCTCCAAGACGTCTCCATCACCATTCCGGCGGGA
>JAZKEV010000521.1:0-6546 GCA_040386765.1 Verrucomicrobiota bacterium | reverse complement strand
GCATACGTCACCTCTTGCGGTGACATCATGTGAATGGTTCCGGGAACCGAGGCGCCTCTATGCCGCAGCTTGGGTTCAGGCGCATGCCTTGGCGGCCTACGAGATATCCTCTCGAGTTCGGACTGGGTCCACCGATCGGCGATCGGAGCGGGAGAGGCGACCAGGCCAGCGACGATGGCAACAAGAAATAGGCGATAGGGAATCATCGCGCATTCCCCGCGGAACTGCATGCCGCAGCGCTCACGACCTCGACGCCGTTACGCTCCGTGACTCGCCCCATGCCGCATCGCGAAGGGCACATGAGTATCGCCCTTCTCGTAGTCGGTGAGGAGCGAGAAGCGGAAGGTGGTGCCTTCACCGATCTTGCTGTCGACGGAGATGGAGCCGCCCATGAGCTCGCAGAGGCGCTTCGAGATGATGAGGCCGAGCCCGGTGCCGCTGCGGCGGCGCTCGGAGGAGGTGTCGACTTGGCTGAAGGGCTTGAAGAGCTTCGAGATCTTGTCGGCGGGGATGCCGATGCCGGTGTCGGCGACCGAGAAGAAGAGCCGCAGCGCGCGGCGGGTGTCGCGCTCGCTCACGGGCTCGCCGCGCATGCACGAGACGTTGACCGTGATCTTGCCGCGCTCGGTGAACTTGAGGGCGTTGCCGATCAGGTTGGTGAGGATCTGGCGGAGGCGGGCCTCGTCGCTGTTTACGATCTGGGGCACATCGGGATCGATGTTGGCGGAGAGCGTGAGCGCGGCGGCGCGGGCGCGCGGCTGGAAGAACGCGATGACCTCCTCGACGGTTCGGTGCAGGCCAAAGGGCGAGGACTCGATCTCGATCTTGCCCGCCTCGATCTTCGACAAGTCGAGGATATCCGCGATGAGCTTCTCGAGGGCCTGGCCGCTCGACTTGATGATCGCGACCTGCTCGCGCTGATCGGGCGAGAGCGGCGAGTCGGCGAGGATCTGCGCAAAGCCGATGACGCCGTTGATCGGCGTGCGGATCTCGTGGCTGACGATGGCGAGAAACTCGCTCTTGGCGCGGTCGGCGGCCTCGGCGGCCTCCTTGGCGTGCATCAGCGCGGCCTCGGCTTCCTTGCGGAGCGTGATGTCGTGGCCCACGGACTGATACTCGAGCGTGCTGCCCGTGTCATCGCGGATGGCGCGCTGCGTCCACATCAGCCAGCGACGGCGGCCATCGGGGAAATCGAGCTCGCGCTCAAACGTGTACGGCTCATCGCCGATCGCCGCGCCCGGGATGAAGGAGGGGAATTGCTGGCCAACGAGCTCGTTGCGCTTGCGGCCAAAGGCGAGGGCGTAGGCGCTGTTGACGAAGGTGAGTTTGCCGTCGAGTCGGTAGCGGCAGATCAAGTCCACCTGATCTTCGACGATGCCGCGATAGCTGGCCTCGGTCTTTTGCAGCGCCTGCGCCATCCGCTCGATATTACGAGCGAGGCCGATGATTTCGTCGTGATCGTGTTCGCCGGTTCCCACGGGATCCTCGGCGCTGACCGGCACCGTGGTGCGCAGCGTCTTGAGGCGCTGGATAAGCGTCCGATCCCAAATGTAGCCCGCGAGCACAAGGAGCACGCAGCCGATGATCGCGAGCGTAAGGATGTAATACTCCGGGCCGAGGCGTTCGCGCAGGTCTTCGTCGCCGATGACTTTGACGACCACGGCGACGAGGGCGACGACAAGGCTAGCCGCAAGCGCAAGGATGAAGAACGTCTTACGTTTGGAGGTCTCTGCCATAGCCGGGGCCGCTAGCAATGGCCTCAGGGCGTGGGAAGTCTAACGAAAAACGATGGCTTCTGCCGGTTCCTGCGAACAGGAAGTCAGCTTGGAAGGCTCCTCCAACCCTTTTGAGGAGATGCACAAAACGTCCCGTTTCCCCGCTGCGATGGCCCTGCGGCTAGTCCTCCGGGCGCAGGGTGTTGAGGGCGGGCAACCGGCGGAGTCCGGGCACGGCCCTGGCCACAGCCACGGCGGCCACGATAGTGCCGATGCCACCCCAGACCACGGCGCCCACCGGCCCGATGAGCGCACCCATGAGACCGGCCCGGAGGGCGCCGATCTCATTGGAGGAGCCGATGAAGATCTGGTTTACCGCAGTCACGCGCCCACGCAGGGAGTCGGGGGTGAGCAGTTGCACGAGCGACTGCCGGATGACAACGCTGACATTGTCGAAGGCGCCCGTGAAAAACAACGCGATGAGCGACAGCCAGAACCACTGGGAAACGCCAAAGGCGATGATCGCCACCCCAAAGCCCGCCACCGACCACAGCAGGGCCGAGCCGGGGCGCTCCAGCGGCGGGCGATGGGCAATCCACATCGCCATCGCAAACGCCCCGAGCGAGGGCGCGGCCCGCAACCACCCGAAGCCGATGGGCCCCACGTGCAGGACCTTGTCGGCATAAATGGGCAGCAGCGCCGTCGCGCCGCCGAGCAGCACCGCAAACAGGTCGAGGCAGCTGGCGCCGAGGATGACCTTTTTACGCCAGATAAACTCGGCGCCCGCGAGCACATCGCGCCACGAACGTTTGCCCACGTTTTTTTGTGCCGCCTGCAGATAGACGACGCGACCGAGCGCGAGGAAGAACACCAGTTCGAGCGCGGCGCCGAGCGCGTACACCGACGGGATGCCGGCAAAGGCGATGAGGAAGCCGCCGAGCGCGGGTCCAGCCACGGTCGCGATCTCAAAGGTGCTTGTGCTCCACGTGATCGAGTTGCCCAGCAGCGGCGGCGGCACCAGCAGCGGCGCGATGCTGGAGCGTGCCGGCCAGATCAGGATGCGCGCGCAGCCCTGGCCCAGCAGCAGCAGGTAGACGAGCGGCAGCGCCGGCTCATCGAAACGCAGCGCGGTGGCATCGGTCTTCTGCTCGAAGACCAGCGCGAGGCGTTCGAGGCCCACATTGGCCCAGCGCAGCGGCGCGGCCTCGGGGATGGCGTCGTGCCAGAACGAGAGGGCGGCGAGGGCGAGATTCAGTGCGGCGATCACCGCGGTGCCGGTCGCGATCAACCGCCGCCGGTCGTGTCGATCGGCGAGCGCACCGGCGGGCAGCGAGAGCGCGAGCAGCGGCAGGACATTGACCAAGCCGACGAGCCCGAGCGCCGTGGCGGAGTGCGTCCATTGATAAACCTGCCACGTCGCCACCGCGACGACCGCCTGACGCCCGAGCAGCGCGAGGAAACTGCCACCGAGATAATCGCGAAAATTCCGGATGCGCAGCGCGGCATACGGATCGTGCGATGGAAACGGCTCGGGCATTGAGCGCGGAGCGATTCAGAAAATAGGCGCGGTTGCGAGAGCGCTCTCGTGGTATGGAGCGCGGCGCGGAAGCGGGCGTGTCGTCAAATGGAGCGGCGCTACGAGGCAGGGCCGGACGCTCCGCCCGGCCCGTGAAGTAGGGCGGGCTTTTAACCCGCCCTCTCGCATGTTCGAGCGCAATGGGACGTCCGCTTGGCGTAGCCGGGCTCCTCGTCGCGCCACTTCCATTTCCCCCTCCCTGCCCATCTCTTCTCGTTGCGAGAAGCGCAGCGACGTGGCAACCCATCCACCTCCCTTGGAGCGCCGTCCGCACCCGCTCCCTCCTTCGCAAGCGTGGGCTCCGCTGCGCTTAGAATGACGACCTCATTCGAAAAGACCCCGTAGGGGCCTCGATATCAATCGGTCTTGGTAACTGCGGCGGGCGCAGCCGGGGCGGGCTGGTAGTAGTTGCCCATGGCCTCGAGGATAGCGGCGATGGCGGCATTTTGCTCGATCATTCCATTGTGGCGCCAGACGATCTTGCCGCCGGGGCTGACCAGGACGGTGTGCGGAATCGGGCCGGGCCACTCAGGGTCGAGCGCGGCGACGAGCGCGCCTTGGTCGGCGGCGTTGTAGAGGTAGTGGTTCGTCTTGCGGCCTTCCTTGGTGATCGTGTCCTGCAGTTTCTTCACGATGCCGGCGCCCTGTTTCTGGAGAAAGGCTTGGGCGCGCTTCTCCTGCTTCGGGTCGTCCATGCTGATCGTGACGAGCTCGAAATCGCGCAGGCCAAACTTGCGCGAGATGGCGACGAGCGCGGGAAACTCCTCGACGCACGGCGCGCACCACGTGGCCCAGACATTGAAGAGGCGGTACTTGCCGGTGGGGTTGGCGCGGAGCGCGGCGATGCCGGCGGCGTCGGTCTGCTCGATGGTGACGGGAATCTGGCTCCACGCGGTCTCCTTGGCGATGTGGCTGGTGTGCTTCTCACGCCACTTGGTGGAGCAGCCGAAGGGCTTGGTGCGATCGGTGGCGACGGGCTTGCCGGCGAGGAGGGCGTCGATGGCGTCGCGCGCGTAGTGTTTCTTCACCGTATCGTCCTGCGCGTAGCGCGAGTCGTCAAAGGCACCCGCGTAGCGGAGCTTCCGGTCCTTGTCGAAAATGAAGACGTGCGGCGTGGCGAGGCAGCCGTAGGCACGCGCGGTGAGCTGCTTGTCGCCGTCGTAGAGGTACGGGAAATCCCAGCCGAGCTTCTTGGCGTACGGCTTCATCTCCTCGAAAGAGTCGCTGTACTCGCCGTAGCCGAGTTCGTCGGCGCTCAGGCCCTCGGGGTGGTTGGGATTGATCGCGAGCATCGTGAAGCTCTTTCCGCGGTAGTCATTGCGGAGCTTCAGCAGGCGGCCCTCGATGCCGTGCGAGGTGGGGCAGTGATTGGAGGTGAAGAGCACCATCAACACGTCGGGCCCGGCGAAGTCGGAGAGCTTGCGCACCTTGCCATCCACATCGGGGAGCGCGAAGTCCGGCGCGGGCGCTCCGAGTTCGAGCGTTTTAAAACCGGCGGGGTTGCCGCTCTTGTCGAGCAGGGAGGGAGCTTTAGCAGGCTGGGCGGCGTTGGCGGGTTGAACCGCCTTCGGAGCCGCGGGGGCTTGGGCAAACACGGCGGGCGTCGCGACGAGCGCAAGCGAGAGCAGGGCGAAGAGGGGACGTGACATGGCGAGAAAGGGGTGAAACGGGCGTCGAGGGAACGACGGGAGGTCAGGATAGCGTGCGCATCGGAGCGGCAGAGGCAAGCGGAGGTTGGCCGGCTTTACCCTCACGCCGCGCACCCGCTTTCGCCTCTGTCCGAAAAGGAGATCGTCCCAGCACGCAAAAAGTCGTTGCCGCGCGATGCCCCGGCGTCGTTACTCGCTCTGAATGAAAAACGTTCGTCTCGGCATCGTTGGGTTGGGCAACATCGGCAAGTTCCACACCGGTTACCTGCTGGAGAACAAGATTTCGCGGTGCACGCTGACAGCGGTCAGCGATGCCTTCGCGCCGAGCCTTGAGGCCTTCAAGAGCAAGCCGGGCGTGAAGACCTTTGCCAGTTGCGAGGAGATGATCCGCTCCGGCGAGATCGACGCGCTGGTGATCGCGACGCCCCATTTCCTGCACACCACGATCGGCATCGATGCCCTGAAGAACGGGCTGCACGTGATGGTCGAGAAACCCATCTCCGCGCACAAGGCCGACGCCGAGCGCCTGATCGCGGTCGCGCAGCAGCACCCGAAGCAGGTCTTCGCGGGCATGTTTCAGATGCGCGTCGAGCCCCGCTACCAGAAAATCCGGAAGCTCATCGAGAGCGGCGAGCTCGGCGAAGTGACGCGCGTAAACTGGATCATCACTGACTGGTTCCGCACCGAGGCGTACTACGCCAGTGGCGGCTGGCGGGCGACGTGGAAGGGCGAGGGCGGCGGCGTGCTGCTCAACCAGTGCCTCCACCAGCTCGACATGCTCCAGTGGCTGTGCGGCATGCCGGCGAAGGTCCGCGGCTTCTGCCAGCTCGGCCGCTTCCACGACATCGAGGTCGAGGATAACATCACGACGTACCTCGAGTGGAAGAATGGCGCCACCGGCGTCTTCATCTCGTCGACGGGCGAGGCCCCCGGCACGAATCGCTTCGAGATCTGCGGCACGCGCGGCAAGATCGTCCTCGAAAACAACAAGCTCACCTTCAACCGCAACGACGCGGACTCGACGCAGTTCAGCAAGACCTCGAAGAGCGGCTTCGCGAAACCCGAGGTGTGGAATGTCGAGATCCCCTTCGACACGGCGAACAATCCGCACGGCATCCTCCTGCAGAACTTCGTGGACTCGATTCTCGACGGCACGCCGCTGATCGCCCCCGGCGCCGAGGGCATGGGCTCGGTCGAGCTCGCCAACGTGCTGCTCTACTCCTCGCTCATCAACCAGACCGTCGACCTCCCCATGGACAGCGCGGCGTGGGAGAACAAGCTGAACCAGCTCATCGCAGAATCGCGCCACGAGAAGAAGGTCGTGCAGACGGCGACGGAGGATTTCACGAAGTCGTTCCGGCGGTAAGCGGGAACGTTATCTCGATCATTCTCGAAGGCGGGTCATGCGACCCGCCTTTTTTACGGGTACATATGCCGTGGGGATGCGCGAAGAAGTCTGTAGTTTCGCTGGTAGTTCCGCCTTCAGGCGGAATCTGGAAACCTTTCGCCTGAAGGCGGAATTACGAATGCCGGTAGCGCGGGCGGAAATCTGAATGCGATTCGCTCATGTGCGGCGCGACGGCTCACCCGGGACGGTTCGCCCTAC
>JAZKEV010000520.1:4129-5424 GCA_040386765.1 Verrucomicrobiota bacterium | reverse complement strand
CCCGCACTTCGCGCACGGATTCCTTTGCCTGCTCCAGCGCCTCCACCACGCGCTCCGCGTGCTCGCGGAAAAGCACGCCAGCCGGAGTCAACGAGACCTCGCGTTTCGTGCGCTCGAAGAGCTTTTCCTCCAACTCCGCCTCCAGCTTCATGATTTGCTGGCTCAGCGAAGGCTGCGCCACGTGACACTGCTCGGCCGCGCGGCTGAAATTCCGGGTCCGAGCCACCGCCAGAAAATAACGAAGTTGGTGTAGTTCCATAGTAGTTCGATTCCGCTGTCCGATGGAGGCGCGGTGCCCTCACCGCACGAGTTATCATCACCGCATGCAACCGGCCTCTCACTCAATCCTTAATAGCCCCTACCTATTACAGCCATGGGGAAGTCATATTTCCCATCTATCTGCCATCCTGCTACCATCAGACCTCATGTCACAAGCACCCTCGGTTCCCCCGTCCGCTCCCCAGCTCACCACCGCCTCCGGCGCTCCCGTCCCAGAGAATCAAAATTCCCTCACCGCCGGCCCGCGCGGCCCGGTGCTGATGCAGGATTTCTGGCTCATCGAGAAGATGGCCCACTTCAACCGCGAGCGCATCCCCGAGCGCGTCGTCCACGCCAAGGGCTCCGGCGCCTACGGCACGCTCACCATTACGCACGACATCTCGCGCTATTCCTCCGCGAAGATCTTTTCCAAAGTCGGCAACACCGCCGAGACCTTCCTCCGCTTCTCCACCGTCGCCGGTGAGCGCGGCGCGGCTGACGCGGAGCGCGACGTGCGCGGCTTCGCGCTGAAGATCTACACCGAGCAGGGTAATTGGGACATCGTCGGCAACAACACGCCGGTTTTCTTCGTGCGCGATCCACTCAAGTTCTCCGACTTCATCCATACGCAGAAGCGCGATCCTCAGACCAATCTACGCAACCACACCGCCGCATGGGATTTCTGGTCGCTCTCGCCCGAGTCGCTGCACCAGGTCACGATCCTCATGAGCGACCGCGGCCTCCCGCGGAATTACCGCGAGATGCACGGCTTCGGCTCGCACACCTACTCGTTCATCAACGCCATCGGCGAGCGGTACTGGGTGAAATTTCATTTCCGCTCCCAGCAGGGCATCACGTTTTACACCGATGCCGAGGGCGCCGAGCTCGTCGGCCAGAACCGTGAATCCGCGCAGGCCGATCTTTTCCACAACATCGCCAAGGGCAATTTCCCGCGCTGGAAACTCTGCGTGCAGATCATGCCCGAGAAGGATGCAGATACCTACAAGGTGAACCCCTTCGACCTGACCAAGGTCTGG
>JAZKEV010000520.1:0-4119 GCA_040386765.1 Verrucomicrobiota bacterium | reverse complement strand
CGCTGATCGAGGTCGGCCTGCTCGAGCTGAATCGCAACCCGCAGAACTACCACGCCGAGGTCGAGCAGGCCGCCTTTGCCCCCGCCAATGTCGTGCCCGGCATCGGCCACTCGCCCGACAAGATGCTGCAGGCCCGGATCCTTTCCTACACAGATGCGCAGCGCTACCGCATCGGCGTCAACTTCCAGTCTTTACCCGTCAATGCCCCGCGCTGCCCTGTGATGCACTATCATCGCGACGGCGCGATGCGCTTTGACGGCAATTTCGGCGGCGCCGTCAACTACGAGCCCAATAGCCGCGGCGGCCCGCAGCAGTGCCCCGAGTTTGTCGAGCCACCGCTCAAACTCTCCGGCGACGCCGCGCGCCACAATCACCGCGAGGGCAACGACGACTATACCCAGGCCGGCAACCTCTTCCGTCTGATGCCGCCCGATGCGCAGCAGCGCCTCTTCGGCAATATCGCGCGCCACATGGGCTCCGTCCCGCCCGAGATCCAGCTCCGTCAGATCTGCCACTTCTTCCGCGCCGATCCCGCCTACGGCATGGGCGTCGCCAAAGCACTCGGCCTCGACATCGCGGAATTCGTCAAGAAAGCCGCCGGCATGTCCGCCACCGCGGCCACGTCCGGTCAAACCGCCCCGTCTTCCCGCGCATGACCGCCGTCGTCTTCCCTCAATCGCTCCGCACTGCCACGCTCGCCGAGGGCCACGCGCTGGCCCGCGAGCTCGCGGAGCGCGCCCTCGCCGAGCGCCGCGAGTCGCGCATCGACATGGCGAGCCATCTCGCCACCGCTGCCACGCCCTCGCTCGAAGCCCTCACCGCCGTCTACTTTCAGGCCGTTGCCGCTGCCAACGTCGGCTGGTCGAAGTAAAATTAGCCCAATCCAAGGCGGTTTAAAATCCGCCTGTCTTCAAAACCGCGCCATTGCCGGCGCGGTTTTTTCTTTTTCTCTCAGTGGGTGAAATTTCTCCTGCTCTGGGATATCGATGGCACTCTGGTGGCGTCCGGCGGCGCTGGCATGCGAGCGCTCCGCATCGCCCTGCGCAAAACGTTCGGCCTCGATAGCTCGCTGCAGGACGTCGATTTCGCCGGCCGCACCGACACATGGATCATGCGCGCCATTTTCAAAAAATTCGACCTGCCCGCGACCCCGGAGAACTTCGCGCGCTTGTTCGATGGCTACGTGACCGCGCTGCCGGGCGAATTGCATAATCCCCACGCGCGCGTGCTCCCCGGCGTTCGCGAAATCCTCCGCGCCTCCGCCGACCATGGCGCGATCGCGCAGGGCCTCCTCACCGGCAACATGCGCCGTGGCGCGCAGGCCAAGCTCACGCACCACGGGCTCTGGGAGCACTTTGATTTCGGCGCCTTCGGCGACGATAGCGAGTTTCGCAACGAGCTCGGCCCGCACGCCCTCCGCCGCGCGCTGGAGCGCCACGGCATTCACTTCCCTGCCGACAATGTCTGGGTGATCGGCGATACCCCGCACGACATCGCGTGCGGGAAGATCATCGGCGCCCGGACGCTCGCGGTCGCGACGGGTAGCTCCACTCTCGCCGAGCTCCGCGCCCATGCGCCCACCGCGGCGGTCGAGGACCTTTCCGACACAACCGCGATCCTCAAGCTCTTCGAGGGCGACGAAAAAGCTGCGGGAAAGTAGACGGTGGGGCGACAGGACGGCAGTTCATTCTGTTAATGCTTGAACCGCCGTGCCCCGGGCTACGCACGTCAGGAACGGCGCGTTAAGGATAACGCGCCCTACCCTCTGCCCCTTCAATCACCTGCCTATCCCGCCGAGCTTACTTCCCGCGCGTCTCGATCGAGCTCACGCGCCCCGTCTGGTCGAAGACCACGCCCATCTTCTCGTCGTCGTGGTAACCGCCGCCGCCCGTATTGATGCCTACGCTGCCAAACGAGCCGCCGCGACCCCCAAAGGAGCCCACCCCCATGCCGACGCCGAAGCCAAAGCGCGGCCCGCGATCGCGATAGCTCCATACCTGCGAGGTGCCGTCCGCCGTCGTCCGGGTGAAGGTCCGATCCGGCTGGCCCAAGGCCACCGCGACCTGATCGGTGTTAAAACCGATATCAATCTGGCCCATCACCACCTTATCCTGCACCGCCGGTGGCCACGTGCTGAAGGCCGCGCGGTTCTTGTCGATCCGCGAGTCCACCGTCGAGCAGCCCGCCGCCAGCGCCAAGGCCAGCCCGCAGAGCATCGCTGAGAGTTTCGTTTTCATTGTAGGAATTTGGTTTGCTGCACTGTGCACTTAAAGACTACGACACCCGACCGCGCGTCATGTTTCGCGCGCTCCGTATCTCTACTCCGTACCATGCCTCGTACTTTCTCCATCGCCATCGGTTCCGATCATGCCGGCTTCGCCTACAAAGAGGCGATCAAGGCCATGCTTCTCACGGAAGGTCATACGGTTCGCGATTTCGGCACGTACTCGGATGCCGCGTGCGACTATCCCGACTTCATCCGCCCCACCGCTGAGGCGGTCGGCCGCGGTGAATTTGAGCGCGGCATCGTCTTGGGCGGGTCCGGCAACGGCGAGGCGATCGTTGCCAATCGAGTGCGCGGCGTGCGCTGCGGCCTCTGTTGGAACGAGCAGCTCGCCACTTGGAACCGGTCGCACAACGACGGCAACTGCCTCTCTATCGGCCAGCGTACCGTCACCGAAGCCGAGGCGCTCGCGATCGTCCGCACGTGGCTCGCGACCGAGTTCGAAGGCGGCCGCCACCTCGCGCGGATCAAGAAGATCGACACGTAAAGCGTCGTCAGAGTAGAGCGAGGCGAGGCATCGGCGTAGCGCGGAGCTTCAGCCCGCGCTCGGCACACTCAGAGTATTCGTAGCGGACTGAAGTCTCGTGCACCTCTCTGGCCACTCGTCGCCATAGCGACGCACGCGTGCGAGCGTGCGTTTCGCGTTGTTCTCCCTCACCGTCCGGCCGCCTCCGCACACGCAAATCCCTGTCAGCGCGTAAACTTCGCGCCTGCCATCTTGCCTGCTCCGCTTGCGCTTCCGTCGCGCACCCTTTCATTGCGGCTATCGTCTCTCGCAACACCTTGCGATGTCGCGACCTTCCATGGCTCACCTGACTTATCATCACCTTTTCGAAGCCGGCACCGATGCCTCGGCCCCGCCGCTTCTCCTGCTTCATGGCACCGGAGGTACGGAGCACGACCTGCTCCGTCTCGGTCGCGGGATCTCGCCTGGCTCGGCCCTGCTGAGCCCACGCGGTGATGTGAGCGAGGGTGGCGCGCTGCGTTTCTTCGCGCGCCTTGCGGAAGGCCGCTTCGATCCTCAGGAGGTCACGCGCCGGACCCATGCCCTCGCCGACTTCGTCGTGCAGGCCGCGAAACAGTATCGGCTCGAGCCCACGCGGCTCATCGCCGTCGGCTTTTCCAACGGCGCCAATATCGCCGCGACCATGCTGCTCCTCCGCCCTGAAGTGCTGGGCGGGGGGATTCTTTTCCGCGCCATGGTCGTGCTCGATCAACCTGCGGCCGCCGGCACGCTCACCGGCAAACGCGTCCTCCTCTCGAATGGCAGCATGGACCCGCTCGTGCCGCTCGATCATCCGCCGCGCCTTGCCGCGCACCTCCGAGCCGGTGGCGCCGAGGTAAAGGTCGAGTCCCTGCCCGCGAGCCATCAGCTCACACCGCAGGATCTCTCGGCCGCCCAGAGTTTCCTCGCCCGTTAATCCTATCGTAGCTCGCACATCGGAGATCGCCGCTTGGAAATCGCCGATCGCAAACCGGAAATCCAAAATCCCACCCATGCTTTATCGCCGCCTCGGCAACTCCGGTCTTCAGATCAGCGCGCTCTCCTTTGGCGCCTGGGTCACCTTCGGCAAGCAGATCGGCGACACCACCGCGCGCGATCTGCTCCACGCCGCGTACGATGCCGGGGTGAATTTCTTCGACAACGCCGAGACCTACGCCGACGGCCAGGCCGAGCTGGTGATGGGCGAGATCCTGAAAAAATCCGGCTGGCGTCGCAGCTCTTACCTCGTTTCCAGCAAAGTCTATTTCGGCTGGGAGGACGACAAACCCAACCAGACCGGGCTCTCGCGCAAACACATCGTCGAGGCCTGCCACGATGCGCTCCGGCGTCT
>JAZKEV010000519.1:0-12962 GCA_040386765.1 Verrucomicrobiota bacterium | reverse complement strand
ACCCGGGCCGAGACGGACCGCCTCTTCGCTGCGCTGGTTGAAGGTGGCGTCATCGAGATGGCGCTGCAAGAAATGTTCTGGGGCGCGTATTGGGGCACCCTGACCGATCGCTTCGGCATCCACTGGATGTTCAATTGCGGCGCGAAGTAGTCGAAGGCGGCCCGAAAGAGGCTGCACTTGCGTGCTGCGGACGCCGATCGCTGCTCCCGGCTCGCCAGCATTGAAGGATTAAATCGTAGCCACAGATTACACCGAGGCCACGGATGATGAAATCCGTGATCGCTGGGACGCCGCATTCGCGAACACCAGCCGGGGAGTCTTCAGGACTTTGGCGCGCCTATCCGTAAAGGTCGCATGGTGAATCGAATAACGCTCACCACCTAGACCGTCTAGACTCCTTGCTGGACAAATCGTGTTTAGACGGTCTAGGTTGTCGTTACGATGGCACAAAAATCCGGTCTTTTCCAGGGCACGCTCGACATGCTGGTCCTCCGCGTTCTTTCCCGGGGAGAATTCCACGGGTGGGGCATCACAGAAAAACTCGGGCAGCTCTCCAAGAACGCGCTCCGCGTGGAAGAGGGCTCCCTCTATCCTGCGCTCTACCGGATGGAGGACAAGGGATGGCTCAAATCCGAGTGGAAGCTCACGGAAAAAGGCGCGCGCGCGAAATACTACTCGCTCACCCGCACCGGCCGCAAACAGCTCGAAGCCGAAATGGAGAGTTGGAGCCGCGTGACCGGCATTATCGCGCAGGTAATGGAGTCAGCTTAAAATGTAACACTTCAACGGATACGTTCAACTCACCGCATCATGAGACCGCTCCTTCATTTTCTCCGCCGCGTCCGCGCGATCTTCCGCAGGGAAAAAATAGAACGCGATATGGCGGAGGAGATGCGATTTCACCTCTCGCAGAGCACGGCGGATCACATCGACGAGGGCCTCTCGCCAGACGAAGCGCGCTACGCGGCGCTGCGGCGATTCGGCGGCATCGAGCAGGTCAAGGAGAGTTGCCGGGAAGACCGGGTGCGCGGGTGGCTCTGGCTCGAGCAATTGTCGCAGGACGTGCGGCATGCCGTGCGCTCGTTTCGCCGCAACCCCATCTTCACGCTCACGATCGTCGTGACGCTCGCCATCGGCATTGGGGCCAATGCGACGATCTTCTCCGTGGTCAACGCCGTGCTGCTCGAACCGCTGCCTTACGCGGACATCAAGCGGCTGGTGAACTTGCGCGAAACACGGCTTCTGGCCGGCGGCACGGGACAGCGCGTGCCCGTGCCGGTCTCGCCCGCGACTTACTTCGACTGGCGCAACGCCATCACGTCCTTCGAGCAGATCGCGGCTGCCGCTCCGTCCGAATTTACCTGGATGGGCGGGACGGAGCCGGAGGAGATACCGGGCGCCGCGATCACAGCCAATCTGCTTCCCATGCTCGGAGTCACGCCGCTCCTCGGGCGCAACATCCGGCCGGAGGAAAACCAGCCGGGCGCCGGACAAGTCGCGCTGTTGAGCCACGCGTTCTGGCAGCGCCGATTCGGCGGGGACCCGGCGGTCCTCGACCGGCAGATCACCCTCAATGGCCGGCCATGCACCATCGTGGGCGTGTTGCCGGAGTGGTTCGACGGCGCGGCAGCGGCGGGAATTGTGCGGCGCACCCGGCCCGATGTCTGGGCGCCGCTCACCCTCGTCGAAGCCGGAGCACCGCGCAGCGTGCCGGCCTACGACGTGCACGCGCGGCTAAAACCGGGCGCGACGCTCGCAACCGCGCAGAGTGAAGTCGACGCGGTGATGGCGCGTCTGGCGAAAGAATTTCCCGCGACGAATTCCTCGCGCGAAGGCCGGATAGAGCCGCTGGTCGATCGGGTCGTCGGCGAGGCGCGGCCGAGCTTGTGGGTGCTGGCGGCGGCCGTCGGGCTCGTGCTGCTGATCGCGTGCGCCAATGTCGCCAACCTGCTGCTGGCACGCGCGACGTTGCGCGGAGCTGAGACAGCGATGCGCGCGGCGCTCGGCGCGAGCCGTTCGCGCCTCGTGCGGCAGTTTCTCACCGAGAGCCTGCTGCTCTCGCTCGCGGGCTGCGCGGTCGGACTCGGCGCAACGATGATCAGCATCGATGCGTTTGCCGCGCTGCTGCCGTCGAGTTTTCCGCGCACGGAATACATCGCGGTCGACGGCCGGGTGCTGGCGTTCACGGTGATTGTCTCGCTGCTCACTGGCATCGTGTTCGGGCTCCTGCCCGCGTGGCATGCGGCGACCCCGGACCTGGAGGCAACGATCAAATCGGGCGGCCGCAGCGGAACCGGCACCACGGCAAGCGGGCGGGTGCGCCATGCGCTCGTGGTGCTGCAGGTCGCGCTTTCGCTCGTGTTGCTTGTGGGCGCCGGGCTCCTGTTGCAGAGTTTCATCGCCCTCAGCGGCGTCGATCCCGGTTTCGATCCGCGCAATGTGCTCACACTGCGAGTGAGCCTGATGGGGGAGAACTACCGTGAGCCCGCGCAACAGCGCGCGTTTTTCGAAAGCCTCGGCCGCGAGGCCACGGCGCTGCCGGGCGTCGACTCGGCCGCGACGGTTTTCCCGCTGCCGTTTTCCGGGCCGATTATGAACGTGCCGTTCAAGATCCCCGGGCGGCCGGAAGACCCGGCACTCGAGCTGGCGGCGGAAACCAATATCGTAAGCCCGGAATATTTTCACACACTAGGCATTCGCGTGACGCAGGGCCGCGCTTTCACGGACCGCGACCGCGCCGATACGCCGCCCGTCGTGATCATCAACGAGACCCTCGCGCGCCGCATCTGGCCGGGCGAGAGTCCGCTCGGCAAACGTATCGCGATCGGCCGCGGCCGCCCGCCGGAGCGCGAGGTGGTGGGCGTGTTTGCCGACATCAAACAGCGCCAGCTCGACAGCGAGCCCCTGCTGCAAGCGTGCGTGCCCTCCGCGCAGAGTCCGCTGCGCACGATGTATCTGGCGGTGCGCGGTCGCGTGGCCGCCGACACGCTGCTTTCGCTCGTGCGACAGCGCGTCGCCGCGCTCGACGCGAACCTGCCCGTCGCGGACATCGCGCTGTGGGCCGACCGCATGGCGCAGTCGATAGCGCCGCGCCGCGTCACACTCTGGCTGCTCGGGGCATTTGCGACGACGGCGTTGCTGCTCGCGGTGGTGGGGCTCTACGGCGTGATGAGCTACCTGGTCGCGCAGCGCACCCGCGAGTTCGGCATCCGCATGGCGCTCGGCGCGACGATCCGTGACGTGCTGCAACTGGTGGTGGGCCACGGCATGAAGCTCGTGCTGGCCGGGCTCGTTCTCGGGGTGATCGGATCGCTGGCGCTGACCCAGGCGCTCGCCGGATTCCTTTACGGTGTGCAGCCGACGGATCCGGGCACGTTTGCCGCCGTGTCGGCCCTGCTCGCGGCGGTCGGTGCGCTTGCGTGCTACCTGCCGGGGCGCCGCGCGACCAAGGTGGATCCGATGCTGGCACTGCGGGCGGAATGATAACGTCCATCCTTAAGAACCTGAAGATTAAAATCTTATGGATGAAGTGACGCGCAGTTAACTGTCAGGGTATCGGGTATCCGGGACCGTCGGCCGTAGGCTACGCTACGCAGGTAAATTAGCCCTTGAGCAAGGGCTACTGTGTGCCGATTAATGCCTGAGCGAGCAGCCGATCCAGTGGATGCGCGCCCTTCGTGAACAATTATGCCTTAAAAAGACTATCGTCAGCTACTTTGGTGTGCGGATGGCTGCTCGCCACGGGCTGGGGCATGGGCCGTTTGGCGGAGTATTCTCTTACCGCAGGCACTCACGGCGCGGGGCCGGCGGACTGGCCGGCTGATTCCACCGTGGCGCGGAAGACGGGTGGCTTTGTCGCGGTGGTCGTGCTGCATCCGGAATGCCCCTGCTCGCGCGCGACGGTTGAAGAATTGGATTCGATCATGGCGCAAAACGCGCGTGGGCTCCAAGCTGTCGCTTGCTTCGTGCAGTTGCCGGGGCTGCCGCCCGTGGAGGACTCCGAGCTCTGGCAGCGCGCGCGCCGCATCGGCGGTGTGCGGGTGGAAAAGGATCTTCGTGGCGAAGAGGCTCGCCGCTTTGGCGCCCGCACGTCGGGCGAGATGCGCCTGTACGACGAGGCGGGACAGCTCGTGTTTCACGGTGGCGTGACGGCTGCGCGCGGCCACGTAGGCGACAATCCGGGCAAAACCGCGGTGCTGAATCTGGTCGGCAAGCAGGTGCACGCTGAGAAACCTATCGCCACGCCCGTTTTCGGTTGTGCCCTCTGGGATGAGTGCATAGCCCCCGCGTCATGACGTTCGATTCCTGCCAGGATCTCGCGAGTGTCCGCGCGCGCGGGGTGGAATTGTGGCGCGAACACCAGGGCGACATTTACCGGAGTACCGACCGGTTGTTCGCCGGCCTGCTGGTGCTGCAATGGCTCGCCGGGATCGCGGCTGCGCTCTGGCTTTCTCCGCGCACGTGGATCGGCACCGTCAGCGAGACGCATGTGCACGTGTGGGCCGCGGTGGTGCTCGGGGGCATTATCGCGTGGCCGCCCGCGCTGCTCGCGTGGCTGCAACCGGGGCGCGCGCTCACGCGACACGTGATTGGCGCCGCGCAGATGCTCGCCTCGGCCCTGATTATTCACCTCTCGGGCGGACGCATTGAAACGCACTTCCACGTCTTCGGCTCGCTTGCCTTTCTCGCGTTCTACCGTGACTGGCGCGTGCTGGTGACGGCCACGGCTGTGGTAGCCACGGATCATTTTCTGCGCGGCGTGTATTGGCCGCAATCCGTCTTTGGAAGTGCGAGCGCCTCCTCCTGGCGCTGGCTGGAGCATGCGGCCTGGGTGATCTTCGAGGATATCTTCCTGATCTACGCCTGTCTGCGCAGCCAGCAGGAGATGAAGGAGATCGCCGCCCGGCGCGCGCAACTCGAGGTGAGCAACGACCTGATCGAGCAGGCCGTCGTGCAGCGCACGGCCGAGCTCGCGGCGACCAATCGCGATCTTCAGGCGGAGATCGTGCAGCGCGCGCGCATCGAGCATGAATTGGTAGCGGCCAAGGACGCCGCGGAATCCGCCAGCCGCGCGAAGTCCGCCTTCCTGGCGAATATGAGCCATGAGATCCGCACGCCGATGAACGGGGTGATGGGCATGACCAGCCTGCTGCTCGACACCCACCTCGACATCCAGCAGCGCAATTTCGCGGAGACCATCCGCTCGAGCAGCGACTCACTGCTCACCATCATCAACGACATTCTCGATTTTTCGAAAATAGAATCCGGCAAGCTGGACCTGGAGGAGCAGCCCTTCGACCTGCGCCAGTGCATCGAAGAGACGCTCGATCTCCTGAGCGTGCGAGCCATGGACAAGGGGCTCGACCTGGCTTACCTCGGTTGCGAGCGGATGCCGGCCCAAATCGTAGGCGACATCACCCGGCTGCGACAGGTGCTCGTGAATCTCGTGGGGAACGCCGTGAAATTCACCGAGCAGGGCTCCGTCTTCATCAGCATCCAAACCCGCAAGGTCGCTGCGCCCACGACGGTTGGACAACCGCCGTCGAGCGATGCGCACGCCACCACCGACTGGCACGAGCTGCATTTTCAAGTCAAGGACACCGGCCTCGGCATCTCTGCCGATCGGATGGATCAATTGTTCAAGGTATTCAGCCAGGTCGACGTCTCCATGACGCGCCGCTTCGGCGGCACCGGGCTGGGCCTCGCGATCTCGAAACGGCTGGTGGAATTGATGGGTGGGCGGATATGGGCAGAGAGCCAGGAGGGACAGGGCTCGACGTTTCACTTCATCATCCCGGCACGCGAAGCGATCGCGGAGAAGATGCCAGCGTCCACGATCGAGCCGGCCACCTTGACCGGCCGCCGGCTTCTCATCGTGGACGACGGGGAAGTAAATCGCCGTATCCTGCGAATCCTTGCCCAGCGCTGGGGCATGCTCCCGCTCGAGGCCCACTCCGGGCTCGAGGCGCTCGAGTTGCTGGCCGGAAATCCCCCCGTCGATGTGGCGATTCTCGACATGCAAATGCCCGGTATGGATGGCTTGGATCTTGCCGTGCGCATGCGCAGTTTGCCCCGCTACGCGAAACTGCCCCTGATCCTTCTCAGCTCAGCCGCTGCAAGCCGCGATCGCAGCGATGTACGCTGGCAACATTTCGCGGCCTGTTTCAACAAACCGCTCCGGCACAGCCAGCTTCACGAGTCACTGCTGACGGTGCTGGGGAACGTCCGCCAGGCCCCAAAACCGATCGCCCGGCCCACCAAGCGCCTCGCGGACGAGCTGCCTCTCCGCATCCTCCTCGTCGAGGACAACGTCGTGAATCAAAAGGTCGCGACCCGTTTCCTGGAAAACATGGGTTATCGCTGCGACCTCGCCGCCAACGGTCGCGAGGCTCTGCAGGCCTTGGAGCGCCAACCGTACGATCTGGTGCTCATGGATATTCAGATGCCGGAGATGGATGGCTATGAAGCAGCCAGGGAAATTCTGCTGCGTTATCCCCAAGCACAGCGGCCACGCATCATCGCGCTTACCGCCAATGCCATGGACGGAGACCGCCAGAAATGTCTGCAAAGCGGAATGGACGATTATCTAAGTAAACCGCTCCGCGCGGAGGTGATGGAGGAGAAGCTCCGCGCTACCATGATGCGCCCGACGAGCGCTTCTTGAGGCATGCCTGCCCTTCCTAGCTTCGCCGGTTGGGCACAGTTTCGCGGCCAGGACAGCCGAGAATTACACGCACCAGGTAGAGCGTGTCTTGATTCGAACGATTCGGCATGGGCCGTGTGGATGCTCAGGAGCTCAAAGCTGACCTGGGACGCCGCACGTTCTTCGACCCATGGCGGCGGCAGGCTTCGATAAAGAACTTCCTGCAGGTCGAAGAACTCCTGCATGGGTGCTTTCCCAGCCGGAAAATCAGCTCGCCATCGCGGACACATTTATCAAAAGCCTGCGTCCGCTTCCCCTACCCCGCTCATGCCGAGTACCCCTGAGTCGTCCTCTGTTCCCAGTCAGAATCGTTGGTTTGCCGCCGAAGTTCACGCGCACGATTCGCATCTCAAGGCGTACCTGCGCGGCGCGTTTCCCTCGATTCGCGACGTGGATGATGTGGTGCAGGAGTCGTATCTGCGCGTCTGGCGCCGCCAGCTCGTCCAGCCGATTTCCTCGGCGAAAAGCTTTCTGTTCAAGATCGCGCAGCATCTCGCGATCGACACGCTGCGCCGCGAGAAGCGCTCGCCGCTGGAGTCGGTCGGCGACTTGCCCGCATTGCGCGTGCTGGATCACGCTCCCGATGCCGCCGCCCGGGCGTGTACGAATGAGGAGATCGAGCTTCTGCTCAACGCGATCGAGTCGCTGCCTCCCCGCTGCCGGCAGGTCTTCATCCTGCGCAAGCTGCATGGGCTTTCCCAGAAAGAGATTGCCGAAAAGCTGGGCATGTCGGAGCGCACCGTGGAGGTGCAGGGATCGTTGGGGCTCGATCGGTGCGAGCGCTATCTGCGAACTCGCGGCGTAGCGGGAAGGACGGCGCCATGAAAGCACTACGCACGAATTCCTCGTCTGCCGTCATTGAGGCTGCCGCTGCGACCTGGGTTTTGCGCCGGGAGCGCGGGCTGAGTGCCTCGGAGGAAACCGAGTTCGAATGCTGGAAGGCCGAAGACCCACGGCATGAGGAGGCCTTGAGCAGAAAGGATCGTGCGTGGTCGGCCTTCGATCGCCCGATTGCCGGGGGGCAGGCCGACGCGCTTATAGAGCGGCTCAGCGCGAGCACGGCGAAGCGGCGCGGGCGACGCGTCGGCATCACATTGGCAGCTCTGATTGTCTTTGGCGCCATCGGCCTTTTCTCGCGGTCGCGGTGGCAGGCGAGTCCCACGCCGACGGAAGCCCGTGGCATGGTGGTCGCACCGGAACGGCGGACACTGCCCGATGGCAGCGTGGTGGAGCTGAAGTTTGGCGCGGAGATTGTCGTCGACTACAGCGTCGCGGTGCGGCGGGTGACGCTGCGCCGGGGAGAGGCCCACTTTGAAGTGACGAAAAATCAGGACCGACCCTTTGTGGTCGAGGCCAGCGGCATCAGAGTGCGGGCGGTGGGTACGGCGTTTTCCGTGCAGTCCAGCAGCGAGGCCGTGCAGGTACTGGTGACAGAAGGCAGCGTCGCAGTACACAAAGCATCGCCCACGTCCGATGCGGCCTCAGCCGACTCCACCGTGCTGGTGGAAGCCGGCTCCGCCACGACGGTGGACCTTGTCCCGTCGGCCGTCCTTCCCATCGTGCAGGCCCTGCAGGCAACTGAGATCACGGCCCGGCTGGCGTGGCGGGCGCCCCGCATCGAGTTCTCAGAGCTGCCGTTGGGCGAAGCCGTGGCGCTGATGAATCGCCACAGTCGCGTGCAATTTATCGTGGACGATCCGACGCTCGCCCAGCTGCCCGTCAGCGGCGTCTTTCGCGCGGACAACAGCGACACTTTCGTCCGACTGCTGGAAGGCACGCTCGGAATCTCCGCCGAGCGTTCAGGCGACGCCATCCGGCTCCGCCCGGCGGCGCAGAAGTAACGCACGCGATTCGGGGAGGTTCCGGGAGTCCGAAGATTTGCTTAGCAGGTTTGGCCGCCTGCGACGTGTTATAGGGTGCATGCTTCCCCTCAACCCCCGTTGTCCGGCACGCAGTACCGGTGCTTTCTGGCTGCTGATCGCCGCGCTTTTGCTCTGTGAGTCCACGGATGGCTCGCTTTTCGCCGCGGAAACGGCAGCGGTGCCGCCGCGACGGGAGGAGCGCAAGGTCGTCGTCGACGTGCCGAGCGACCTGGCGGAGCGCTCGTTGCGGCTCTTCTCGCAGCAATCCGGCCTCGAGGTAGTCTTTTCGTCCGCCCTCACCAAAGGCGTGCGGACGGCTGCGGTGAAAGGCGAGATCGCGCCGAGTGAGGCGCTCGACCGGATGCTGCGCGGCACGGGCCTCGTGGTCGTAGAGGATATCGGGGCCGGGGCGTTCTCAGTGCGGAAGGAGACTCCCGAAGAAACAAAAAACGAGCAAAGGGTGGCGCCGCGAGTTCCCGGCGACCACCCGGTTCCCGCACCGGGCAGGCGTCTCCCGACTGAGGAGGAAGTCACCCGCGAGGCGGTGTTGCTGTCGCCCTTCGAGGTCATCGCCGAAAACAACGGCTACTACGCGTCGAACGCGATGTCCGGCACGCGTTTCAATTCGAAGATAGAGGACCTCGGCGCCTCCATCACCGTCGTCACGAAACAGCAACTGCTCGATATGGCGGCGCTCGATATCAACGACGTCTTCCTCTACGAGGCCAATACCGAGGGCACGGCCAACTTCACCGCCCTCGAGGTCAGCCGCAACGGCGAGGTCGGCGACATCGCGCAGGACAATCCGCAGTCCGCCAACCGTATCCGCGGAGTGGATTCGGCCAACATCGCGCGCGGCAACTACGCCAGCAGCAGCCGGATTCCGATCGATCCCTACAACTCCGATGGCATCGAGATCAGCCGCGGGCCAAACTCAAACATCTTCGGCCTCGGCAACGCCGCCGGCACCGTGAACATCATTCCGAGCCGCGCGCGGCTCAATCAGACGGCGACCGAGCTCACGCTGCGCGGCGACAGCGACGGAGGTTATCGCGCGAGCCTCGACATCAACCGGCCCATCCTGAAGGACCGCTTGGCATTTCGCGCCCTCGCGCTCTACGACGACAAGGGCTTCGCCCGCAAGCCGTCGGCCGATATCACGCGGCGCCAACAGGGCATGGTCACGTACCGCCCGTTCAAGAGTACGACTCTGCGCGCCAGCATCGAGTCGTACAGCAACTACGCCCGCCGGCCGAACACGATCACGCCGCGCGACATGGTCTCGTACTGGCAGGCGAACGGCCGGCCGACCTGGGACCCCGTCACGGCTACGGTGAAGCTCAACGGCGCGGTGCTCGGCCCCTACCCCAATGCACTCACCACGCTCGCGCGCGACGCGAGTCCACTGCCGCTCTCGCTGCTGGAGATGACGGGCTTTCACAACCGCCCCAGCATGTTCGTCGACGAGGGTCGCATTGCATTCTGGATGATCAACAACACGAGCGCCAACGACCCGACGCTCGTCGGTGGCTTCACGGACAATCGGTACCTGGGCAGCAGCACGGAAATCCACCGGCGCCGCAGCACGACGATGCCGCTGTTCGTCACGCCGGGCATTTCCGATCCGTCGCTCTACGATTGGGAGTCGGTGAACTTTGTCTCCCCCAACTACTCGACGGAGAAAGCCCGGATCGCGAATGTCGAAGTGGAGCATTTTTTTCTTCAGACGCCGGAGCAGGTCCTCGCCGTGCAGGGCGGCTGGTTTTACGAGGATATGGATGGCCTCCGCCGCAGCGTCATTAATGCGACGTCGTCGTATCTCTACGTCGATGTGAATGAGCGGCTGCTCGACGGACGGCCCAATCCGTATTTCCGCCGGCCCTACATCGGCTCATCCGAACCCGCCACGCGGAGGTCGACGCAGATCAACGACACGGTGCGGGCACAGCTCGTTTACCAACTCGACCTGAGCCAGCGGAACAGCCGCTGGTCGTGGTTCGGCCGCAACAGCATCTCCGGCTACGCGGAGACGCGGCGGATCACCACCGGCGAGTATCGCTACCGCGAGGCCGTGCTCGACGACCACACGTGGACGAATCCCGCCAACCGGGCCAACAGCGGCTTCTCCGCGGGACGCGCCTTCTTCCGCTACTACGTCGGCGATACCAACGGGCAGAACATCGACTATGCGCCGCCGCCCTTCTACGGCGTCGACGGGAAATACGACCTCTACTGGTACAATGGACGCACTGGTCAGTGGATCACGGAGCCGGCGACCTTCGGGCTCGCAGGTTACGCGCCGTCGTTTCTCACGCGCCAGGAAATCCGCACCCGGGGCCTCGTGACGCAGAGCAGCCTGCTGGGCGACCGCCTCGTGGTTACGATGGGATGGCGGACCGACGGGAATCGCACGCGCGACTCCGTTGGCGCCGTGGTCGATCCCGCCACGGGATTGGTGGAATACAGCCAGATGGAAAACTGGCTCGGCTGGGTGGAGCGCGATGGCAATACCTCCACGCGTGGCGCCGTGCTGCGGCCCTTCCGTGGGCTGGCCGCGCTGGACCGCGAAGCGGGCCGCGGCAGCGGCTGGCGCTCGACGCTGGCGCAGGCGGTGCGGTCATTGAATTTCCACTACAACCAGTCGGACAGCTTTCAACCGGTGCCGCCGCAATACAGCCTCTTCGGCGAACTGCTCCCCAATCCGACCGGCAAGGGCAAGGACTACGGCGTATCTGTGAGCCTCTTCAACGGGAAGCTCGTCGCGAAAGTAAACCGCTACGAGACCCGGCAGATCGATACGCCCAAGGGCGACACGGGCACCATCGCCACGCGCGTGATCCGGCTCGACACCGGCCGCGGGCCCGGCGGGCGTGACTCGCCGCCCTTCAATCTCGAGGAGTACGCGTGGGACATCGTCTCGCGACGGCATGGCTTGGGTTTGACGGCAGTCAGCATCGTCCGCGCGACGACACCCGCCGCCGCGGCGGCCGCGGCGCAATATCAGACCGAGGTCGACGAGATCATGGGCGTGCCGAAGGAGTTCATCGAGAACTTCGTGGGACGCGACATCGCCGAAACGCAGGATGTGACCGCGTCCGGCTGGGAGTTTGAGCTGAACTACAACCCCTCGCGCTATTGGTCGGTGAAGGGCACCGGCGCGCAGCAGGAAGCGGTGGATAGCAACGTCTCACCGAACATCCAAAAATACATCGAACTGCGCCTGCCGGTCTGGCTTTCGGTGCAAAACGAATTGGGCGCCTCGTGGTGGACCTCCACCAATGCGGCGAACCACTTCTACAATCAGGTGGACGGCCCGCTGAAGACCCTGACCGCCCGGCAGGGCAAGGCGCGGTCGCAGGTGCGCGAGTGGCGCTTCAATCTCACCACGCGCTACGACCTCGCCGGCATTACCGAGCACCGCTGGCTCAAGAACATCATGGTGGGCGGCGGGGCCCGGTGGGAAGACCGCGCCTCGATCGGCTATCTCGGCGGCCCGGCGGATGCAGATGGGGTGATCCGTTCGCTGGATGCGTTCAACCCGGTTTACGACTCGGCGCGGACCTACGTCGATCTCTTCGCCTCATACCGCTTGAAATTTGGCGCGAAGAAATACAGCGCCCGCGTGCAGCTGAATGTGCGCAACGCGTTCGAGAGCGGACGGCTGCAGGCCGTGGCGGTCAACCCCGACGGCACGGCGCACACCTACCGCATCATCGATCCGCGCCAGTTCATCCTTACCACGACCTTCGATCTTTGAAGCGGACGCGCATGTCGACGGCGCAGCAATCTGCCCCCGCAAGTGAAAAATGAGCGGTGTAGTGGTTATTCCACTACACCTCTTGCCCTGCGCGAGGTCAGGCAGCGCGAGGTGCATGTGCGGGATGAAATTCCTCGCTGCGGACAGGCGGCTTTGCCGACGTAGACATACGACAACCCGCGCGATGAGGACACCGTGCCTCCGCGCAACGACCGGAGATTTCGGTGCTACGGACGATCGAGAGCGCCCTATGTGACGGTTGTGCGGCGGAGAGGTCACATCTCAACGGCAAAGCCCCCCTCGCGTTGACGCCCCTGCGCATGCCCTTGCGGTGCGGTTGATTTGTCTACCTAACACCTTAGCCGTACATGTCGTATCAAGCTCTTGGCCACCGCGCACTACGCTCCTTTCGTAACGTGATCTTCTTCTGTATCGCGTTGGGTCTCCGCTGGAAACTATGAACCACGTCGTCTATTTCTCGCTGGGCGCAGTCGCGCTCTCGCTCGCGCTGACGGTCGGTACGTCCGCCAGACCCGGCAAGGCTGGTCCCGCACCCGGGGCGCTGCGCCCGCGCGTGGTGACTGAACCCGTCAAGCACGACACCGACGATCCAGCGATCTGGATCGATCGGACGAATCCC
>JAZKEV010000518.1:875-1995 GCA_040386765.1 Verrucomicrobiota bacterium | reverse complement strand
ACCTGTTCGCGCGCCCAGCCGATGGCATCCTCCGAGAAATCGATCCCGAGGAAGCGGCTCTTCGGAAAGCGTCGGGCCAGCGCCGCGAGTGCGATGCCGCGACCGCACCCGAGGTCGAGCACATCGATGCCACGCTCCAGCTCGCCAACGAGTCCAGGCACGAGCGGTAGCACATGATCGAAGAGCGCCGCGACGATCGTCTGCCCCGAGTCTTCGGCCATCACATCGTGGAAACGCTTGAACTCCGAGTATGGTACTCCCCCGCCCTGCCGGAAGCACTTCACGATCTGATCCTCCACCTGCCCGAGCACCGCCGGGTATTGCATGAAGGCCGCGAGATTGTTCGGCGACGCCGCCCGCGTCAGCAGCGCGGCATGTTCGGCCGGAAGGTGATAAGTGAGCGCGACGGGATCGTGCGTAACGATCTTCCCCACCGTCATCGCGCCGAGCCACTCACGCACGTAGCGCTCGTTGAGCTGGGCCCGGGCAGCGATGCTTGCACAGCCCGAGGGTCGCAGCGTGGCCATGACATCGAAGAGGCCGGTGCGATGACCGAGCGAGATCATCAGCGCGAGGCCGGCATCGTTCAAGACGCCGAGCAGGCGGGAGCCGAAGGCATCGATTTGCGCAGGATCAGGAGTTTTGCAGAGGAGGCACATGGTGGTGAGAAGCGCCCACCTTACCTAAAAAGTGCCGTAGTCGCTATGGGCCAGCCGTAGTGGGCCGAAAGGACAGGATGCAAAAACGCCACGGCCTCGCGCCCGCCGTAACGCCTTACGTGGCGGCCGGCACGAGTTCGCGGTAGGTCGCGACGCTGCGTGCGTCCGGCTCGAACTCGCGATCTTCCTTCACCATCGCCTCAGCAGCTGCCGCGATCGTCGCGTATCGCCCTGCCGCCACGGCCGCGAACATCGCTGCGCCGAGGCACGCTCGCTCCGGACATGCGGGCGTCACGACGGGCACGCCTAGGATATCCGCCCCGATCTGCAACCACAGCGGACTCCGCGCGCCACCACCGGTGGCAACGACGCGGCGCGGCGCGGCGGCCCCCGCCGTAACCGCGCGGACAAGGTCGCGATGCGCCACCGCCACCCGCTCGAGAATGCTCCGCACCGCTGTG
>JAZKEV010000518.1:0-865 GCA_040386765.1 Verrucomicrobiota bacterium | reverse complement strand
CCTCGCGAAACAGTTTCCCGAACTGGACTTGAACCGCGTCGGAGTAAGCGGCTGGTCCTTTGGCGGTTATTTCGCCGCCATGGCGGCGATCCGGCGACCCGACATTTTCCGCTGTGCCGTGGTCGGCGCGGCCACCGCTGCTTCCGGAATCTCCGCGCCACGCGATCCCGACGGGTGCCTGCGCCGCCTGCACGAGCAAGTCTTCGATTGAGAACTGCGGCGCATGGAGCCGTTGATAGTCTTCCAGCTGGCCCGCGCCATTGGGATCGAAAGCCAGCCGCCAAAAGCGCGCACCATCCACGTGCTGGCCATGATAGCACCCAGACTGCGGCGTTGGCGCAGAGACCAGAGCAAGAGCGGCCAGCACCGTGCCGGTCGAGATGCTCAGGTCCGCGAGTCGCTCCAGACCCGAGCCGAGCGCCGCCGCGTGGTGATCCAGCGCGCCCACCGCGAAAGGGATCCCCGCCGGCACGCCGAGCAGCGCACTCGCCCCCGCGGTCGTCCGCCCGCACGGAGAACCCGACCGCAGCGTCGTCGACAACTGCTCCTCCGCGACACCGAAAGCCTGCAATGCCTCCGGCCACAATTTCCCGCTAGCGAGATCGTAGGTCGCAAGAAATGGCACCGTGCTCGCATCTCCCACCCGCTCGCCCGTAAGCGCAAACGTGAGGTAATCCGAAATCGTCATCACGCGTCGCGCGCGCGCCCACCGCTCCGTATCGTGCCGCTGACACCAGCGCCACTTCGTCGCCGCGGCCCGGCCGGACAAACCGGCAAAACCGATCGCGCGCCGAAAGCGCTCCGTCTGCGAAAACTCCGCGAGCGCCGGCTCGACCGGTTCGCCTCGGTTATCCGTCCACACGAT
>JAZKEV010000517.1:0-33757 GCA_040386765.1 Verrucomicrobiota bacterium | reverse complement strand
AGCAGCAGCGACGAGGCCTCAGATGGCGAGCAGGAAGCGGCGGCAGCTGGAATGGTCGTGGGAGCTGACGCAGGAAAATGCGGCGGTGACGTGCGCCTTGGGACTGACGAGCGCGCTCGAGGAGAGCGTGCGGGCAGTGCAGGGGAGAAGTATCGCGCTCGTGAGCGGCGCAGGGCACGATGCGGTCGTGATGTCGGCGGTGGCGCCGGTGGCGATGTTGTTTGTGCGGTGCCGCGAGGGGCTGAGCCATCACCCTGATGAGTACGCTGCGCCGAAGGATATCGCGGTGGCGCTGCAGGTGACGGTGGACTTTCTGGAGCGGCTGGCGCGAAGCGTGTAGCGCGAACGACGGAACTTGAGGGCGATTTCTTTAAGACTGTAGCCGCAAAAAGGCTCAGAAAGCGCAAAAAGAAAGTCCTGAATTTTTTGCGCCTTTTGTGCCTTTTTGCGGCCAGCTTCATCGGCCACGAGAGGGCACGGGACGAGTTGCGACATCGGGTAGTGGAGGCACACCTTCAAGCTCGGTGAAGCGCCGCGTTACGGGGCCATGGACTTTGCGCGGCGGATGTGCGAGGATCGGAAGATGCCGATGAGCAGTGAAGTGACTTTGGTGATACGCGGGGGACACGTGGTTACGCCGGAAGGCGTGAAGCGGATGGACGTGGCCATCGCGGACAAAAAATTCAGGAAGATCGCGCCGAAGGTCGACGACCCGGCGACCGAGACGCTGGATGCGCGGGGGAAATACGTCTTCCCCGGGATCATCGATGCGCACGTGCACTTCAATGAGCCGGGGCGCGCGGAGTGGGAGGGCCTCGCCTCGGGCTCGGCCGCGCTGGCGGCGGGCGGTGGGACGATGTTTTTCGATATGCCGCTGAATTCCGAGCCGCCGGTGCTCGATGCGGCGGCCTTCCGCGAGAAGCGGCGGCTGGCCGAGGAGAAATCGTGCGTGGACTTCGCGTTGTGGGGCGGGCTGACGCCGCTGAATCTCGACAAGCTCGCGGGCCTGCGCGATGCGGGCGCGATCGGGGTGAAGGCATTTATGTCGGCGAGCGGGATCGAGAGCTTTCCGCGCGCGGACGAGCGGACGTTGCGCGAGGGGATGAAGCGCGCGAAACAACTCGGGCTGCTTGTGGCCGTGCATGCGGAAGACGACGCGCTGGCAGCAAAATTTACGGCCGAGCAAAAGGCCAAGGGGAAAACCGACGCCAAGGCCTGGCTGGCTTCGCGGCCCATCGAGGTGGAACTCGAGGCGATCCGGATGGCGACGGAGATCGCGGGCGAGACTGGCTGTGCGCTGCACATCGTGCACGTGAGCAGCCCGGAAGGTGTGGCGCTCGTGGACGAGGCGCGGGCGAATCGGGTGGATGTGACGGCGGAGACGTGTCCGCACTACCTGCTGCTCAACGACAAGATGGTTTCCAAGATCGGTGCGCCGGCGAAGTGCGCCCCGCCGATCCGCGACGAGGCCAATCGAAAGGCGCTGTGGGAAGAGGTGCGCGGCGGGCGGATCTTTACGATCGGCTCGGATCACTCGCCGGCTCCCGCCGATATGAAGACTTCGGAGAACTTCTTCGAGATATGGGGCGGCATCGGCGGCATACAGCATGGCTTTCAGCTCTTGCTCTCGGAGTGTGCGGATCTGGAAGGAAAGGCGCGCGACGCGGAGTTGGTGAAATTTGCGGCGTTGCTCGCGGGAAATGTCGCGCGGCGCTTCCGACTCGATGGGCAGAAAGGTGCGATCGTGGAAGGGCGCGATGCGGATTTCTGCGTGTTTGAATTTACCGAGCCGAAGAAGGTCGAGGCCGACGAACTCTGGACGCGGCATCGGATGAGCGCGTATGTGGGGATGAAGAATCGCGTGCGCGTGTCGGATACCTGCGTGCGGGGGAATCTGGTGTACAAGGATGGACGGTTTACGAATTTGGAAGCGCCGGGGACTTTCTATCGGCCGGAGAAGTGAGGTCGCGGGCCAGGAAGCGCTAGCCGGCGCGCGCGAGCGATTCCACTAAAACTGCAGCGAAAAAACGTACCGCGGAGCTTCGGCCACGAGAGGTGCTCCAAACGCGCGCCGAAGCTCCGCGCTACGCCCGGGCTGCGAGACTGTTTCTTACCCAAAAAAACGCCGCCCGGCTTGCGCACGGATTCGTTCTGCACCCAGCGCAGTTCCCGGGAAGGACCGTTCGCCCGTCCAGTTCCCCAAACGATCACGCCCTCCCGCGCCAAGCCCCCGCTACGGTCCGGGGGCAAAGCCGTCTTCGCTCCCCGCTTCCACGCGATACTGCCCCGTGCGCAGGGTGCCATTGCGATAATTGTAGAGCTGGATCACGCGGGTGAGTTCGAAGACGTCGATCGCGCCGTCGGCCGCTCCGCCGGTGGCGGCGCCGCGCGTATCGGCGGAATGCCGGCGTACCGGTCCCGAGACCATTCCCGGAGGGCGGGTTGCATCGACCACGAAGCCATCCTCGGTTCCCGGTCCCGCCATGGCATAGGCGCCAGTGCGCACGGTCCCGTTGCGCACGTTATACAGTTCGATCACGCGCGTGAGCTCCGCGAGCCCGATGCGGAAATCGCCATCCGTATCCGCCGAATGCGAAGCAGGCGAAAGCACCAGCGGCGCCGGTGCCGTCCTAAATTGATTGCCGCTGCTATCCCGGAAAGTGGCGAGCGAGCGCAGGACCTGCGAACCCGCGATGCCGGCGGGCACTTGCACCGTGTAGGTGAAGACCACCGGGCTTGCGGGAATCGTCGTCCACGCAAAACCGATCTCGCCCGTGGCGCCTACGATCGGCGCGCCGGTGGGGACCGCGGCCCCACCCACGGAAGCGAAACTCCAGCCCGCCGGCAGTTGTACTGCGAGGCCCAGTTCGCTCAACGCGCCCGCGTACTCGATCGTGGTCGAAATCGTGAGCGGCCGGCCGGGAATCAACGGCCCCGTGGCCACATGAGTGACGTTCGTCCCCGGCGGTGGGATATGGACATGGAACGTCGGTGAGGTGGCTGCACCCAGCGCGCTCGTGATGCGCAGGTCGTATTGCCCGGCGTTGGCCAGGCTCACGTCGGTCAGCTCCAGGGTGGCGGTGGTTGCCCCGGCCAGAGGCACGCCCTGCTTCCGCCATTGGTACCCCGTGATGTTCGTGCCGATCGCAAGCACCGGAAATAATGCATTGGAACCAACCGTGAGCACGCGATCGCCCGGCGCTTCCACCACCAGTGGCGCCACCGCGGCGGAGCCGGTCAGCGGCAGATCGTATACCTCAAGCAGGGCAGCCCCGGACCGTCGCGTCCACAAGTCGAAGGCCGGCGCACCCGCAGTGAGCTCACCGGAAAACAACAGCGCGGCATCAGGCCGACCGCCGAGCAGCGCAAAGGCTCCGCCGTGCGTGGACGCCGTGCTCAGCTCAGGCGTCGGCGTCCAATCATCATTGGCCGACACGACCACGAGGCCGGTGCGGAGTTGCAGGAGCGGATCGACGTTTTCCTCGAGCGAAACACGATTGGCCACGGCCCGCGCGAGCAGCCGTTTCTGGGCCGTGCTGGGGATCGCCACGCCCATCGTCTGGGGCTCGGCGCTGCGTGCCGCCACATAGGCGATCCGGCTCTGCGGATTCACCTCCGCATCGAATAACTCCACGAGCACCATGCCGGGCTGAGCGAGCGCGGAGACCTGCGCGAAATAGCTGCCAGGCGGCAGTGTCACACTCAGGGCCGCGTCCTTGCTGTTCGCGGGCAACGGCGTCGCACCCAGTTGGGTCGCGAGTTCGGCCAGCGCCGTTGCATTCCCCTGGCCCCAGTCGTCGTTGCTGGCGAGCGGCGTACGCTCGGCGCTGAAGAGAGCGAGCGCCGGATTCGAAGCGGGTCTTCCCCCGATGCCCAGAGTCGCGAGTGTCGGGCCCAGCGCCCGCAGCAGGATCTTTTTCGACTGCGTCCCCTCGATCGAGAAATAGACTGTCACGCTCGCGCCGTCGGCGTAGGTCTTGGTTGAATACACGAGCGGATTGGGCAGCACCGTCAACCGCGCCGCCGTTGAGACGACCGTGTTGTACGTGTTCGATATCGTGACGGTGTAGTCGCCGGCCTCCGCGGAGCTGACAGCAGCGAGCGTCAGCGTCGACTGCGTCATGCCCGGCAGCACCGTGCCGTTGCGTTTCCACTGATACGCGAGCGGCGTTGCCCCCGTCGCGGTCACTTCGAAGACCGTGCGTCCGCCCTGTCCCACGGAGCGACTTGAAGACTGAGCCGTGATCGCCACGATCGTCGGGACCGCCAGTGTCACCGCCGTGCTGGTCACCGTTCCCGCCACGCTTGTCACCACGACGCGAAACTCATCGCCTTCCATCGCGCCGCTGGTGGGGTTGATTGTCAGTGTGGCGCTCGTCACGTTGCTATATGCGCCGCCTTCCGAGAGCGTGGTGAAGTTGGCGCTCCCTGCGGCGCGGCGTTGCCAGCGGTAGGTCGGCGCCGGCGTGCCGGTCGCGACGACGGTAAAGGTCGCGGTCCCTCCCACCACGAGCGCGGCATTTTGCGGTTGGGTGGCGATCTCGGGCGCCTGGGCGTACGTGAGCCGGGCGAGGCTGGCTTGCTCTCGCGTGCCATCGGTAAACATGTCGCCCGCCACCAGGAGCCGCCCGTCGTCGAGCATGATGAAGCGCTCGACGTGGGCGTTGCGGAGACCGTACACCACGAAGCTCGGGTCCATCACGCTGGTGGGGAGCACCCGGCCAATGCCACTATTCGGCCCGACATAGGTGCCGGCCTTCTGCCCCAGGATCATGCCACCATCTGCCTGCAACAGGATCTCGCTGACCCATCCGACCGAAAAGACATCTTTCGCGGGAAACGACAGATCGAGGGTTCCGTCGCTGTGCAGGCGGGCGAGAGCGCGCCGCTCCACGCCGTTGAGCGAATAAAATAATCCGCCGATCACCAGTTTTTCATCCGGCTGGCGCACGAGCGTGTACAAGGAAGTGAGCCCGGTCATTGGCCCAAACGACGTGTCGCGCGCTCCCGAAGGCAGGAGTCGGGTCAAGCCACCCACCGTCGCGCCGCTGAACGTACTGAACCCGCCGGCAACAAATATGCTGCCGTTCGGCTGCACCGACAAGAAGTGAACCCAGCCCTCGGGACCGGTTCCGATATCGAAGTTGGGATCGCGCTCCCCTGTCGTTTCCAGCCGGACCAGATGCTTTGCGGGTGCGCCGTTCACCGTCGTAAACGGCCCTCCCGCGATAATCCTGCCATCGGGCTGCAGCGCCATCGCCCAGACCGCGCGGTTCGGAGGAATGACTTGGGAAAACGAAGAATCGACCGTCCCGTCGGCATTGAGTCGCACCAGGTTTGCTCGCGGACTGTTATTCACCACGCTGAATTCGCCGCCGAGCAGGATCTTCCCATCCGGCTGCAATATCATCGCAGAAGGAGCGCCACTGAGTCCCGCACCGGGATCGAATGAGAGGTCGAGCGTGCCATCCGCCAGCAGCCGCGCGATGCGGTTCCGCTGCGTGCCATTGATGAAAGCGAAATTCCCACCCACGAGGAGGCGGCCGTCGGGCTGCTGGATCAGCTCGCTCACCGCCGCGGACACGCGGAGATCGAGGGTGAAGTCGGGATCGGTGGCGCCGCTGGCCAGCAAGTGCCTCATGGCGCTGGTCGTCCCGGAAGAACTCCCACCCACCCAAACTCCGCCGCCGCTCGCGTCGACGGCGAGGGTGTGCGCGCTGCTGCCGCCGGCGGCGGGCGGCGGGGCGAAGTGGGCATCGACCGTGCCGTCGGAGAGGAGCTTCACCACGTGGTTGCGCGGCTGGCCGTTGTAGGCGCCGAAAGATCCGCCCACGAAGAGCGAGCCATCCGCCAGCGAGATGATCGTTTGGATCACGGGCCTCGTGAACAGGTCCATGGGCGGGCTGGTGAAAGTGGCATCCCTGGATCCATCTTCATTCAACCGGAATACACTGGGTACCCGAAAATCCGACCCATACCCGCCAGCGACGATTTTGCCTCCGGGCTGAAGGGCGATGGCGTTGATCGCAAAATCCAAAGGCCACGGGGGCACAAACGTATCGTCGACCGCTCCCGACGTCAGCAGCCGTGCCACCCGGCCGCGCGGTTTTCCCGCGACGTAGTTGAAGAGGCCTGCGATCAGCACCGCCCCATCTTCCTGGACGGCAAGCGCCAGCACGTCGTGATCCGGACCAGTCCCGGGGTTGAATGCCAAGTCCCCCGCGCCGGTGGGCAAAAGGCGGCCCACGTGCGGCCGCGATCTGCCGCCCAGCGAGAGAAACTCACCGACCGCGTAAATCTCGCCAGTAGGTGTCACTGCGAGGGCGTAAATCGTGGCGTCTGCGCCGCTGGTGATGAACGTCCTGTCGAGCGAGCCATCCGCATTGATGCGCGCAATCCTGTTTCGCGCGATATTGTCATAGGTGGTGAACTCTCCGGCGATCAGCAGCCGGCCGTCGGGCAGGCCCACGATCGCCCGCACCGCGCCATTGGCGCCGGCGCCCGTCACAAAGGAAGGATCGGGCGTTCCGGCCGCCGACAAGCGCGCAAGCTTGGCCTGCCTCACGCCGTTGATCCAGCGGAACTCGCCGCCGACGATCGCGCCGCCATCGGGCGAGGGATGCACCGCATATATGGCGCCACCGGTGGCTTCGAATGCAGGGGCAAAAGAGGCATCGATCTGCAGGCCGGTCGGATAGCGCGTGGGCGCGATGAGTACTTCGGCCCGTTGTGAGGTCGACGGCACCAGGTTGCCCGTGACCACGACATCGTAGCCACCGGCATCGAGCATGCGTGCGGCAGGACGGGTGAACGTGGCAGCCGTCGCGCCCACCACCGCCACACCGTCCTTGCGCCATTGATAGGTGAGCGTGCCGGAGCCGGAGAGCAGTTGCGCGGAAACCGACAGATTCAGGGGCTGGCCCGCAGTGACGGTCGTGCCGGCGGGATGCTGTGTAATCCGCGCTCCCTCGCCGCCGGTAAGCGGTGCGACCTTGCGGATCGTTTGGTTGGTGTAGTCGGCGACGTAGATATTACCCGCCGCGTCTATTGCCAGGTCGTTGGGATCGTTGAAGCGGGCCTGCATTCCCACTCCGTCGGTGGTGCCGCGCACGGTCGCGGTGCCGGCAATGGTCGTCACCACCCCCTCCGGTGTAATTTTGCGAATCGTGTGGTTGCCCAAATCGGTGAGATAAAGGTTGTCCGTGCCATCGATCGTGAGGCCGCGTGGCCGGAAAAAGCGTGCCTGTGCGCCTGTACCATCGACGCTTCCCTGCGAGCTCGCAGTGCCGGCAAACGTCGAAACCACACCCGAGGGGGTGATCTTCCGCACGGTGTGCTGGCTCATATCGCAAACGAAGAGATTGCCCGCGCGATCGACGGCGATGCCGGTCGGAGTTCCGAAGCGTGCGGCGGTGCCGACGCCATCAAGGTCTTGTGCCACGCCCGCGGTCCCAGCCAGCGTCGTCACGCTCAGGTTGGGCAGAATTTTGCGGATCGTGTGGCCGCCGGCGTCTGCCACGAAGATGTTGCCGGCGGCATCGCGCGCGATGCCGATCGGCCCATGGAAACGCGCGGCCGTCCCGACGCCATCGATCGATCCGGCCTGGCTGTTCACGTCGCCCGCGAGCCGGACCCATGACCCCGTGGGAGAAAACCGGCCGATGAAATTCCACGAACCATGTGTGGCGAAAATATTCCCCGCGGGATCGATCGTGAGACCGACAACCTCGTGCTCATAGTTAGTGAGGGTCGTTACTGCACCGCCGGGGGTGATTTTGCGCAGGCCGGTGCTCCAATTCTGAGAGACGTAGACGTTGCCCGCCGCATCGCAGGCAATGGCCTTGGGGGAGGCAAAGCGCGCGGCGGAGCCGAGGCCATCGATCTCGCCGGAGACGCCGGCCATGCCTGCAAACGTGGTCACGGCATAGTTGGTCTGCGCGGTCGCGGAGGCGGCCGATAGCAACCATACTGCAAAACACAATGCAGCGGCAGCGAGCCGCACGGATCGAAAAAGCTGGAAGCACACGTCGAAGGAGGAGTCGATGCTGGTGGAGCTTGGCGGCGAGAGGAAGAGCGATAAGTACCGGAAATCCGGTACAACCAACGCTTTTTTAAGAATTGCGAAATCGAGCGAGTGCGGCGCCGCCCGCATTCCCCTTCCCCGTTCTTTCTTCCGCTGCGGGCCACAGTTATTGTGCAGCCCGGCTCGGAAGATCCGGGACCGGCTACGTATGCAAGCGGCACTGAGGTCGCAGGTCTCCGAGTGGATTTCCCTTCCTTA
Source organism: Verrucomicrobiota bacterium (assembly GCA_040386765.1). Classification (GTDB taxonomy): domain Bacteria; phylum Verrucomicrobiota; class Verrucomicrobiia; order Opitutales; family Opitutaceae; genus ER46. The sequence continues at coordinate 25,476 of JAZKEV010000517.1, read as the reverse complement.
AGGGCGCGTCGATCGCTGCTTATGCGGCGGGCCACTTGAATCGATTCAGCTCCCCTCGCCGGAGAATCTCTGTTTGGATGCGGGGATGAATTCGCCGTTTGGACAGACTCGGACTCGGGTGGCTGCGCGTCATGCGCTGATTGCGCCCGATGGCCATGTGAAAAGCATCGTGCCCGGAATCACCGGCGCGACGACGGTGATTGTGATCAACGAGGCGATGGGGGCGCGGTTCGCTCAGGTCCTGGTTACGTTTGAGAAAAACGGCGTGGCGGAGTTTGCGGAGAGCGGCGTGGAAACGGCGGGGTATTTCGAGACGGGTGGAGCCACGCTGCGGATCGGGGCCCAGAAGGCGAAGTGCGCGGCGGGCGGTTTCTTTTTCGCGCCGGCGGGCGAGGCGTGGTCGATCACGGCGCCGAAGCCGGGGACGCGGGTGACGCTGTTTCAGAAAAAGTTCGTTCCGGTCGCAGGTCTGGCGGCGCCAAAGGCGGTCGTGGGCGATGCGCACGAGGTGGCGGGTCAGGCTTTCCTTGGCGATCCGGATGCACGGCTGCAGGTGCTGCTGCCTGAGGTGCCGGAATTCGACCTCGCGATGAACATCTTCACGTATCAATCGGGCGCGACGCTGCCCTTTGTGGAGACGCATGTGATGGAGCACGGACTGCTGATGCTCGCGGGGCAGGGCGTGTACCGGCTCGAGGAATCGTGGTATCCGGTGGCGGCGGGCGATGCGATCTGGATGGCGCCGTATTGCCCGCAGTGGTTTGTCGCGATGGGGAAGCAGCCGGCGAGCTATCTGTACTATAAGGATGTGAATCGGGCGGCGCTGTGAGGGGGCGAGGGAAGAAAAGCTGAGAGCTTAGAGTCGAGAGCTGAGAGCTCGGAGTTCGGAAGGCAGGGAGACGGACTCGTGGGCTGGCGCGGCGTTGGGATGCGGTGTGTATGGGGTAGGGCGAGGCGGTCCCCGCCGAGCCGTCGCGCTTTGCGCGTGCGGGAATCTTGAGGCCTTCGCAGGTGTGCCGCGTGACGGCTCACCGGGGACGGTTCGCCTACCTAGAGGCATTGGCTGCCACAGATAGCACGGATGGAGACAGATAGTCTGAAGTATCTGTGCCCATCCGTGGAATCTGTGGCGGCAAGAGTCTGAAGAAACGGCTCGCCTGAAGGCGGAAATACGAACCTCCATTATTTCGCGGCCTCTTCGATGCGATAGAGGCTTCCCGCGGTCCGGATGAGGAGGGCGCGGTCGAGGACGGCGTAGGAGGCGAGGCTGCGCTCGTCGAGTTTGTTCACGGCGAGCTGTTCGAATGTCTTGCTGGCTTTCACGACGGTGCCGGTGCCGGTCTCGCTTTGGAAATAGATCCGGTCGGCGGTTGCGAGCGGGGAGGCGGAGAAGTTGCCGTCGATGCGCTGCTGCCAGTGGACCTCGCCGGTGCGGGCATCCCAGCAGGTGGCGATGCCGCCGTCGTTCACGCCGTAGAGTTCGTCCCCGACGACGACCAGGGAGGGCGTGAGCGGGGCGCCCTTGGTGGTGCGCCAGGCGATGTGAGTATCGGTCACGTCGCCGGTGCCATCGGGGCGGACGGCGAGGAGGTCGGCGCGATTATACCCGGTGGCGATGAAGAGGAGGTCGTGGGCGAAGACAGGCCGGGGCACGACGGAGTAGCCGTTGCCGTAGCGGGCGTGCCAGATCTCCCGGCCGTCTTTCGGATCGAGCGCGCTTACGGCACCGCTGCCGGGGATGACGATCTGGCGCTGGCCGGCGACGGTAATCAAAAGTGGCGTGCAGAACGAAAACTTCTGGCGGACTTCGACGGTGCGCGGGACTTTCCAGGCGACCTCGCCCGTGGTTTTATCGAGCGCGATGACGAAGGGGTCCTTGATGCCGTCGGCGCTGAAAACGAGAAGATTGTCGACGAGCAGGGGCGAGCCGCCGTTGCCGTGCATCGGATCGTAGCGCAGGCGATTGTTGCGCCAGAGAATCTTTCCCGCGACGTCGAGGCAGGCGGTGCCGTGGTGGCCGAAGTGGACGTAGACGCGATCGCCCTCGAGGATGGCCGTGGGGCTGGCGGGCGAGTTTTTGTTGTGGAGCGGGTGCTGCTCGGGGACCTCGGTGGGTGTGAAGACCTCCGTATCCCAGAGCGGCTTGCCGGTCGCGGCGTCGAAGCCGAGCGCGCGTAGCGAGGTGCCAACGCCCTCGGCGACGACACCTGTGGTGAGATAGATGCGGCCACCGCCGACGACAGGGGAAGACCAGCCGGAGCCGGGCACGGGCTGCTTCCAGGTGACGTTCTTCGTCGGCGACCATTCGAGCGGGAGGCCGGTGGCGGTGGTGGTGCCTTGGGCGGTGGGGCCGCGGAACTCGGGCCAGGGGGCGTCCGCGGCGGCGAGGGTGTTGCCTAGGCAGAAGGCGAGTAGGGCGGCTGGGAGACGCATCGCAAGAAGGCGTTAGCCCGGCGGCTTGTCGCTTGCAACTATCGAGCGCGTGCGGCAATCAGCGCAGGTGCGAATTTACCCCGTTCTCCTCGCGTTGGCGTGCGCGCTTTCCGTGCCGATGGCTGCGGTGCGCGCCGCGGACGATTACAAGACTGGCCCCGACTCGGAGCCCAAGGCCGGCGTGCCGAAGGGCGAGGTGAAGAAGGGCACCTTTGCGACGAGCAAGATATATCCGGGCACGACGCGGGAGTATTTTGTCTACGTGCCGAAGCAGTACGACCCGGCCAAGCCGGCGTGCCTCATGGTGTTTTTCGATGGGCAGGGGTTCATCAAGAACGACGGCCAATTCCGCGTGCCGGTAGTCTTCGACAACCTGATCGCGGCGAAAGAAATGCCCGTGACGATCGCGGTGGGCGTGACGCCGGGGATTGTGCAGGCCACGCTGCCGGGCGCGAAGCCGCGGCCGAATCGCAGCTTCGAGTACGACTCCCTCGGCGATACCAACGCGCGCTTCATCCTCGAGGAATTGCTGCCGGAGGCGACGAAGGGGCTGAACATCACGACGGATCCGGCGGGTCGCGCGGTGTGCGGCAACAGCTCGGGCGGCATCGCGGCCTTCACTCTGGCGTGGGAGCGGCCGGACCAATTTCGCAAGGTGGTGAGCCATATCGGAAGCTTCACCAATATCCGCGGCGGCCACGTGTACCCGGCGCTGATCCGGAAGACGAAGCCGGCGAAGCCGCTGCGTGTCTTCCTGCAGGATGGCAGCAACGACCTGAATAACCTCCACGGCAACTGGCCGCTGGCGAATCAGGATATGGCGGCGGCGCTGAAATTCAGCGGGTACGATCACACCTTTGTCCTCGGCGACGGGGCGCACTCGGGCAAGCACGGTGGGGCGATTTTCCCAGACACGATGCGGTGGCTGTGGCGCGACTGGAAAAAAGAATAACCCCAGCGACCACCCGCGAATCACGCAAATCTACGCGAATGAAAACCATGAAGACGACTTTCAACCCCGGCCGCATTCGCGTTCATTCGCGTGTTTCGCGGGCGGTTCTGGCTATGCTGGCGGCAAGCTTCTGCACACTGCAGGCGGCGGATGTGTTCAAACCCACCAAGGACCATGAGGTGCAGGCGGGTGTGCCGCAGGGGAAGGTGATCGAGATGGGCGAGTGGAAATCGAAGCTCTTTCCCGAGACGACGCGCAACTGGTGGATTTATGTGCCGGCGCAGTACAAGCCGGACGGGAGCGCGGCGCTGATGGTGTTTCAGGATGGGCAAAACTACATCAACCCGAAGGGGAATTTCCGCGCGCCCATTGTCTTCGACAACCTGATCGCACGGGGCGAGATGCCGCCGACGATCGCGGTGTTTGTGAATCCGGGGCATGAGCCGAGCAAGGGCAAGGCGAAGAGCCCGACCAGCGGCAGCAACCGCGGGCTCGAGTACAATGCGCTGGGCGACCGCTACACGAAATTCATCCTCGAGGAGATACTACCCGAGGTCACGAAGCAGTATCCGATTTCCAAGGACCCGGAGCTGCATGCGATCGCGGGCTCGAGCAGCGGAGCGATCGCGGCCTTTACGGTGGCGTGGGAGCGGCCCGACCAGTTTCGGAAAGTGTTCTCGACCGTAGGCAGCTTTGTGAACCTGCGCGGCGGGCACGACTACCCAGCGCTGATCCGGAAGACGGAGCGGAAGCCGATCCGGGTCTTCCTGCAGGATTCGACGGCGGATAACGACAATCAATTCGGCCACTGGCCGACGGCCAACCAGCTGATGCACGGCGCGCTCAGCTACATGGGTTACGACGTGAAGTTCGAGTACGTCGAGGGCTACGGTCATAATTCGATCCACGGCGGCCAGGTGTTTCCCGACGCGATGCGCTGGCTGTGGCGGAAGGATGTGCACAAGCCCGTCGTCGGCTCGAAGGGCGACCTCGCGGTCGACATGACGCTGCACCGGCTGCTGATCGACGGCGAGGGCTGGCAGGTGGCGGTGGAGGGGCTGACCTTCGCCGACGCCGCGTGCTCGGATACGAAAGGGAATTTCTACTTCGCCGACGTGCGCGCGGGCGGCATCTACCGGCTCGAGCCCAACGGGACGAAGACGAAGCTGAGTGACGAAGGCGCGAGCGGCATGAAGTTCGGGCCCGATGGCCGGCTCTACGGCTGCCTCGGCGCGAAAAAGCATATCTTCGCGCTGGATCTGAAGAGCGGCGCGATGGAGACGATCGCGACGGACGTGCAGCCAAACGATTTTGTGATCACGGAGCGCGGCCACATCTACTTCACCGAGACCGGCAAGAAGCAGGTGACGTTTATCGACGTGAAGACGAAGGAAGTGAAAGTGGGCGACACCGGTCTCGCCGGCCCCAATGGCATCGGCCTCTCGCCGGACCAGGGCACGCTCGCGGTGAGCGAAAGCCAGGGACAGTATGTGTGGGCGTACCGGATCAATCCGGACGGTTCGCTCGATGGGAAGACGCCGTACATGACGTTGCGCCGGCCGGTCGATCCGAAGGCGGAATCCAAGTCGAGCGAGCTGCCGCCGTACCTGGCGCGCTCCGGCGGCGACGGCATGACGAGCGATACGCTCGGCCGCTATTACGTGACGAGTTTGCTCGGCGTGCAGGTCTTCGATCCCACGGGTCGACTCTGCGGCGTGCTCGACAAGCCGCAGGTGGACAAGGGCGTGACGAGCTGCGTGCTCGCGGGTGAGAAACGCGACATCCTCTACGTGACGAGCGCCGACAAGATCTACCGGCGGAAAGTGCAAGCGACCGGAAATCCGATCGGTGTGGCGCTGAAATAAAGCAGGGCGGGTCTTTGGCCCGCGCTGGATCGGAAATGCTCCGGCATGAACTAAGTGGGAGGTAGACGAACGCGTTGCTGGCGGAACGGGCCTCCGCGGAGGTCGGGAATGCGAGAGGGCGGGTCAGCGAACCGCCCTACTTGGCTTCCAAGGCGTAGAGAGTTTTCTGGCCGACGATGTAGAGGGTGCCGTTGGCGGCGACGGGGGTGCCGTGGGCGACCTCGGGGAGGGTCGTGACGGTCGCGAGGAGTTTCTTTTCGCGGGTGGCGGCGAAGATCGAGACGAGCGGGGAGCCCCAGACATTGGCCTTTACGTCGTGCGACCAGAGACGGTTGCCGGTGTCGGCGTCGAGGCAGCTGAGGAACCCGGCGGTGTCAGCTGCGAAAACGAGGCCGCCATGGAGGGCCACGGTGGAGATGCTGTCGTTGAAATCGTTGCCGCCGAGGCGCCAGAGCTCGCCAGTCTTGGTGATATCGCCGCGCTTTCGCGCATCGACGGCGCGGAGCGCGCCGGGGCCGCTGCCGGCCTCGGGCTCGCCGATGGCGAAGAGGATGCGGTCGCCGGAGAAAACGGGGGCGGCGACGAGATTGAAAGTCGTCTCGGGCTCGCCGGAAGCGGAGGGTTTCTCGTGGGCCTTGGCGTTGAATTTCCAGAGGAGCTTGCCGGTCTTCGGCTCGAAACTGTAGAGCCAGCCGTCGCCGCCGGGGAAGGCGATCTGCGGCTGGCCTTCGACGACGCCGTAGGCGGGCGAGCCCCACTGGCCGGTGAGGATCTTGTTGCCGGGCGAGGCATCCTGCCAGGCGACCTTGCCGGTGTGGCGATCGACGGCGACGAAGCTCGGGGCGGCGGGGTTTTTGATTTTGCCCGTCTTGTAATCGGTGCCCTGTCCGGTGACGACGAAGACGAGATCGTCGACGACCAGCGGCGAGGAGGCCGAGGCCTGATTGGGCGAGATGCCGAGGGTGGCGCGGAGATCGAGCGACCATTGCACCTTGCCATCGGAGACGGCGCGGCAGACGAGCTCGGCGCGATTGCTGACGTAGTAAACGCGGTCGCCGACGACGCAGGGAGTGCAGCAGATGCCGACGGTGCCGTCGTCCTCGCCCGCATTGGGCAGCTTTTCGTGGACGGCTTTCCAGAGGAGCGAGCCATCGCGCTCGGAGAAGCATTTCAGGATGCCGCTCTTCTTATTGAGATCGGGATCGTCGCTGTCGGTGCCGATGAAGACGCGGCCAGCGGCGATGACGGGAGAGCCAAAGGTCACGTGGCCGAGGGGGGCGCTCCACTTGACGTTTTTTCGCGGGGCTTTGCCGCCGGGGTGCCAGTCGATGGGAAGGTTCTTTTCCGGCGACACCATGTTGCGGTCGGGACGGCCGCCGAGCATGGGCCAGTCGTCCGCGCGTGCGGCGACCGCGGCGCCGAGGAGTGCGAGGGCGAGAAGCGGGACCGATTTCATTTCGCGCCAATACAGACGAGGTGCGTGAAGGTCTTCACGTAGAGCCGGCCGGCGTCGATGCAGGGGGTGCTGTGCGAGCCCTCGCCGAGGGGATTGCGGGCGAGGAGCTTGAACTCATCGGCGGCGGCGAGGACGAGCATCTCGCCCTTGGTGGTGGGGACGTAGATCCTGCCCTCGCTCCATACGGGGGAACTGAAGAACTCGGCGCGGACGCGCTCGGACCAGATGACGCGGCCGGTGGAGGCTTCGAGTGCGCTGGCGATGCCGCTGTCGCTGATCGTGTAGATGCGGCCCTCGCGGTAGATGGGAGTCGGCACGTAGGGCGTGGCGGTGCGGAGGGTGTAGGCCACGGCGTCGTCGGGGAGCTTATCGCGGCCGCCGAGTTTCACGGCGCTGAGGTAATTGCCCGCACCGCCGCCCTGGCCGCAGCTGCCGATGACGAGATCGCCGGCGACGACCGGGGAGGCGACCATGCGCTTGTCGAAGACCGGGGCTTCCCAATTGAGCGCGCCGTTCTTGGGATCGAGGCTGGAAAGGCCGTGCGACTGGCTGGAGAGGAGCAACTCGCGGGCGCCGTCGGTGCGGGTGTGAACAATGGGTGTGCCGTAGGCGGTGCCATTGCGGGCGGAGCGGCGGGGCGATTGCCAGACGGGCTCGCCGGTCTTGAGCGCGAGGGCGGTGACGAAGCTCTCGCCGTCCTGGTCGTTGGTGACGATCACGGTGTTCTCGTAGATCATCGGCGAGGCGCCGTGGCCGTGCTGCGATTCGAAGGCGCCGAGGTCGCGGCTCCAGAGCTCGTTGCCCTTGTGGTCGAAGGCGCGCACCCAGAAATGCTCACGCGAAACGAAGGAAGCGATAACGCGCTCGGCATCGACGACGGGCGAAGCGTTGGCGTAGCCGGAGTTGCGATTGCCCGGGCGATGCGTGGGGAGAGGGTAGGATTTGGTCCAGAGGGTGGAGCCGTCGTTCTTATCGAGACAGAGGAGGGCGCGCTCTTTGCCGGCCTGCTGGGCGCTCATGATCCAGAGGCGGTTGCCCCAGATGACGGGTTGCGAGTGGCTGTCGCCGGCGATCGGCACACGCCAGCGGAAATCTTGATCGGTCCACGTCACGGGCACGCCGGTGGAGGTGGAGAGGCCGGTGCCATTGGGGCCGCGGAAACGGGTCCATTCCTGAGCGTCGGCGGAAGAGACGAGAGACGAAGCCAGCGCGAGGGACGCGGCGAGCGCGGGCAGCGAAAAGAGCGTGCCGACAAAGGAGACACGCGAAGGCATTTTCATAGGGGTGGGACGGGACTGGGGTCGCCGGGCGACGAGGGGAAAGACTGCGATTGGCGCGGGGGCGGTCAAAGAGATAGCGTGATGGCCGTGAATTGTTGCGCGTGCGCGCTTGCGCGGCGGCGGGGAATCGGGCGAAGTTTGGCCACTCCCCCCAAATGAAACGTTTGCGCATGCTTCTGGTTCCGGCGTTCACGCTCGGTAGTGTTATCGGTGCGATGGCGGCGTCGCCCTCGAGCGCGGACTGGCCGGGCTGGCGGGGGCCGACACGCGATGGGCACGCTCCGGCAGCGCAAAACGTGCCAGTGAAGTGGAGCGAGACCGAGAAGGTCGTCTGGCGCGCCGAGGTGCGGGGGCGCGGTCATGCCTCGCCAACGGTGGTGGGCGACCGCATTTACCTAGCGACGGCGGACACCGACAAGGAAGAGCAGCTCGTGCTGTGCTTCGACCGCGCGACGGGGAAGGCGCTGTGGGAGACTGTCGTGCATAAGGGCAATCTCGAGACGAAGGGGCACAAGCAGGCGTCGCAGGCTTCATCGAGCGTCACGTGGGACGGCGAGCGGCTCTACATCAATTTTCTCAACAACAAGGCGATCCACACGACGGCGCTCGATCCGGCAGGGAAGATCCTCTGGCAGCAGCGTGTATCCGATTTTGTCACACACCAGGGCTTCGGCTCCTCGCCGGTCGCGCATGAGTCGGTCGTGCTGGTGGTGGCCGATCACCGGGGCGGCGGGAAGATCGCGGCGCTCGACAAGAAGACGGGCAAGCCGGTGTGGGAACACGCGCGCCCGGAGGTGGCAAACTACGCCTCGCCCGCGCTGATCACGGCGGCGGGCAAGACGCAGGTGGTGCTCTCCGGCTGCAAGCTCGTAGCGAGCTACGAGCCGACAACGGGGAAAAAATTGTGGGAGATCGAAGGCTCGACGGAGGAGACGGTGACCTCGGCGGTGACGGACGGGCAGCGGGTGTTTGTGACGGGCGGTTATCCGCGCAATCACCTCTCGGCGATCGAGGCCGATGGCTCGGGCAAAGTGGCATGGGAAAACGGCACGCGCGTCTACGTACCCTCGATGCTGGTGCGCGACGGCTATCTGTATGCGGTCCTCGATTCGGGTCACGCGGTATGCTGGAAGTCCGATACGGGCGACGAGGTATGGCGCGAGAAAGTCGACCGCGATTTCTTTTCCTCACCGGTGATGGTGGGCTCGAACATCTATGCGACGAGCCTACGTGGGGTGACGTCGGTCTTCGAGGCGACACCGAAGGGGTTCAAGCTGCTCGCGCAAAATCAGCTGGGTGACGAGGCGCTGGCCTCGCCCGCGATCTGCGGCGGGCGGGTCTATCTGCGGCACGCGAAGAAGGGCGATGCGCGGCAGGAGTATCTGTGGTGCATTGGCCAGTGAGCGTGAGCGTGGGAGTGAAATCAGAGTGAGAACGCGGATGATGCGACGGACTTTAGACACAGAGATCACGGAGGTGGCACAGAGGTCACGGAGGCCGCGCAGGTCACAACGAACGGCCCGATTGGGTTGGGGGGCGAAGTTGTGGGTGTCGCTGGCGGCGTTCGGGCTGGAGATGGGTGGAGCGCTCGCGGCGGCGGAGACGACGCCGCAGACGAAATCGGCGCGTGCGGCGGAGCTCGTGGCCTCGGCGGAGAAAGGGTGGCCGCAGTTTCGCGGAGCGCGGCGCGACGGTGTGAGCGACGAGCGCGGGCTGTTGCAGGCGTGGCCAGAGAGCGGGCCGAAGGTTCTCTGGACGGCGGACGGCGCTGGGAACGGCTACTCGTCGCCGATTGTCGCGGGCGGGAAGATTTTTGTGACAGGCGACGTCGATGGGACGCTGTGGGTCGTCGCTTACGATCTGCAGGGAAATCAACTCTGGCGGATGAAGCACGGCGACGCGTGGCTCAACCAATACCAAGGCGCGCGGGCGTCGGTTACTTTTAGCGAAGGCCACCTGTACCTGCAAAACGCGCATGGGCGCGTGGCGTGTTTCGTGGCGGAGACGGGCAAGGAGGTCTGGGCGGTGAACGTGCTCGAGCGCTTCCGCAGCGAGAATATCACGTGGGGCATCGCCGAGTGCCTCGCGGTCGATGAGCGCGCAGTGTATGTGACACCGGGCGGGCCGGAGACGCTGGTCGCGGCGCTCGACAAGCGGACGGGTGAGGTGCTTTGGAAAACGGAAGCGCTGAAGGCGGCGGAAGGGAAGGTGGACGGGCCGGGATATGCGGCGCCGATTCTGGTACGGTTTGAAGGACGGCGGCTGCTGATCGGCGCGTCGTCGGGACATCTTTACTGTGTCGATCTGGAGGGGCGGCGTATCGCGTGGTCGCGGCCGCGGCCGACGAATTATGGGGTGCTGGCGATGTCGCCGGTGCTGGCGGGCGACGGGATTTTTATGACGGCGCCGTTTGGGCCGCCGGGTGAGATGGTGCGGCTGGTGGCGCCGAAGGGTTCAGGTGGAAACGAGAGTGGAAAGGAAAAGGAGAATGTGAGCGGGAAGGGAAATGGGAGCGTGAGCGTTGAGCCGGTGTGGACGACCAAGCTGGATACGGCGCAGGGTGGCGTGGTTTACGCGGAGGGGCGGTTGTATGGCTCGTACTATCCGCGGCGCGGTGGTTGGGCGGCGCTGGACGCGAAGACGGGCAAGGTGCTCTACGAGGCGCCGGATTTTGTGAAGGGCGCGCCGATGTGGGCGGACGGGCGGCTTTATGCGCTGTGCGAGGACGGCTGGATGCTCTTGCTGGAGCCGACGGCGACGGAGTTCACGGTGCGGGGGAAATTCCGGCTGGCGAATGCGCGCGACCGGAATGCGTGGGCGCATCCGGTGATCGTGGAGGGGCGGATGTATCTGCGGTATCAGGGGGTGGTGACGTGCTATGAGGTGCGGGTGGGAGCGGGAGAGTAGGGCGAAGGGCGATTGGCGGGTTTGAAGGTATGAGGGTAGGGCGAACCGTCTCGGTGAGCCGTCGCGCTTTGCGTGGACGAAAATCTCAACGACAACGCACGCGTGCATCGCGACGGCTCACCGGGGACGGTTCGCCCTACCTTAGGTTCGCCTTACCTAAAATTACTTTGCCGGGATCTCTTCCTTGGCGAGGAGGGGTTCGCCGTAGGGGAGGTCGTCCGGGAGGGGGACGAATTCGCGGATGCGGTTCCAGAGCTGGGTGAAGTCCTTGTTCACGTCGCCGGAGAGGCAGTCGGTGATTTCGCCGGCGGCATCGGGGTAGCGCTTGATGACTTCGCGGAAGGAGAACTTCGGGTCGTAGAAGGCGTAGACGAGCTTGCGCATGTTTTCGACGCCCTGGCGGATCGTCGCGCCGTACTCCGTGAAGCGGGCGGGCGAGAGGTCGCCGTCGACGAGGCCCTGATGGATCACTTCGCCCACGAGGTGGCCGCTCTTGAGGGCGAGCATCACGCCGCTGCTGAAGACGGGATCGAGGAAGGCGAAGGCGTCGCCGACGAGGACGAGGCCGGGCGAGGCGCAATAGCGGGAGTGGCGCGAATACTCGCTCGTGACGAAATACTCCCCGGTGCTCTCGCCGACGGAGAGGCGGTCCTTGATCCACTGGTTTTCCTCGACCTCGCGGTGGAAGATGGCCTTGGGATCTTTGACGCCATCGCGGGTGAGATACTTGCCCTCGGCGACGATGCCGACGCTCGTCATGCCGCGATGCTGCGGGATGTGCCAGAACCAGCCCTTGTCGGGGATGTAGGCGACGGTCGTATCACCTTCGTCGATACCCTCGCCGCGCTTCGAATCCTTGTAGTAGGTCCAGACGGCGATCTTGTTGAGATAGGGATCGCGCATGCGCCAGTTGTTGCGATTGGAGGTGAAGGCCTCCTTGCCGGTGCAATCGAGCGTGATGGGGGCGCGGACTTCGTAGGTGCGGCCGGTGGTCTTGTCGGTGGCTTCGACGCCGACGACTTTGTCGCCTTCCATGAGGAGGCGGTTGACGGCGGTCTCTTCGCGGACCTCGGCGCCTTTTTCACGGGCGTTGTCGAGGAGCATCTGGTCGAACTCGGAGCGGAGCACCTGCCAGGTCTGCGCGATGGTCTCCTTGTCGTAGCGGGTGAAGAAGTAGAACGGCTGCGAGCGGTGGCCGTCGGGCTGGACGAAGGTGACGGAGTATTTTTTGACGAAGGCGGACTTCCGCATCTTCGGGATCATGCCGATGCGCTCGAGCGGGCCGAAGGTGAAGGGGATGAGCGACTCGCCGATGTGGTAACGGGGGAACTTCTCGCGCTCGAGGATCAGGACCTTGTGGCCATACTCACCGAGGATGGCGCCGGCGCAGGAGCCGCTGGGGCCGCCGCCGATGATGATTGCGTCGTAGTTTTGGGAGGAGGCGGGAGAAACCATGTGCGAATGAGGGGATGGTAGGTTCGTTGAGTAAGACGAAGACGCAACCGAGAGGTCACGCAAGACTACGCGGGAGACCGTTGGTTGGACGCGTTGTTCAGGCCGGGTGCAAGCGGGCTTTTAGGGGAGCCTGGCAGTGAAAAAGCACGAAGCCGATGCCTGCGCCGAAGCCGAGCCCGTGGCAGGCGCCCCAGAGGAGGCGGCCCGCGGGGCCCTTGATCTGTCCGTAGAGCATGCCGCCGAGGTAGTAACCCGCCGAATAGAGGGCGAGGAGGACGAGAAACATGAGGAAGCGGCCGTTCTGTTTTTCGAACGCACGGGCAAGGAGGAGGGTGAAAAGGGCGGTGCCCGCGACGCCGCCCCAGAAGTCGGCGTAGAACTTGCCCTTGAAGCCAAACCAGACGGCGCACCACGCGACGGCATAGACCAGAAACGCGGTGGCGAAGAGCAAGGCGAAGCGCGAGGCGGAGCCGGGACCGATCGCCAGACGACCCAGGGCGAAGCCGCCGACGAGCAGGTAAACTGCGGCGATGGCGGAGTACATTGGGATCTCGCCGCGCACGAGCCGGAAGGCCCAGATCGAATACGCGGCGCAGCTGACGATCCCCAGGCTGATCGCTCCGTAGAAAATCGAAAACGCGACGGAAGGCGGGCGCGGACCGTAGTGAGCGGGCTCGGCGACACGGGAGAGGACTTGGTCAGGGGTAAGTCCAAAGAAGCGCATGGCGGGGATTAAGCTGAGGATGAAGTGCAACGGACAGACGGACGAACGAGCGGACGGAAAGGAACGTTGAGTGCGGACGAACCTGACTACGCGGACGAGGCTGCGGTCGGGGCAAAGGGGAGTTTTATCCGCCAGGCGGCGAGACCGAGGATCGCGACGAGCGCCGCGAGGAGATAAAAAATGGTGGCGTAGGAGCCGGTCCACGCATGGCAGCGGGCGAGGACGAGCGGGCCGACCGCCGAGGCGAGCACGGTGAGCATCTGCGCGGTGCCCTGGATGCGGCCGAGGTGGGCGCGGCCGAAGAGCTTGGCCCAAGCGGTGAAGAAGAGCACGATCACGAAACCGCCCGCGACACCCATCACGACGGAGAACGCATCGACGTGCGCCACGGCGGTGAGCGAGGGCAGGGCAAGCAGGGCAAGGGTGAGGAGACCCATGGCCAAGGCCATGAGGCCATTGAGGCTCCACTTGGCGGCGAGCCAGCCGCCGAGAAAATTGCCGACGAGGGAGGTGAGCGCGGTGATGACGAGGCTGCGGTAATAGATGCCCGCGGGGAAGCCGCGCTCGGCGAGGATCGACTCGTTGAAGAGGCCGACGCCCGAGGCGATGAGATTGTAGATCGAGCTGGAGAGGGCGAAGACCCAGAAGGCCGGCGTGCGGAGCGCCTGGCCCCTCGTGAAGCTCGTCGCGGCGTCGGCTGCCGCGGCGTCCGTGGGCGGGGCGGCTTCACCGGCGCTGGCGAGCTCCGTATCGCGCGGCACGGGGCGGGTGAGGAGCCAGCCGAGCGGCGCAAGCACGATCACGAGGGACCAACCGATGGCCGACCACGCGAAACGCCAGCCCTGCGACTCGACGAGGGAGCCTACGATCGGAAACGCGGCCATGAAGCCGATGCTGAGCGCGATGGAGTAGATCGCCATCGCGAGGCTGAGCCGGCGGGCAAACCAGTGGCCCGGCATGGTGAGGCTCACGACGGAGAGGGCATTCTGCCCAAAGCCGCGCGAGAGCACGAGCAGGCCAAACATGAACGCGAGACCGGCGGTGCGGCTCATCGCAAGCACCACGCCGCCGAGGGCGAGTGCGACCAGAGGGAGCAAGGTGCGCGCGCCGAGCTGGTCGAGCAGCCGGCCGGTCGCGAGGGCGAAGAGCGAGCCGAGGAGCGTAGCCCAGAGGTTCCACTCGGCAAAGGTGATGCGGTCGAGGTGCAGATCCTTCAGCAACGGCTCGGTGATGAGCCCGAGGCCCTGCGTGCGACCGGGCAGGGTTCCGACCATCGCCAGCGCGGCAAGGCCGACTGTGACCCAACCGTAATAAAACGAGGGCCGGGCGGCAGTGCCGGGCAGAGGAGCGGTGGCGGAGCGAGTCATTGGAGGCGGAGGAGGCCGATGAGCGAGGCCCCGAGTGCCATGACTAGTGATTAATGCCGGAGGACCAAGGCCAGAGAGTGAGGGGCGAGAAGTTTTTTGGAGAAAAAGAGAAGCTTTGGAACCGTGCCGTCCACTCTCGACACGGAGCGTGAATCGGCTCTCCTGTGAGGAAAGCGCGGCCCGAGGTCGGGTGCGCGAGAGACCTAGCGGAAAGTCCACTATGAATCATCACCCCATGGCGTTTGTTGTGAAGAGCGGTCTGGCCTGCGTGTTGTCGCTGGCGGCCCTGGCATCGAGTGGCGCGGCGACCAACTGGCCCAGCTGGCGCGGGCCGGATGGCGATGGCACGAGCCCAGCAAAGAACCTGCCGGAGACCTGGGCGGCGGATAAAAACATCAAGTGGAAGATCGAGATGCCCGCGTGGAGCGGCTCCTCGCCGATGGTGTGGGGCGATAAGATTTTTCTGAATACACCCTCCAGGGAGGAGGTGAAGCCCGCGGAACCGGCACCCGCACCGGAGCCCGCCGCCACGCCCGGCAAGAAGAAGCGCCCCGCGCCGGGCCAGAGCCGCGGCCTCGGCATGAATGGACCCGGCGGCCAGGAAATCCTCCTGCTCTGCCTCGACCGGGCGACAGGCAAGGAGCTCTGGCGGAAGCAGTACGACCGCGGAAACGAAATTAAGATGAAGCAGAACATGTCGTCGCCGACGCCGGTGACGGATGGGAAGCACGTGTGGGTCGTCTCGGGCAATGGCATGGTGGCCTGCTTCGATTTCCAGGGAAACCAGAAGTGGACCTACGACATGGCGAAGCACGACGGTCCGCTCGGCGTGCAGTTCGGCTACGGCTCCTCGCCCATGCTGCTCGACGGCAAACTGATCTTCCAAGTGCTGCAAGGCACGGTGCGCAAGGAGATCCCGGAGCACAAACCCTCCTTCCTCTTCGCGCTCAATGCCGCGGATGGAAAGAAGCTTTGGAAAGTGGAGCGTCCGACGGATGCCAAGCATGAGTCGCCCGATGCCTACTCGACGCCGACCGTTCTAACGGTGGACGGGAAAAAGCAGATCGTGATCTCAGGCGGCGCCTATGTCACGGGCCACGATCCCGCGACCGGCGCGGAGCTCTGGCGCGGCGGCGGGCTGAACCCGAGCGATGCGCCGAACTATCGCGTAATTTCTTCGCCCCTCGTGCGTGACGGAATGATCTATGCGCCTTCGCGGCAGCAGCCGCTCATCGCCTTCAAAGCCGGTGGCAAGGGCGATATCACCACGAGCCACATGGCGTGGAAGTGGACGCAAAAGGGCGGCCCGGATGTGCCGACGGCGGTCAGCGACGGCGAGCGCTTCTACATGGTCGACGATCAGGGCGGCGTGATCTGCCTCAATGCGAAGACCGGCGAACTCATCTACGGCCCCGAGCACACGCAGATCGGGCGGGTGAGCGGCTCGCCCGTCCTGGTCGACGGCAAGATCTACGTGACGAGCGAAGTGGCGGAGACCGCCGTGATCGAAGCGGGCCCGAAATTCCGGCTCATCGCGAAGAACACCCTCGATGGCACCTACACGCTGTCGACCCCGGCCTTTGTCGACGGCGAGATCATCCTGCGCACGGGCACGCACCTTTATTGCATCGCGAAAAAGTAAGACAGCCCGAGGCTCGTATCATGAAAACAACTACACTGGCGGCGTTTGTGGCGGCGGGCTGTCTGGGGGCTGGTTCGCTGGCTTGGGCCGGCGAGTGGGCACAGATCGCGGGGCCTAACCATGATCGAAAGACCTCGGAAAAGCTGCCGGAGAAGTGGCCGGCGGCCGGGCCGAAACGCGTGTGGGAAATCCCGACGGGCGGCGGCTTCGGCTCGGTGGTGACAGGCGATGGGCGGGCGTATCTCGTGATCGGGGCGAAGAGCAAGGAAACGGCCATCGCGGTCGACCGGAAGACCGGCAAAGAGCTCTGGCGCGTGCCGCTCGGCGTCATGGAGTATTCCAAAGGCGGCGACCGCGGCGCCCCGAAAAACGATGGGGGCGACGGACCGCGCGCGACGCCGTCCTATGCGGACGGACGGGTTTTCGTGCTTGGCGGCGGCTTCGACTTGTGGGCCTTCGATGCGGCGACGGGCAAGGTGCTCTGGAAGCACGACCTCGTGAAGAATTTTGACGGCAAGGAGATCCACTGGTCCAACGCGGCCTCGCCGCTGGTGGTGGGCGACCGCGTCTATGTGGCGGGTGGCGGAAAGGACCAGACCTATCTGGCGTTTCGCGCCGATACGGGCGCGGTGATCTGGAAGGCGGGCACCGACCGCCAGACCTACACGACGCCGATCCTGACAAAGATCCACGGCAAGGAGCAGCTGCTCTTCATGGTGGAGCGAGGCGTCGTGGCGCGCGACCCGCAGAACGGCAAGGAGCTGTGGCACTATCCCTTTCCCTATCGCACTGCGACGGCGGCGTCGCCGGTGGTGTGGGAGGATATCGTGAACTGCAGCGCCGGTTACGGCGTGGGCGGTGGCGCGTGCAAGGTGACGCGCAAGGGCGACGTGTGGTCGGTCGAAGAAATCTGGCGCAGCCCGGGCAATCGCGACACGGCCGCCCACTGGAGCACGGCGGTGGTGGTGGATGGGTTCATGTATGGCCACTACGGGCACGGCGAGTACGGCCGCGCAGCCTTCAAGTGCATCGATATCCGGACGGGCAAGGTACAGTGGGAGCAGGTGGGCTTCGGACCGGGCCAGACCATCCTCGCAGGCGGAAAACTGCTCGTGACGAGCGATGCGGGCCGGCTGGTGCTGGTCGAGCCGACCAAGGAGCGTTACCAAGAGCTCGCCACCGCAAAACCCATCGATGGCAAGGTATGGGCCAGCATCGCGCTGAGCGACGCCCAGGTTTTCCTGCGCAGCACCTCCAAGGCGGTTTGCCTGGCGTGGTGAGGGGCTTGGAGTGCGACGGGCGAGTTAGGTTAGGAACTGTTTGGGAAATCGCCGTTAGCAAGGCAGGCCACCTTCCTTGCAGGGGGCCTAACCGGGCATTGGCTCCCTTTTCCAAATCTACCGCGCGCGGCGGAGGGCGATGCGGTCGCCTTGGGGCTCGGCGGTGACGCCGAGGGTCTGCGAGATCAGGTGGAGGAACGCGGGCACGTTATTGGCGCGGAAGAATCCACTTACCTCGAGTTGCGCGAGCGAGTCGTCGGCGGGCTCGATGACGAGCCGCGGCGAGCCGGAGTCGGCGGCATAGCGGTTGAAAAGCTCGATGGCCTCCTGCAGCGGCGTCGAGGTGAACTCGAGGCGCGGGCTGCGCCACGCCAGCTGGGCGGCGAGATCGGCGGCGGAGAGGCTTTGGATGAGGGGGGCGGTGGCCGCGGCAGGGACGACGACCGTGCGCTGGCCGGCGGTTAGGTGCAGCGTGGTGTCCGCAGCAGGCGCGGGCGTGCTCGCGGGCGTCGGCGTGGCCGCGGACACGGATGCGGGCGTCGGTGCGCTGGCGCTGGTGGGTGTGGTGGCGGGTGTTGCTGTGCCGGAGGGAGCGGCGGAGGGCGTGAAAGAGGATGAAGACGCGGAAAGCGCAGGCGCGGCCGTTTCCACGGCGACGTGGCCCTCGGTGACGAGCACGCCCACTTCGTTGCGCTCGAACTGCACGCTGAACGCGGTGCCGACCGCGCGCACCGCCACCCCGCCGGCGCTGACGATGAAGGGGCGGCTCGGGTCCTTTATCACCTGGAAGAGCGCCTCGCCCTGCTTCAGCTCCACGCGACGCGTGGCGGCGGTAAACTCGACCACGAGATCGGCGCCGCGCTTCAGCTCGACGATGCTGCCATCCGGCAGCGTGCGCTTCTCCGGCACCACGACGACCGCGCCGCCGTTTGGCCGGGTTTCCGCGAGGCGCGGGGCTAGTGCGGGCGTGGTGGTGGCGGTGCGTTGCCAGACGAGGCTCAGCGCGCTGGCCAGCACGAGGCAGCTAACGACAACCGTAGAGGCGCGTCTGCGGCTGCGACGCCGCGCCTGGCTCTGCTCAAGCGCGGCGATCAACTCCTCCGCCTTGCCCGCCCCGGCGGGCCGGTCGAAGCGCTGCCACGTCGCCTCATGGCGCGCAAAGGCCTGCGCGTGGCACGGGTCGGCACGGCGCCACGCCTCGAATTCGCGCTGCTCGGCCGCGGTCATCCCCGCATCGCGCCGGCCGATCCAGCGCGAGGCCGCGAGCTCGATCTCGCGGTTGCTTTCGCTGATGGGAGTGGATGACGGTTTCATCGGGGGGGGCGTCGGAAATCAGGTGCGCAGCACGCCGCGCGCGCGGAGAAAGGCCTCGCAACGATGATTGGCGCGGACGACCTGCGTTTCCACGGTCTGCTCGGAGATGCCGAGCTTGGCGGCGATTTCCTTTTGCGACAGTCCCTTGAGCTTGCGCAGGATGTAGACCTCGCGGCAGCGGGCGGGCAGCGCGTCGATCGCCTCGAAAAGGAGCGTGAGTTCTTCATCCGTGCAGGCCTGGTCGGCGGGACTGGGCCTATCCTCTACCACACGCGACACGGCCGTTTCCGTGACGGCAATAAACGGCGACGCGTTCTGATGGCGCAGCGAATTGAGCGCGAGGTGCCGGGCGACTTTGAAAAGAAAGGCGCGCACCGAGGCGATGGGCTGCCGCGTCTGCCGCAGCCACACGCGCACGTAGGACTCCTGCACGAGGTCGTCGACATCGTGCACCCCGGGAAAGACGCCGCGGAGGTAGGCTTTCAGCCGCCCGTCGTGCGCGTGCACTTCCTTCGCAAACCAGTCCGCATTGGCCGCCGAAGCCACCCGGGCGCTGCCGGCAGCGTAGGTCTCGGAAGCGCCTGCAGGCGGGGAAGCGGAATCGGACGGGTTCACCATTTCAGCAGACGCAGTCAACGCGACGGCCTTTTGAGAAGGCGAGCGGAATTGCGTGGATGCGGCGGGGCAGAGCGGCGGGGGTAGCCGCCCTAGATTGATATATGTAGCGGCGGTCTATGACCGCCGATGGCGTACGTAGGCGCTATCCCGCCGCTACAAGGGGGAGCAGGCGGCGAGTGGAGCGACTGCTCGAAATCGCGGACAAAGGTGCGCTGGCCCTTCTGGACAAACGCGTGGCCTTCGGCGGCGAGTTTCTTTTTCACGCCGGGGATGCCGCCGGGATACTTGGGGTTGAGCTCGCCACCGTTCTTGAGGGTGCGCCAGTAGGGCGTCGCGGTCTTTGCGCCCGCCGCGGCATCCTCCTCGGCGGCGTGGGCGGCGATCCAGGCGAAGATACCGGTCGTGATGGGGCAGCCGACGGCGGCGCGGTGCTGTTTCGCGACGGCGGTGCGCAGCTCGTTGATCGTGGTGAGGCGGCCCTTGGGCACGGTGCGCATCAGCGCATCGACTTCGCGCGGCGCGGGGATCGCCATCGTGGCGCCGCCGAAGCGCGCGGCTTTCTTCGCTTCGAGCGCGATGACCTTGGGCAGGTCGTGGTCGGCGGCGAGTTTCTCGCGCCAGGTTTTCTTGCGCGATTTGGCGGCCATGGATGGAGGCAGGCGCGCGGCGGCCTCAGTCGTCGTGCCGCACGATGCTGCGGCGCGCGGCGCGGAACGAAGCGTTTTTCTGCATGAAGCGGCCGAGGTCGTAGTGCGCCTCCAAGAACGAGAAGCCATTGCGCAGGCGGGCGAGCAGCCACCCGCTGAAACAACCCAAGGCCACGAGCGCGATCACCGCCGGGACCGTGACGGAGCCCGCGATGAGCGCGGCATGCCACGGCGATTGAGCGAAGAACACACCGAGCGAAAATGCGCCAACGAGAGCGCACGACCCAAGCACGAGACGCGGCAACCAATACTGCGCGGGAGTGATCGCGCGGTGCCGCCGGAAGTGGGAGCGGTGGGGCATGGCCAAACGTTGAGGGGTGCCGACCGTGTTTCCAATCACAAAGCGGGCGTGGTGCGTCGGACCGACATCCCCCGGACTAAAACAAAATTGAACAGGAAGATCGGGAAGAGCGGGAAGAAATGCATTCTGCATCTCTGTCTTTTTTCCCGTCCTTCCCGATCTTCCTGTTCAAAACCTCCGGTCTCTGCGGGTGGCCCGTGATGTAGGGCTAAGCGTGATACGCAGGCCGAAGCCCTTCGCCTTGCCGTGGTTTTCCGTCCTGGTCTTCTGGCGTGCCGGCCTACTTCTCGCCGACGACCTTCACGATCGCGGTCGAGCCCGGATACGAGTCGCCTTCCATCCGCTCGACGCGGCCACCGAGGTGCTTCGCGAGGAACAGCTCGGCGCGGGCATTGAAGTCGATGCGGTTCTCGGGGCGGGCGAAGCCATGGCCTTCGTCGGGGTAGAGCACGTAGGTGACCTTGCCGCCGGTCTTCTCGATCGCGCTTACGATTTGCTCGGACTCGGCCTGCTTCACGCGCGGGTCGTTGGCGCCCTGGCCGATGAGGAGCGGGCGCACGATCTTGTCGGCCTTGAAGAGCGGCGAGGCGTTGCGGATGAGCTCGGCGTCCTTGGGATCGTCAACATTGCCCATGCGCACGTCAAAGACGGCGCGCATCGGTTTCCAGTAGGGCGGGATCGAGCCGATCAGGGTCTTCAGGTTGGAGGGGCCGACGATGTCGACCGCGCACGCGAAGACCTCGGGGGTGAATGTCACGCCCGCCAGCGCCGCGTAGCCGCCGTACGAGCCGCCAAAGATGGCGACCTTCTTCGCATCGGCGTAGCCCTGCTTCACCGCCCAGTCGACGGCGTCGAGCAGGTCGTTGTGCATCGCGAGGCCCCACTCCTTGTTGGCGGCGTAGAGGAATTTTTTCCCGTAGCCGGTGGAGCCGCGGAAATTTACCTGCAGGCAGGCGTAGCCGCGATTGGCGAACCACTGCGGCGTGGCATTGTAGCCCCAGGTGTCGCGCGCCCAAGGTCCGCCGTGCACGAGGAGCACCATCGGGAGATTCTTCGGCGGCAGGCCGGGCGGCAGCGTGAGGTACGAGTGCAGCGTGAGGCCATCGCGGGCCTTGATCGCGACGGGCGTCATGCCGGCGAGCGGGAGATTCTCGAGCTTCGGACGCGAGCTGAACATGAACTCACCCTTCTTCGCCGCGCGATCCCACGTGTAATAGCGCACCGGCCCGCGGTCGGACGTGAAGCCGACGAGCCACGTGCGGTCTGCGGCATCGCGGCTCACGATCTGGAAATCGCCGTCGTTGAGCTTCGCGATGCCCGCGAAGTCGGCCTTGATCGAGTCCTCGACGACGACCCACTGCGTGCGGCCCGGCGAAAACGCCACGGCTTCCACGACGCGCGTGCGCGGATTGGCCATGATCGAATCGACATCGACCTGATCGGAGGCGGCGATGATCGCCTCGCCGGAGCCCTCGAGCGGACGACGCACGAGGCGTGCGGTATCGAACCCGATCGACGAAGTAAGGTAACCCGATTGCCCATCGGCGGTGAAGCCATCGAAACTGAGAATCTCCTCCGGCCCGACTTTGATCCACGTCTGCCATTCCGATTTTGCATCACGGCGGAGCCTGATTTCAGTGCCGCCTTCCGGAGTCGAGACGCTGGCGGCGCGGACCTGCAGCTTGGCGTCGGCATTCCAGTCGGCGACGTCGCCGGGATTGGTGGTGTCGAGGACGAGCGCGCCGGTGAGGAGATCGAGGCGGTACACGTCGAAGAGACGGCGGTCGCGGACATTGAGCGTGAGCAGGAGCTCGTTGGGAAACTCCGCTTCCATCGCGACGAGCCCGGCGCGCGTGCCTTGGAAGGGCGTGTAGTCGCGCACGTTGCCGGTGGAGAGATCCACACCGTAGAGGTGCCAGTTCTCGTCGCCATCGGCGTCCTGGATGTAGAGGAGCGTGCGGTTATCGTGCGCCCAGTAGAACTGGCGGATGCCGCGCTTCTTGTCGGCGGTGACGATCTTGTCGTCGGTGCCGCCGATGGTCTTCACCCAGACCTGGAGGACGTTCTTCTTGTCAGGCGCGACCCAGCCGAGACGCTTGCCGTCGCGCGAGAGCTTGGGCGACGAACGCTCCGGATTGCCAAAGAGGACATCGCGCGGGATCAACGGCGGCAACTGGGCGTGCAGGGCGGAGCAGAAGGCGAGAACGAGCAGCGAGAGAAGTAAGCGGTGCATGGGCAGTGGGATGCGCGGAAACGTAACGCGAGGTGGGGGAGGGTCGCGAGTACGTTTTGAGGCGGATGGGCGCGGCGGGGCCGGATGGGCAGAGGGCGGGCGTGATGCGTGGCGTACGCATCTCGCTGCGGTATCTCTGCCAAAGAAGAAGGCCGGTCGTGAGACCGGCCTTGGCGAGGTAAGGAGTAGCTTGGCGCGCTTAGCAGTAGTTGAGCAACCACGACCAGGTGCCACCCGCGCCGGAGACGCGCTCCAATTCCTTGTCGGAGAGCTCGGCGCTGGTGCGCAGCGGGGGCAGCGTGAGGACGAGGCCTTCGGCCGGTTCGGAGAAGCGGATCTTGGCGTTGGGGTGCATGTCCAGCCCGCTGACCTCTTTGATCGCACCGCGCGGATCGGAGAGGCATTTCTGGCGGAAGGCGGCGTCGGTGGACGCGCGGCGCATCAGTGCGGCGGTGGTCTGCTGCCATTTTTCCTGGGTCCATTGTGAGTTCTGATTCATGAGGCGTCCTGTTTTTTGGTTTTGCTAACGAGAGTGGGCGAGCGCGGCCGGCGTGGAGCAGGCGAGGGGCGCGCGGGCGGGAGCGGCGAAGCACAACGCGGCGGGCAACTCGTGCGGGGCGAGCAGGCGGAGGAGCGCGTAGCCGATGCCGGAGAGGCCTTGGAAGAAGCCGGGGCTCTGAATGCTGCGCGGCAGGGCGTGGAAGCACCCGTAACCTTCCTCTGCGCGGGCGCGGGTGAGAACGCTTCCGGCCAGCTGGCGGGCATGGAGGCGCAGGGAAGGGTCGCGCAAGCGTTGCCCGGCGAAATCGAGGATCTCCGCCCGGCCGAGGTTGCCGCAGCAGCACTGGTCGACATCGGCCACCGGTTGATGCTGCGCCACGGCCAGGCCGGCGGCGATATCGGCGCGGATGCGCGGGGTGTCGAGCACGTCGAGCGTGGCGAGGCGGGCGAGAGCGATGCCGGGACCGCCGTGGCACCACGAGTGCTTGAAGGTGGTCGAGGAAACGAGACGCGATTCCGTGCGGAGGTCGGGCCAGTTGCGCTCGGCGGCATCGAAGCGGCCATTCTCGTACGCGATGGCGTCTTCCGCCGCCGCCTTGAACGATGGCTCTCCCGTGGCGGCGTGCAGCCGGAGCAGCGCACAGGCATAACCGGCGGCGCCATGGGAGAAGCCCGTCAGGCACACGCTGCCCCGGGTGCGCCACACGCGGTGTCCGCTGGCGTGAGGCGTGCGTTGTCGTAGCAGGTGCTCGCCGACGGAGTGGGCGCGCTCGAGTGCGGTGGAGTCGGGCGTGGCAGCGTGATGGGCCAGCAGGGCCATGATCGCGCCCGCGCTGCCACCGAGCAGATCGAGCGAGGCATCGGCGGCGATGGCTGCGGGCGTGATGCGTGCGGCAACATTGCCCGCGAGGTGCGCGAGCGCGGGATCATCGCTCAACAGCGCGCAGTGCGTGAGCGCGTAGAGCACGCCGCCGAGGCCGCCGGCGAGGCCGATCCCTGCGTGCTGCAGGTCGGCGGCTGGCCCACGCGAGAGGAGCATCTCGCGCAAGGTAGCATTAACCTCGGCGGAGAGCGTGGAGGCTGCGGCATCGCCAGTTATCCGCGCCGCCGCGGCGAGAAACAACGCGATGCCCGCG
Organism: Verrucomicrobiota bacterium; assembly: GCA_040386765.1. Classification (GTDB taxonomy): domain Bacteria; phylum Verrucomicrobiota; class Verrucomicrobiia; order Opitutales; family Opitutaceae; genus ER46. Next base: position 1,305 of record JAZKEV010000517.1, on the reverse strand, counting down.
AGACCGTCGTAGAGGCCGGGGCCGAGCGGCTGCGCATGATAGCGCTCCGTCGCGGGGATCAATTGCGGCCCGATCCATGTGGCGGTGCCCTGGCTGCGCAAGGCGGAGGCCTCGAGGGCGCGCACGATCTCGCGCACCGCCACCCGCAGCGTGTCGTCGTGGACGGGCGAAGCCGTGGCGCCACGGGCGGGAGCCGCGATGCGATGCACCCGCGGCGGGCCATCGATGGCTCGCGCGAGGTGGAAGGATGCGCGGAGGGTGGCGCACTGCCGCGCGCGATCCGCCGGGGAGAGGAGACGCAGCCGTTCTTCGGCCCGCTCGAGACCACTGCGCGCGAAATAGCCGCGGAGCACGGTGCCATCGGGCAACGGCAAATCGCGGCTATGCGCGGAGGTCTGAAAATAGGGAAAATCACCTTCCTCCAGCGCCGCGATCTCAGCGGTCACAAACCGGTGCTCCACCGGCGCGTGCGAGGCCGGGACCGAGCTCAATTTTCGATAGAGCGGCTCGAACTCCAGGCTGCGCTGGGTGCCCTCGGTGAGTTTCGTCGGGTCCAGCGCGAGGTGGAGGAGTTTGCCGTAGGTATCGGTCGAGCGCGGGAGGAAGCGGACCGGATGCTGGGCCGCCGCCGCGAGCGGACCATCCGCCGCCAGCAACGCGGGGCGATGCGCGAGCAGAAAATCGTAGAGCTGCGAGAAGCCCGCGACGATGTCTTCGACATAGTCGTCGCAGGCGATCTCGCGACCGGCCAGGCGCGGGATGTTGTGGCAGCCATCGTGGGCGAGCGGGGCGCCGGAGATATCGCTGCCGATGCCGCTGGCGTTGATCAGCACACCCGCGCGCGGCGCCCGCCACTGCGGCAGCAGTTGCGTGGAGGCCACCGAGGGCAGCCACGTCGCCACCGTTTGCGCGCTCGCGGTTGAAGACGCCGCGCCGGCCGCCTCGTCGACCAGGGGAGTGAGCAGCAACTCGGCGTCGACGACCACGGCGTGCGGGCCGTGCGCGATCAGGTTTTCGACGTGAAAATCCTCCCCGGCGAGAGCGTACGTCAGCGCAACGAGCCGCCCGCCGCTGCGGAAGTGCCGCCGGACCTCGGCGAGATCCGCGCAGTCGCGCGCCGGCACGAACTCCATCCAGCCGTAGTGGCCGCGGTCGAGGATCGCGACCGCTTTGAACTCCAGCGCGGGATCGCGCTGCGCGCACCATGCCTGCAGAGTGAACAGCATCTGCTCCATCCAGCATGAGCGCGGTTTGTAGACGATCTTGCCGGCGGCGCCGAAGGTGAGCACGAGGACGCTCTGGCCG
>JAZKEV010000516.1:0-2085 GCA_040386765.1 Verrucomicrobiota bacterium | reverse complement strand
GGAAACGGCGGTCGATCCGGTGACGCTTGTGCTTTTCCGCAGCGACCGGCGGCTGCGGCCCTTCAAGCCGATGGAGAATGGGAAACCGTCGCTGGTGGCGGGATTCTTCGTGCGCGTGCCGGCGCGCAATACCATCGCGATTGCGATCGAGGGGGCGCGCGACGACGTGCGCGAAATTATTTTCCACGAGGCAGTGCACTGGCACCTGACGGCAGCGGCGCGGCCCCTGCCGTTGTGGATGGAGGAGGGCTTGGCAGAGGTGATGGGCAATTTCCGGCTGAGCGGAAATTCGTTTGTGCTGGGGAGCCCGCGGCCGGAATTCATTCGCTTCATCAAGATCGCGAAGCCGGTGCCCGTGGCTCAGATGCTGGCCGTCGACGGGGTGCAGTTCAATGGGAAGCATGGCGAGCAGACGCAGGTATTCTACTGCCAGGCCTGGGCGCTGGTGCATTCGCTCCTGTTCGCCAATGGACCGAACGGCCACTTGCTCTTCAGCGGCTTCCTTGCGACGCCGCCTTCGGATCGCGGCTTCCTGCAGGATATGAACAGCGCGCTCGGAGTTTCGGAGGGCGATCTGGAGCGGAGGCTCAAGGAGTATCTCGATCAGCGGAAGTTTAACAACCGGCAATACCCCTTTGACCGGAGCTCGGTGGAGAAGGGCTTTGTGCTGACCAAGGCGCCGGCGGGAGCGGCCGATCTCGCGCTGGGCAATCTCCTCGTGGGTTCCGGCCGGGGCACGGATGCCGAGCCTCATTTTCAACGCGCGTTGGTGGCGATGCCGCAGGATGCGCGCGTCCACGAAGGGCTGGCCTCGTGCAGCCTTGTCGCCGGGAACCTCAGTGCAGCGCGGGAGCAGTTTGCCACGGCGGCGCAGCTGCCCAACGCGACCTTCCTCTCGCACTTCATGCTCGCCCAACTCGCGCTGACCCGGAAGGAGACGTTTCAGTTCAGACTGGGTAAACCCGATTTGAGCGAGCCGCTGGCTCATCTGCAGCGGGCGCTGAAGCTGAATTCGCGGTTTCAACCGGCCTACGAAAATCTGGGAGTCATTGCCATGACGGTGCCCGGTGCTCCCGCGAAGGAGGTGCGCGAATTGCTCGAGGCCGGGGCGCAGCATTTTCCGGAGAGTTTCAGGATTCGCGTAAGCCTGGCCTTCGTTCAATCCAAAGCGGGGGATATGGCGGCGGCGCGGGACTCGATCCGCGTGGCGCGTACGCTCCTGCCGCCGGGAGAACCCGAGCTCCAGCTGGAGTTGAGCAAGCTCGAGGGGACGCTGGGGGTTGGACGCCCGTAAGGCGTACGGAGGGGGCGTGCGTCGCACGGGTCCGCGTAAGAAACCCGTTGCTCGCGGGCGGGGAGTGTCGCCAGAGTGCGCGGGTGTCTTCCACCCCGACCGCTACCCCGCGTGCCGAAGTCTCGTCTGCTGCGCCGCGCAATCCGTACCAGTTTCAGGCCGATGAGGTCATCGAGCCGCCGAGCACGTTTTTCTCGACGTTGCGGCGGATCGGGCCGGGGCTGATTCTCTCGGCGTCGATTGTGGGCTCGGGGGAGCTCATCGCGACGACGACGCTCGGTGCGGAGGTGGGCTACGTGGCGCTGTGGATCATCACGTTGAGCTGCCTGATCAAGCCGGCGGTGCAGTCGGAATTTGGGCGGTATGTGATCGCGACCGGACAGACGGGCGCGGAGGGGCTGAACACCGTGCCGGGGCCGCGGGTCGGCGGCATCAACTGGGTCGTGTGGGCCTGGGTGATCATGACGTTTCTCTCGTTCTTCCAGGTCGGCGCGATGTTTGCCGGCGTGTCGTGGGTGCTGAATCAGCTCGTGCCGGCGATCTCGATCAATGTGTGGGTGATGCTGCTGCTGGGGCTCTCGCTGGCGATCCTGCTCGGCGGGCACTACGGGCGGATCGAGAAGCTCGCGACGATCAAGGTCGGGCTCTTCACGCTGCTCACGCTGCTCTGCGCGGTGATCATGGTGCGGCAGCCGGGGAGTTTTTCGCTGGCCGATCTGGCGGAGGGGTTCGCTTTTAACTTCCCGAAAGATGGGCTGATCACGGCGATCGCGGTCTTTGGCATCACGGGG
>JAZKEV010000515.1:0-4047 GCA_040386765.1 Verrucomicrobiota bacterium | reverse complement strand
CGCTTCCTCGAGATTCAGGCTGCCTTGGAACGCTGGCAAAGGGCCGGCGCGCCGGTCGCGTGATGCGCCGACCGCCCGATGGACCCACGCGTTACCCAAGCGCCCTTCGCGGCACGGTTTCGTTTTGGGCACGCCGCAGGCCGAGCGCGCCGTCCTGTCTCAAGCGTTCTTGCCGGCGGTAGCGGAACGTGATGGTCGCATTGACGGGCTTTTCTGCATATACCAGCCGAGGAGTGGATCCGAAGCGAAAGGCGTATTCGTCGAGCACGTTGCGCCTGCGCCGGGCATAGCCGACTCCGAGATCGAGGATGCGAGTCGGACTGATTATCGGCTTTAGCCGCGCGACGGCCGGCGGCTGCGACGGTAAATCGCGCCGGCCAAGGCCAGGCCGCCAATAATCGCCGCGTAGGTGCCCGGCTCCGGAATGGCAGCGGTCGAGAGGGAAAAATCGTCGATGGCGAGGCTGTGATCGTTTCCTGCATCGTTTGTTTCGATAAAACGCACCCACAGGGTGGCGCCAGAGGTCCAGCTTGCACTGATGGTGCCACCCAAACCGGTCGTCTTTCCCGCCACGTTGCCATCGACTGCGGCGCCTGCGCTCAGGTTCGCAAAGACCGGGCTGGTGAAATTGAAACCAGACCCGGCCGTGGTCCACCCCGTGACCGCCGAGAAGCTCGTACCGAAGCCATACTGCACGACCATGGTTTGAGAAATGGGAGTCGCCGCACCGCCGTCCCGCCACTGTTCACCGCTATAGCCCAGCGTGAAGGAAGAAATAGTGCTGCCGGTGTCGTTGGTCGCCGCGAAGGCCATGTAGGCCGTCCCGAGCCCGCCTGATCCCGAGCTCCCGAGCGCCCGATCTGACGTGCTCGTGGAACCGAAGCTGTAGAAGGCTCCTGTACTCGAGTTCCCGCTATCCGCCCGGTAAGTAGTTACTGGCGTTGGCGTAACGGAGCCTCTGAAAAGCGACCAGCCGGCGAGCGTAGAGTTATTGGTCCAAGTATTGGCCGAGCCCGTGGTCGCCAGCGTGTTGAAGTCTTGCGTGTACGTCGTGCCCGTAAATGAAACCTGCGCCTCCGCCGGGGCAGTCCAGCAGAGCAGCGTGAGGGCGCATGCGGCAGCTGCGCGGAAGGAACGAGGGAATAAACTCTGGGTGTAGGTCATGGGGGAGGCAGCTGGAGATGCCGATTTTTCGCGTCAAAACCGACGCGCTTGAGAGCGAGAGTCGTGGCCCGCGACATCCCACGGCAAGGGAGAAATCGCCGGCGTCGGCAAAAATGAGACGTCGAGGGCGGGCCGAGCACGAAAGCCAAAAGATCGGGCCGGAATTCTTGAAACAATCTGTAAAACGGATCCGTTGCGCGTTGTCCCCAACGCGCCGCTCAGGGTGCTCGCACCGCTGTGGAAGCAGCTAAAAAAATCGATCTGATCGCTTGGCGACGAACGTGCGCACAGGCGCGCCGTGGCGCGATCTGCCCGCGTTATTCGGCCCGTGGCAATTGGTGCACACGCGCTGGCGTCGCTGGTGCCAGGCGGGATTGTGGGCGCACCTGTTCAAGAAAATTGCCGGCCGGGGCTTCGTCCGCATCCGTTCCATGGATACAACGTGCATCGAAGTCCATGCGCACGGGGGCGACGCACCAGATTTATTACGAGATCGCGCGGCTCGGGGACAATGCCGCCAATCCGGGCGCCAACTGGGTGGGAAGTTGGTATGCCCGCAATCTCTACATCCTCAACAATGTGACGGCACTCGCGAAACGGCCCCAAGACCGGGTCGTCGCGATTTACGGCTCCGGGCATGGCTTCCTGCTCGACCAGCAGGCGCGCGAGGCGGGCGTCTTCGAGGTGGCGGATACGCTCGCCTTTCTGCCGACCTCTCCGCGCGATTCATGGACGAACTGCTCCGATGGGCCTTAAGGCAATCCGGACGAGCTAGACACACTCCTATATTGGCAACGAAGGACAAGGCCGCCGGGACCTCCGATTCCGGTAATGCTGATAGCGCGGAAAAATTCAGGGAAGAGATGCCGCCTTCCTCACTTGATGGTGCGCAGATATTGGAATGGGCGTGGTCCGGCGAAAGACCATTTGGTATCGTGTCGGGCGGCGACGAGGTAGAAGCCGTGTTTGGGCTGGCTATCGCTCGCTACGAAAAGTCTGAGTTCGTTTATCGATTCTCCTGCAATGCATCATGGGAGGTTGTGCAAGACGCCACTTACGCCTCTCCTGAAGAAGCAAAAAAGTTGCTACCGATGCAGTATCGCGAGGTTCTCGCTCATTGGCATACGATATGAGGCCCGAGCAAGGAAAGCCGAACCAGCCGCCAGAACCAACGCTTGGACCCGCTGAGTTTTCGCAAGGCCCGTCCGCCTTCGCCATTGTAGCGGGCGGGGCTCATCTTTAACGTTCAGCAGAAGAGAATGTCTGTTGCGCCGTTCCCAGTTCCGACACCAGAGGAAGAATCGGTCCTCCTGCGTCTGATCGACGACTGGCCCAGTCGGACACCCCTGCAGCGTGCGATAGGGCTTTGCGTGCTACGCGGAGCAAAGACCACAGAAGAAGTCGCCCAAGGTTTGGCCATGCCAGTTGAAGAGGTCAGAGCCGCCTTGCGAGGTTTGTGGGGTGTCCTTTGGGATCAGGGTCGTGATCACCTCTATCTAAAGTGAAAGAAGAAGAGAGCGGCCCAACAAGGCGCCTGAGCCAACGACACACGCGCAGCTAAAGGGCGGGTTTTCGAAATACCCGTTGAGGACCGGCCGCGGCGCAGCGCTGGACCAAATGGCCCGATCATAAAATTTAACGGAATGGACGGAATGGGCGGAATGGACGGGGTGACATGACGAACGGCCCAAGGTATAGTGGGGGGACGTGGAAATCTGAACAAAAGGATGATGAAATTATGGGTGAGCGGCGGATTTTTTTACCCTCCGAGGCGAGGACGCGGCGGGATCGGCGGTGCGAAATCCTCCTCTATATCCGGGATATTCCGCGATTGGCTGGGATCAGTTGGGATGGTCTGGAGTGCGCCTTCGCCAAGGCTGCGGCGACATTCAGAGCGCGGAACCGAACCCGTTGCCAAGGCCACCTCGCCAGGTGACTTTCTGAAAATATGACGCTTGCATGCCCAGGTTGCGGTTTCCGAACGGTCGGCGGAGATTCTTACGGCTCGTATGAGATATGCGCGGTATGCGGATGGGAAGACGATGCCGTGCAGTTGGCGAGTCCGTGTTCCAGCGGAGGTGCAAACAAGGAGTCGCTCGCCGAGCACCAGAAGAACACTGCCCATTGGTCAGCGGAACAGATGAGTGCGTTCGAGCGTGATCGAGACTGGCGCCCGTTGGACGAAGAGGAAATTCGTCGTTTTACGGCCGTCTCGAAGGAGAAGCATTGGACTTTCAAAGGAGAGACAGCGCCGGAGTCGGCATACTGGCGGAGGCCAAAAGCCTCCAAAGGATGATGAACAATGCGTGAGCAGGGGAATTTTCGGACGCTCTCAGACAGGGGGGCGACGGGGATGGCGGGAGGCCTTTCCTCCTCTATTTCCGGGATATGTTGGGGTTGGCTGCGATTCTCGGCGAACCCCGTGAAGCCCGCCCTCCCCCAGCCCAAGCGCCTGCTCTTCCGTAAACTACCGATTTGCTGTCCGGCTATTCCTCGTTTCACAGTGGACCTTCATGCCTGTTCCGGTCGCCCAGCGTAGCAAGCTGACCGGTGTCTGTCCGCCCGCCCGGGGTGCGGTCGTCGCCGAGCTTTGCCGCGCCCACCCGGCGCCGGTCTGGCTGGTGATCACGGAGAATCTCAAGGCGGCGGAGCATCTCGCAGAGGACGTCGCGTTTTTCCATACGGCTTCGGGCAACAAGCGGATCCAGCAGACGCTGGTCTTTCCCGAGTCGATGCCGGATACGCGGGATATGCGCGAGGCCTTCGCGGCTTCGAGCGACCGGCTCACGGTGCTCTCGCGTCTGCGCGCGATCCGCAGCCATGCGACGGCGCCGGATACGGTGGTCGTCGTCACCACGCCGGCGGCGCTGCTGCAGGCGGTGC
>JAZKEV010000514.1:0-4889 GCA_040386765.1 Verrucomicrobiota bacterium | reverse complement strand
GAAGCCGGCGCCCGCTCGCGCAACGCCATCGCCGCCATCGACGCCGATCTCGCCGGCGCCGACGCCCGCACCCTCGCCCTCGTCTCCGTCCCCGAAACCCACGGCCCCATCTGGCTCTGGGCGTGGTCCTGTCCACAGGCCCTCGGTGCGCCGTTCCTCCGTCATCCCCTGCCCGCCGATCGCGTGCTCGAGCGCCCGATCAACTACTACAACGGCGACAACTGGTCCAAAGCCCGCCAACCCGCCGCCATGCTCCGCGCCGCGAGCTCGGCTGCGGTGCTTCTCGTCACCGCCGATGGCACTGTCCGCCACCGCCTCGTGCCCGCCGCCGAGCTTCAGGCGCACGTCGCAGCCGTGGCGCCACCGGGCGTCACCGGTGAAAACCTCACGCTCTTTATCGAATCCCTCTTCCCTCGATGAACCCGGCCTCACCCGCCCTCCCCTCGTCGCCCGATCTGAGCGTCATCATCCCGTTCTACAACGAGGCTCCCAACATCGCCCCGCTCCTCGCCGAGCTGCGCGACGCCCTCACGCCCCTTAACCTCTCCGTCGAAATTCTCCTCATCGACGACGGCAGCACCGATGGCACTGCCACTGCCCTCACCGCCGCCGCGGCTGCCTGGCCCGCCATCAGGATCGAAAATTTCTCCCGCAACCGCGGTCAGGCCGCCGCCCTCTGGTGGGGGTTTCACAACGCCCGCGGCACGTGGTTCGCCATGCTCGACGGCGACGGCCAGAATCCTCCCGCCGAGCTCGCACGCCTCTGGCCTCTCCGTGACACCGCCGATATGCTCGCCGGCGCCCGCCTCGGCCGGCGCGATTCCACCCTCCGCCGCGCCATGTCGCGCATCGCCAACCGCACCCGCCGCGCCCTGCTCCGCGACGGCGTGAGCGACACCGGCTGCTCCCTCAAACTCTTCCGCCGCGAGGTCGCCGGCTCGTTTCTCCCCATTCGCACCCTTTACTCGTTCCTCCCCGCCTTCGCCGTCGCCGGCGGCTGGACGGTGCGCGAGATTCCCGTCGCCCATCGTGCCCGTCACGCCGGCGTCTCCAAATATGGCCTGCGCACCATGGCCATCCTCCCGCTTCTGGACCTCCTCGCCCTCACCTGGCTGCTGCGCCGCCAGCTTAGACGCTAGCCGACCGAACAATTCAGCTCAATTTTAGGGCATCCGCCGCCCTCCCGGGTCCGTAGCATTCATCCGTGCCGCCCCTGCGCTCCAGTCTCTACGAATGTAACGTGATGCATCACCGCTTCACGCCGAAGGAGCATCAGTTTGTCTATCGTATTTTCCTCTTCGCCTTCGACTTGGACGAACTCCCCGAACTGCATCGTCGCCTTCCCCTCTTCTCTCTCAATCGCCCCAACGTCTTCTCCTTCCGCGACCGCGACTTCCTCCCTACCGCCGAGCCGCTGTATAACGCCACTCCCCGCAGCATAGCAGGCTCACCCACGCCGCCGTCTTCTGCCCTCGCGCCCAGCCCCTCACCGCTCAAGACGCGCGTCCTCGCCTACCTTGCCATTCACGGCATCGATCTCACCGGCGGCCGCGTCGTCCTCGTAACCCTTCCGCGCGTCTTCGGCTATCTGTTCAATCCCGTCTCGTTCTACTTCTGCTACGACGCTGCCGGCACCTGCGTCGCCTCCCTCGCCGAGGTCACCAACACGTTTAAGGAGATGAAGCCCTACTTCCTCGGGCCGGAGACCCGTCTATCCAAAGCATTCCGTTCCGACTCCTCAACTCTCAGCCCTCAACCTTCAACTGGCGAAACTCCGTTTCGCCTCCGCACGCCCAAGCATTTCTACGTCTCCCCGTTCTCCGACGTGGACACCGCCTTCGACTTCAATCTCCGCGTTCCCGGCGAGCGTCTTTCCATTCAAATCGACGACTTCGTCGGCGCCGAGCGCACGCTCACTAGCACCCTCGCCGGCCCGCGCCGCGAACTCACCGCCTCCCGGCTGGCGTGGTTCACACTGAAGTATCCCGCGATCACCCTCCGCATCATCGCCCTGATCCACTGGCACGCCGCCCGCCTCTGGTTTCGCCGCCTGCCTTGGTTCGCCAAGGCCGCGCGCGCCGCCGACCAACGCGACCTCTACCGCCCGCATTCTTCTCTCGCCCGGCCCGCCGCCTCCGCGGCCCCCAACGCCGCCCACGCGCGCCGCCTGCGCGCCCAACAGCCCGCCACCACCGAAGCCGCATGAGCCAACCGACCGCCACCGCCTCGACCGCGTCCATTCCCGTTCGCGTCAAACCCTCGTTCTTCCGCGCCTCGGTGCTGAAAGCGTTCAGCGCGATGACCCGCGGCCACCTCCGCCTCGAGCTCGCCGATGGCACTGTGCACGACCTCGGCACTCACGCCGACGCCCTCGCCCGCACCCTGCCACTCGCCATCCCCGCCGCCGCCTACATTCGCGTCCGCCGCGAAAAATTCTTCACCAAGTGCGCCCTCGCCGGCGACATCGGCTTTGCCGAGTCGTTTATCGACGGTGATTGGGAGACGCCCGACCTCACGGCAGTGATCGCGTTCTTCATCCTCAACGCCGACACCGCGCCCACCCTCTCCGGTTCCGCCCAAGCCAAGACCGTCGCGCTTAATTCTCTCCGCTGGATCAACCGCATCGGCCACGTTCTCCGCCCTAACTCCCGCGTCACCGCCCAGCGCAACATCAGCGAGCACTACGATCTCTCCAACGATTTCTTCGCGCTCTTCCTCGACCCTTCGATGATGTATTCCGCCGCGAAGTGGACTTCACCCGCGTTCACGCTTGAAGACGCCCAGCGCGAAAAAAACGACGCCCTCTGCCGCCATCTCCGCCTCAAGCCCACCGACCATGTCCTCGAGATCGGCACGGGCTGGGGCGGCTGGTCGCTCCACGCCGCGCGCACTTACGGTTGCCGCGTCACCACGGTCACGATCTCGCGCGAGCAGTTGGAATTCGCCCGCGCCCGCATTGCCGCCGCCGGCCTCGCCGATCGCGTGAACGTTGAATTCCGCGATTACCGCGATCTCACGGGCCAATACGACAAGATCGTCTCCATCGAGATGATGGAAGCCATCGGCCACCGTTACCTACCCGGTTTCACCGATGTCCTGAATCGCTGCCTAAAGCCCGACGGCCTGCTCGCGCTGCAGTTCATCACGTGCCCCGACGCCCGCTACGATCAATTCCGTCGCGGCGTGGACTTCATTCAAAAACACATTTTTCCCGGCTCGCTCCTGCTCTCGCTCAATCGCGTCAACACCGAGCTCGCCCGCGCCGGCGGCTTCGTTCTCCACGCCGTTGACGACTTCGGTCAGGACTACGCCCGCACCCTGCGCGTGTGGCACGACAACTTCCGCGCCCGCCTCGAACAGGTCCAGGCCCTCGGCTTCGATGACCGCTTCATTCGTAAATGGAGTTACTACCTCAGCTACTGCGAAGCCGCCTTCGCGCTGCGCAACATCTCCGTCGTCCACACGCTGCACACCCGCGCCAACAATCTCAGTTTCTAAGCCTACCCCCCATTCTCACGTCGCTCAGCTTTCCCACCCCGACTCCATGCTGATTCTTTTCCTCCGCGTCCTGTTCATCGTCATCCTGACCTCCATGCTGGCCGTCACCGGCTGGGCGAGTTTCCAATGCCCGCTCTTCAGTGTCCCGCGTGAAGTCGCCACGCATCCATGGTTCATCGCCACCCTCGTCGATGCCTACTGGGGCTTCATCACGTTCTACGTCTGGGTCGCTTACAAACAGACAACGCTCCTCGCTCGCATCGCATGGTTCATCGCCATTCTCCTTCTCGGCAACATCGCGATGGCCATCTATTGCCTCTCCGAACTCTTCCACGTCCCGCTTAACACGAAACTCTCCGCCGTCCTCACCGTGCGCAACTCCGGCCCCGGCGCCCTCGGTCTCGCACTCGCAGCGTTGGGCGTTGCCGTGCTGGTGCTCGCTTAACAGCGTCCGCGGCGTGGCCGCATCCACTCCCGCAACCTCGCCCGATCTCGCCGCCCCGGCCACGCCCGCCCGCACTTTCTGGCAGCGCCGCGTGCGCGATCCAATCGTCGCCCAGCTCACCCAAGGCATCACCCCGGAGAAGATCGCCCTCACCGTCGCCATCGGCAGTTGCATCGCGCTCTTTCCGATCCTCGGCACCACCACGCTGCTCTGCTTCCTCGTCGCCCTCCTGCTGCGGCTCAATCAGCCCATCATCCAACTCATCAACCAAGCGCTCTGGCCCATCCATGTCCCCGCGATTTTCGGCTGCGTGAAACTCGGTGAACTCATCCTCGGTGCCACTCACGTCCATTTTAGTCTCCGCCACATGCATGAGATGTTCTGGAAAAGTCCTGCTGCGTTTTTCCAAGAATTCGGCGCCACCGCCCTCCACGCCATCGTCGGCTGGGCCATCGTCGCACCCTTTTACATGACCGCGGTCTACTTCATCACGCTGCCGATCATGCGCACGGTCACTCGACTAAAAGCCGAGGCCGCCGCGAAAGACGCCGCCCTGCATCCCGAGCATCCCATTCCATGAGCCCGCTTCTCCTCATCGCCCTCGCGCTCGCCGGTCTTTGCGTGCTCTTCGCCGCGCTCTACTTCGTCGCACGCCACTTCGACAACTACGGCATCGTGGACATCGCGTGGTCTTATTCCTTCGGCCTGCTGGCCCTATTCTACGCCGCCTGCGCTCCCGGCTGGCCCATCCGCCGCGCGCTCATCGCCGCGCTCGCCGTCGTCTGGAGCGCGCGCCTCGGCACACACCTCGCGATCCGCGTCCTCGGCCACCACCCGGAGGAAGACGGCCGCTACAAACAACTGCGCAAAGACTGGGCCGCCAACTTCGCGCCCAAGATGTTTGGCTTTTTTCAAATGCAGGCCGCGTCCGTCGTGCTGCTTGGCG
>JAZKEV010000513.1:5035-9281 GCA_040386765.1 Verrucomicrobiota bacterium | reverse complement strand
CGGCGGAAACGATGTCGGCGGAGACGGAGGGGCGGCCGAGCTTGGCGAGGGCGGCCTTGAACTGGGTGCGGCGCTCTTCGAGACGGCCGTAGCCGGGGACGTCTTCGGGCAGTTTTTCGAAGATGATCTGGGCGCCATTGCGGGCGAGCGCGGCGAGCTTCTCCAGCGTGGCGACGGGCATGCGGCGCGTGGCGGGGACGATGAGGACTTTGTAGATCGTGTTGCCGGGGGTCGCGAGGGCGTGGTCGAGGTTTTGAGTTTTTTGCAGCTGGGCGTCGGAGATGTAGTCGAAGGTGTAGCCCTTCTCCATGAGCTGGCGGGCGATTTTGCCGACGGGCTGCTCGGTCATCCACTTCACGTCGTGGACGCCGAACATCTTCATGAGGCCGCTCTGGTCGTCGATGACATCGGCGAAGGGCCAGTAGACGAGAATGTCGTTATCGGGCTGGCCGGACTGGAGGATCGACTGGACGCGGGCGATGTAGCGATTGAGCGCGCCGAAATCCTCCCACCAGGTGTTGTTAGGATTGAACTGGGTGGAGGCGTAGAAGAGCCAGCCGGGCCACGGAGCATCCTGCGGGGAGAAGACAGTGCCGTGGTAGAAGATGTGGTTGATGCCATCGGTGAGGATGCGATCGAGCTCGGGCTTCACGTGAGCGAGCGACTCCTTCCAGTGTTCGCGGAGCCAGGTGGCGCTCTCGGAGGACGTGTAGCGCTTGCCCATCACGTGCGAGGCGGAGGAGGCAACGCGGAGGACGAGCGACTCGGGGAGATCCTGCTCGCTGTCGGTGCGGATATCGGCGCGCTCGCGACGGAGGCCGGGAATCGGAAAGGGCGTGGAGCCGAACGTCTCGGTTTCGGGGATATCGACCGCGCCGTAGAGATCGAGGAGATTGGCGGGCGCGCCGTGGGACTGGTTGCGGACTTTCCAGCCGCGCTCGTGCGACCACGCGATCCAGGTGCGAAGGTAGTCGAGGTGAAGCTTCGCGAAGGTCTCGCGCAGATCGGACTTCACACGCGAGAGCGTATCGGGATCGAGCGTCGAGGGGGGCGCGCCGCGCGGGATGACGAGATGCGCGGCAAATTGCTGGATGTCGTAGCCGTGCATCTCGCGGAAGACGACGGGGAGCTTCGCGGTCCAGCTCGCATTGAAATACTCGAACGAGTCGTGGAACTGGCCGCGGATGAGGTCGCGGGGGAACTTGGCGAAAGGTTCCTCGAAGCGCGCGAGGTATTTGCGGAGCGCGTCGGGCGAGTAGGGATCGACGACGAGGCCTTCGCCGCCGGGCGCGGCGCGCTTCACCAGCATCTTGCTCGGCTCGCCGACGATCTGGCCGTCACGGAGCGTGGCGCGCTGGAGGGCATTGGGCTCATCGATCCACGGGCCGCCGAAGGGCCAGCCGGTGCCGGTGGCCATATCGACGCCGAGGCCGAGGCGCTTCGCTTCGCGGCCGGTGTGCTCGAGCATCTCCATCCACTTGGGCGAGAGGAAATCGATGTAACGCTCTTCGTAGCCCTTGGCGCCGTAGATGGGCGTGATCTCGACGCCACCGATGCCGGCGGCGGCGAGCTGCTCGAGCTGATAGGTGAGACTCGCTTTATCGACGCCGCTGCCCGGCCACCACCAGCGGGTCCAGGGTTTGTTTTCGCGGGTGATCTCGGGCCAGGCGCTGCCGGAGGGCGAGGTGGTCGCGGCGTGGGCGGTCGGAGCGAGAGAAAGAAAGGGAAGGAGGGAGACGAGGAATGCGAGCGAGGTGAGGAGCGCGGGCGGGGTAGATGGATGGGGGCGCATCAGGGGAGTTTTTTAACCGCGGATTGCGCGGATGATGCGGATAAAGACGAGGATGAAGATGGACGGCAATGAAAGGGGGCGGCGGACAGTTTGGGTGTGCGGCGCGATCGTGCGAGAAAGGGCGGGGCAGGTCGCGGGCGTAGCTCCGTCCTCGGTCGCGTCGCGGCGTAAAGCCGCTCCTACAACCAGACATCGCAACCCGACGTGCGCTAGATGGCGACCGCAGTCGTCGTTTACTTTACACTCGAAGAACCCGCCGCGTTGAGCTTCTCCCGCGTCGTCTCGATCTTCTGCGTGGCCTTGTTAAACGCCTTCTCATTGCGATCCAGCAGCCAGCGTGCGCGCGTGGAGTCGGGCATCGACCGCAACTCTTCGCGCATCCGGCTGAGCACGTGAGCCGAGCGTTCGAGTTGAACGATCGTGTACAGATGGGATGCTGGAGTGGCTCGCGCCATGAGGCCCGGAAGCTGGCTAGACGCTTCGGCTGGATCAAGCACCGCGAGGCCGTGCGGGAGGCAGGCGCGGAGAGTCAGACGCTTACGCCGAAATCCTCCGGCGTATCCAAGATTTCATTTCACCTCGGGCGCGGTCTCCTCGGGCTTCGCGAGGCCCGGGGGCAATTCCATGATCTTCACGTTACGAAAGTGAATCTCGGCGCCCTCCGACTCGAGGCAGAGGTAGCCTTTTTTCACGGAAGACTTGCTGATGCCATTCACAACCTTCCCGTTGACCGAGAGTTTGATGACGCCGTCGATACACGTAACCAGGTAAGTGTTCCACTCGCCGCGCGGCTTGCAGCGATTCTCGAACGACATGCTGCGCGCCCCGCGCGGATTATCGGGCACCACGGTAAGCCCGTTGGCGCCGAAGAGCTCGCCATGCACGTAGGCGATGGGGCGGGGGTTGCCGTTCTTCTCCGGATTGAGCTTGGGCCAGTCGAGCTCGAGCATCTGCACCTCGCAGCCCTTGGGCAGTTGCTTGCCGGCGGGGACGGTGCCCTCGCTCCAGACGAAGACGCCCGAGTTGCCGCCGGGCTCCATGTGGCGCCATTCCACGTGGAGGATGAAGTTCTCGTACTGCTTGTCGGAGCGCATCACGCCGATGGGCTGGCCGCGGCAGATGAGCATGCCGTCGCGTACGCTCCACGTATCCGGCGCGGTGTTGACATTAACCCAGCCGGTGAGGTCTTTGCCGTTGAAGAGATCACGGAAGACGGGGACTTCGGCGCGGACGAGCGGGGCGGTGGAGAAGAGCGAAACGCAAAGCAAAGCGGTGGCGAATTTCATGGCGTGGGGAGTACGAAAGCGTCGTGCGAAGCGCGGAGCGGAACGAGCCAAAAGCGCCAAAAACGAGGTAGTACGCGGTAGAGGCGGCGGGGTGTTGCATCCAGCGGTGGAAGTCGCTGAATGAAACGCACCCCCCCGCCCCCCATGAATCGCCGCACATTCGTCCGTCTCACGGCTGGCGCCGCCTCCTCGCTGGTCGCACTCCGCGCGCAGACCAAGGCGGTGACGCCACGGACCGCCGTGGTGATCGGCCACACCGGTCGCGGTAACTTCGGTCACGGGCTCGACGTGACCTTTGCTCATCGCGCGGATGTACGTGTCGTCGCGGTCTCGGACCCGGATGAGAAGGGCAGGGCCAAGGCCCAAGATCGGGCCAAGGCGGAGCGCGCCTACGCCGATTATCGCGAGATGCTGGAGCGCGAGAAACCACAGCTTGTGGGCGTCGCGCCGCGCTGGACCGATCAGCATCATGCGATGGTTTCGGCGGCGCTGGCCGTGGGCGCGCATGTATATTGCGAGAAGCCCTTCACCCAAACCCTCGCGGACGCGGACGACCTGCTCGCGCAGGCGCGGAAGGCAAATTTGAAAATCGCCGTCGCGCATCAAGGCCGGCTCTCGCCGGACACGCTGGCGCTGAAGCGTGTGCTCGATGCGGGCGAGCTCGGCGAGTTGCTGGAGATTCGGGTAAACGGGAAACAGGATCGCCGCGCGGGCGGCGAGGATCTGATGGTGCTCGGCACGCATCAGCTCGACCTCGTGCGCTATTTCGCGAGTGCGGAGGCGTTGTGGTGTACCGCGCGGGTGCTGCATCAGGGCCGCGATATCGAGCGGGCCGATGCGCGGCGTTCGACGGAAGACCTCGGCAAGATCGCGGGCGACGAAATCGAGGCGCTGTTCGCCTTTCCTCGCGGTCTCAACGTGCACTTTACGAGTCGCACCAAAAACAGCGCGGCCGCCGGCCCGTGGGGCATGGAGTTGATCGGGGCAAAAGGCCGCGCGCACCTGCTGAGCGGACCGCGCACGAGCGTGAGACTCTCCCTGCACAAAGCCGGTGGCGGCCCGTCCGGCGAGTGGCTGCCCCTCAGCGATCCCGCGGCCAACGTCGACCCGCCCGGCGTGCCCGATACGCTCGTGCCCAACCGCTGGGTCGTGGACGACTTGCTCGCGG